>JARROD010000083.1:0-12284 GCA_037384225.1 Exilibacterium sp.
TGTCGGAGGCATGGATGCCGACGCCAAGCCTACACGGACGTACTTGCGGCGTGTCTGGGCCAACTACCCCCGGATGGCCGCCGGATCGAAGGCACAAATACCCCGGGTTATTGAGAAGTTACTTTTAAGTTCAGATATAAATATAGAAGAGGTTTGATATGCCTAGCCCTGGTCAACTACTTATCATTCTGGCTGTTATACTACTTTTGTTCGGAACCAGAAAACTGAGAGGTCTGGGCAGTGATTTGGGCAGTGCCATCAAAGGTTTTCAAAAAGCCATGAAAGATGACACTGAAAAGAAGGTTGAAGATCACAGTAAGGTCGCTCAAAGCGAAAAAGTGATCGAAGGTGACGCTGAAAAAGTTGAAACCAAGAAATCTTAAACTGCGCGGCGATAAACTGTGTTCGATATCGGATTTTTCGAGTTAGTGCTGATTGCCATTGTAGGGTTACTGGTGATCGGTCCTGAGCGCCTACCGGATGCGTTGCGCACGCTGGGCCTTTGGGTGGGCAGGATAAAACGCGGACTGCGCGAAACCCGGTCGGAAATCGAGCAACAGCTGGGAGCAGATGAAATACGCCGCCAGCTCTACAACGAAGAAATAATGAGCAATCTGAAAGAAACCCGCGACGAAGTAAACGATGTCGTCAAGAGGGGAGACTTCGACACGAAAAATATACTCAACGACCAATTGCGACCAAAACAATCTCCCGGAAGCAAGCCATCGCCCCCCACTCCAGCAGCGCCAGACACAAAGCCAGCGGCCAGTGATTCTGTAGACAAACAATATCAAGAAAAACAATAGTAGCCCGCAATGACAGCGCCTGAAAACGATCCCAACAACGACGATGTTGAACAGCCTCTGGTCCAACATTTGACCGAGCTACGCAACCGCTTGTTGTACTGCTTTCTGTTTATATTGCTGGTATTTGGCGGCCTGTTTTATTTCGCCAATGAAATCTACAGTTATGTTTCTGCCCCTCTGCAGAAGTTTCTTCCGGAAAACAGCAGTATGATCGCCACGGAGGTGGCCTCCCCATTTCTGACGCCTTTTAAATTGACACTGTTTGTGGCCGTATTTATTTCCATTCCATACGTGTTTTACCAACTCTGGGCATTTGTCGCTCCGGCCCTTTACCGCCGGGAAAAGCGCCTTGCCCTGCCATTGCTGATCTCCAGTGTAGTGCTGTTTTACGCCGGTATGGCATTCGCTTATTACGTCGTTTTCCCCCTTGTATTTGGCTTTTTTACCCGTATCGCTCCCACCGGGGTAACGGTGATGACCGATATCAGCAACTACCTGGATTTTGTTTTGAAGCTGTTTTTCGCCTTTGGGCTGGCCTTTGAAATTCCGGTAGCAACGGTGCTGCTGATTTCCGCTGACCTGGTCTCGGCCGAAGGGCTGGCGCACAAACGCCCCTATATCATCGTCGGCTGTTTTGTCCTCGGAATGCTGCTGACCCCACCGGATGTCATTTCCCAGCTACTACTCGCCTTACCCATGTGGTTGCTGTTTGAGATCGGCGTCGTGTTCGGTCGCCTGGTCGTCAAAAACCAGCAAAAAGAGCAGGAACTGGAGGAAAAACAGGACTAAGAGCCCTTAGGAACGGGCACGGCCCCGAGGACCGTTAAGCCAGCGCCAGAAAGACAAATATCCAGCCGATGACAGCGAGCCCGATCGCCTCTTTGGCTTTTTGCCAAACGAACAACCCGTAGAGGTAAGATAGGGGAGGCAAAAAGATAGTCGCCAACCCCCAGGTGTAGTCTTCATTAAACGACTGAATCAACATCAATATCCAGCTGGCCACCAAAAGCACCAAGCCAAACACCCAAAACACAGCGGCAAGTGGTTCCATGTCATTCCCCTTTGAATTTATTCTTGTATGGCGAAACCTTTAATATTATTACTGATAATATTATTACTGAATCTCGATTGTTTCCACCCAGCCTGTTTTCTGTACTTATACCTGCCTCGATATTTCGCCCAGCCCTTTACCTGTCAATGGGGCCACTACATTTTTGGCAGTCAGCTTGACAGCATAAAGGTCACCGGGCCGTCATTGACCAGACTTATCTGCATGTCGGCGGCAAAGACACCGCTTGCTGTCGACCTGTGTCTCGCCCGCAGCGAGTACACGAAATACTGATAGAGCTGTTTCGCCTCAGCCGGAGCGGCGGCGCCGGAAAATCCCGGTCGCAACCCCCGGCTGGTATCCGCCACCAGCGTGAACTGAGAAACAACGAGTACACCGCCGTGAATATCGCTGACGCTGAGGTTCATCTTGCCTTCGACATCGGGAAAAATGCGGTATGCCAATACCTTGTTGAGCAGTTTATCAGCATCGGCTTCGCTATCGTTTTTCTCCACACCCAGCAATAGCAGTACTCCCCGCTCTATTGCGCCTACACATTTGCCCCCGATGTCGACACGGGCATGGCTAACCCGTTGAATCAATCCTTTCACAAAAACCTCAGCTATTTTTAAACCCGGGGAGTGGTGCCTATTGCGATGGGTTGGCGTTCAGGCTCTGATCGGATAATCGCCTTCAAACCGCTTAGCCATATCCCGTGTGGCACGAATCAGAGCATCCACAATACCGGGCTCACGGGAAGAGTGGCCAGCATCACGAATAATATGCAGTTCGGAATCGTGCCAGCGTCTATGCAGCTCGAAAGCGTTATCCAGTGGACAGATCATATCGTAGCGCCCGTGGATGATAATGCCCGGAATACCCTCCAGGTTAGCGGCGTTGTTGATTAACTGGTTCGCCTCCAGAAAGGAATCATTGACAAAATAGTGAGCCTCAATCCGAGCCAATGATATGGCCCGGTGCGGCTCTGAAAACACTTCGAGGACATCGTGATTTGGGCGCAGCGTGGCACAGTGGGCTTCCCACAGAGACCAAGCCTTTGCAGCTGCCATCTTCGCCAGCTCATTGCTGCCCGTTAAACGATGATAATAAGCGGACACCATATCTTCACGCTCCGAAACTGGGATCGGGTGTATGAAATCCTCCCAGTAATCCGGAAACACCTGGCTGGCACCATCCTGATAGAACCAGCGCACATCCTGTCTGCGGCTGAGGAACACCCCCCGCAGAATCAAACCCAGAGTGCGTTCACGATGGGTTTGCGCATAGACCAGACTCAATGTTGAACCCCAGGACCCCCCAAACAATACCCATTTATCCACACCCAGGTGCTCGCGGATTTTCTCTATATCGTCCACCAGCGCCTGGGTCGTATTTCCCCCCAGCTCGGCATGAGGTGTGGAACGACCACAGCCGCGCTGGTCGAACAGAATAATACGATAACGATCGGGGTCAAAAAAGCAGCGATCCTGTTTCGTGCATCCGGCCCCCGGCCCTCCGTGTACGAACAGCACCGGAATTCCCCTCGGGTTACCAGACTCTTCCAGGTAGATTTCGTGGACATCGTCCACCTTCAAGCGTTGGGTCTTATAGGGTCTGATATCAGGATACAGAATCAACATCCCCGGGCATTCCCTCTGGTTAGTGATTAAAGTCAGGTTAAATTTTAGCGAACGGGGGCCTTAAAAGATCAACTCCCCTGATACACGTTGCTGGTTATTATGGGCTTTTCCAATCAAAGAGAACAATACCATGAATAAACCTATTGTGAGTATTTACACATTTACACTAAATGCAACAATGGGGTACAGGCAGCCGAACGAATGCTTTTCTCACTCCCCGTGCTGCCGCCCAAACACTTCTTCAACAGCTGACGAGGGCGACCCGCATAAGCAAGGAGCTATAATAGAAGAAGGACTTCAATTTTGTCACGGCTATATTCGGGCCATAAAAAATAGTAAGCGATCACTTTGCCGGCTGCCGCTGGCACCTGGAATGAAAAGCGTTGACCAAAAAGAGAACGTTTTTTTGAGTTACCGCAGAGAAAATAGAGGGAGAATAAATAGGTTAGTAAATTCCGGCTGTCAGCCCGCTTTATCGATTTGCCCGAAATCGGCGAGGACTTTATAGGTACCGTCCGGGTCGGTCAATATATTTATCCGCGCACCTTCACTGATAAAATCGTCGGCTACAATGCGGGCATCGTTCCACGAGGGGATCCCCTCTATCATTTCTATATCATGAACGGGCACATCCATTTCCACGTTTCGCGCATTCATCAGTTTTCGCGCTAGGCTGGGGTTGTTTTTGAGAATTTTACTGGCTTCAATAACAGCGTTGGCATTAACCATCACATTATTTAACTTCACAGTCACATACCTAATCTACGTTATGTATCCAGATTATGTTCAGTTATAAACTTCTCGCGAAGCTTTTGAAACTCTTCATCCTGGCTGTGAATAAACACCGTCAGGCGCGTCCCAGCTCGTTTATTTTCCCTCAACCAGCTCCGCAGAGCAAGCTCATTTTCCTTTGACACGGTTACCCCGTCCGGTTTCCAGAATGATTTCAAAATTGTGGTCGAGTCGTGATTTCCGGCAACTTCATACTGATGTGGCTTTACCACTTCAGGATCCACCCCACTCAGGAGGGCAAACAGGGTTTCGTCGTCAAAATCAGAAGGTGCGTAAAGCGACTTGCGATTGAAATTCAACGTGGTGAAAAACAACACCACAATCAACGTTGGGAAAAGAGCCAAAAACCAGATCAGTACACCCTGAAAATAAGCCGGTACGGCCTCTAAAAAAGGTAATACTCCAAGCCCTACCGATTCGGACACCCCGGAAAATAATGCTATTAATGTGAGAGGGTTACTAACCCTGGTATAGACATTGTTGTTTTTTGCCGGCATCTAACAGCCCGTCCTACGCAATAGCATAGGACGATTGTATCCGCGACGGCAGGGGAGCCATAGCTCCTATAGAATATATTCCTGCTACGGTCATTTTATAACCGTAGCGATGCTGGAAAATTATTTCTTCGCGCGCTTGCGTTCGGTTTCTGTCAGCAGCTTTTTGCGCAGGCGAATACTTGCCGGCGTTACCTCCACTAATTCGTCATCCGCGATAAACTCCAGTGCCTGTTCCAGCGTGTGGCGCACAGGCGGGGACAGGATCAGGTTTTCGTCGGTACCCGCGGCGCGAATATTAGTAAGCTGTTTGGCCTTGGTGGGGTTCACAGCCAGATCATTACTGCGCGAATGCAGGCCGATAATCTGACCTTCATAGACTTCCACCCCATGTCCCAAAAACAGCCGCCCGCGATCTTGCAGGTTGTACAATGCATAAGCCAGTGTTTTACCCTTGACCATAGAAACCAATACACCGTTCTGGCGACTGACCAACTCCCCTTCTTTCACCGGCCCATAGTGGTCGAAGATACTGGTCATAATACCGGAGCCGGAAGTCAGCGTGAGAAACTGGTTGCGAAAACCAATCAACCCCCGGGAAGGCACCATAAACTCCAGCTTTACCCGGCCTTTGCCGTCGGGCTCCATATTAGTCATCTCCCCCTTACGCATACCCAGCTCTTCCATGATGGCGCCCTGGTGCTGCTCCTCGACATCAATCACCACCTGCTCGAAAGGCTCATGGATTGCTCCGTGCACCTCCTTTTGAATCACTTCGGGGCGAGACACCCCCAATTCAAAGCCTTCCCGGCGCATGTTCTCAATCAGCACCGATAAATGCAGTTCACCGCGACCGGAAACGATAAATTTGTCCGGCGAATCGCCCTGCTCCACCCGCAGTGCCACATTATGTATCAACTCCTGCTGGAGGCGATCATTGATATTGCGGGAAGTAATAAACTTACCTTCCTTGCCGGCAAAGGGGGAGTCATTCACCTGGAAAGTCATACTTACCGTGGGCTCATCGACAAGTAGCGCCGGCAGTGCTTCGGGGGTGTCGGGAGCACACAGGGTGTCGGAAATATTCAGGCCCTCAATACCCGTTACACATACAATATCTCCGGCTCGGGCCTGTTCCACTTCTATCCGTTCCAGACCCAAATGCCCCATTACCTGCAACACTCGCCCCTTACGCCGATTGCCATCGCGGTCCACCACAACGATCTGCTGATTGGGGCTGAGCACGCCGCGGGTTATGCGACCAATACCGATCACACCTACGTAGCTACTGTAGTCGAGTGCGCTGATTTGCATTTGCAGCGGCCCCTCCACATCCACTCGCGGCGGTTGCACCTGTTGTGTGATCATTTCGAACAAAGGGGTCATATCGGTGGCCAGATGCTCGACTTCCAAACCGGCGACACCGTTTAACGCCGAGGTATAGATAATCGGGAAATCGAGCTGCTCGTCAGTGCCGCCCAGGTGGTCAAAGAGGTCGAACACCTGATCGATTACCCAGTCCGGGCGAGCCCCGGGGCGATCAACTTTGTTGACAACGACAATGGGATTCAGTCCTTTTTCAAAAGCCTTGGCAGTCACAAAACGCGTCTGCGGCATAGGACCGTCCACGGCATCCACAAGTAGCAGTACACTATCCACCATCGACAAAACCCGTTCCACCTCTCCGCCAAAATCGGCGTGTCCCGGTGTATCGACAATGTTGATATGGTAATCCCGCCAGTTAATAGCGGTGTTTTTGGCCAGAATGGTAATCCCGCGCTCTCTCTCCTGGTCGTTGGAGTCCATAATGCGCTCGGCGCCTTCGTCCTTCCTGTCCAGGGTACCGGATTGACTAAGGAGTTTATCCACCAGGGTCGTTTTCCCGTGATCGACGTGGGCAATGATAGCTATATTGCGTAACTTACTGATTTCTTTAGACATTTCTATATTACTGCGGCGAGTGTTAACAAAACGGTTGGTACACAGCCGCGTACGCCATAACATACCCGGACTGGTGGTTGCCTTAAAAAGCAGGCGATTATAGCCGCTAATGTGCCCAGACCCCAATGAATGTTTAGTAACAGCGTTTACCGCGCCTAATCTTTCGCCCTGGGGGAGGTCTTATATCTGTCAATCTCTGTTGCTGAAGTGTCTGATTCCTCAGGAGAGTTTGACAGATATCAAATCCGGGACGTTTGGTTCTGAGCTAAAATCAACACAAATCAGGGGGATTATTCTCTATGCGAGACCGTTTAGACCAGTTGCTCTCCGAAATGGAAGAGGAAATCGGCAAACAGACCTATCTGGATGCTGAGCATCGCCAGCACCTGCGGAAATTGGCCAATCATATCGAAGAACGAATAAACGATGATAGCAATTCCGGTACCGATGTTGAGGACCATGAGCGATCGCTGAATGAGTCGGTGCTCTTGCTCGAAGAAGAGTTTCCAAAACTCGCCGCCATTGTCCGGGAAATTCAGCAGATTTTGGTCAACATAGGTGTCTGACCCTAGAGAGATTGAGCATAGCGCTCGTGTCGCAGTAACCACTGCTTGATCGCCAGCCCACCGGCGTAGCCCGTCAAAGAGCCATTGCCGCCAATCACTCTGTGACATGGAATGACAATAGCGATTGCATTGCGTCCGTTGGCTGCTCCCACAGCGCGCACGGCTTTGGGTTTATCGATACGCCGCGCCAGTTCACCGTAGCTGATGATTTCGCCGTATGGAATTTCCTGCAAAGCTTCCCACACCCGCCGCTGAAAGTCTGTACCCCGAAGTTGCAGGGGTAAATCAAAATGCTGCAGTCTGCCGTTAAAGTACGCCAGCAGCTGCTCCCGCGCCAATTTCAAAACCCCCGCGCCGTCAGCTCCCCGCTGCCAGTCGGGATCGATTGACAACGGTTGTTTACCCCGTTGAAAGTTGACATACCCAAGTCCGTGCTCGTTACCCGCCAGTGCCAGAGGCCCCAACTCGGTTTCGAGAAATTCATAATAATAGTTCCCTGTTTCCATTGGCTCGGATAGGGCCCCGCCAACCGTCTGAGGAGGACTCTTATCAACCCTCTGTGGCCGGGTTGTATCGATCTGACGCCGCGGTATCTCATTGCAAAGTTTCATTATTCAAGTGTCCTCCATAGGTAAATAGCTGCATAAGCACGCCAGGGACGCCAATGTTCAGCGCGCTGTCTGAGTTCCGTGCAGGTCATTGTCGGTGAGTGGGACTGCGCCGCCTTGATCAGTCCCAGGTCCCCGTCGGGAAACGCATCCGGTTCACTCAACGCCCGCATGGCGATATACTGAGCAGTCCAGGCGCCAATCCCCGGCAGTGCCAACAAATTTTTTATACAACTTTCTAGCTCAATTCCCCGTGTCAGCGTCAACTCACCCTCGAGTATTGCCGTCGCCAGATGCTTCAAAGTGTCAATACGACGGCCCGTTAAGCCAATTCCGTCCAGATTCGCCGACAACAGCCGCTGTGCATCGGGGAACGCATATCTCAACGGTTCGCCTGACTGCTGTCCGGTTTCGTCCTGTGCCGCACAACGCCATTCCAACCCACAGCGCGTGACTAATCGGCCGGCAAAAGTCCGCGCCGCCTTGACCGACACCTGCTGCCCTAATACCGCCCGCACCGCCAGCTCGAATGGCTCCCAGGCTCCCGGCAGCCGCAAACCGGGATTTGCTCTCACCGCAGCTGACAACATTGGCTCGGTTGCCAGCACACCGGTAACAGCATCGGGGCTGGCATCCAAATCGAACAAACAGCGCACCCGGTTGACAACCTGTGGCAAAAACCGTGAATCGATGCCGTTTACTTCCAGGCTCAGGCAGTTTTTGCCGGGATTATTGACAACGGTGATTAACCCCACATTTCCGGCAAATTCCACGAGACGCCGGTAGCTGTCAGCGCTGACTGATTCGACTCCCGGAATGGCCCGTTGCCGAAAAAACGCCAGCACGCCGGACCAATCGTAGGGCGGTCGGTAGTTGAGCTGCAATCGCAATGCCTGATGACCGCAGGCTATTTGCTGCGCCCTGCGGTACTCACCGGGCGACATGTCACAGCTTTTGCGAAACACATGGTTGAACTGCCGAATACTGGAAAAACCTGCAGACAGCGCCAATTCCGTTATCGGCAGGTTGGTTTCCCGCAACAATTTGCGAGCAAACAGCAGCCGCTGGTTGGCGACGACCTCCTGGGGCGAAGCCCCCACATAACGAGAAAACAGACGGCGCAAATGGCGCTCACTGATACCGAGACGGCCGGCCAGCGCCCCCGTAACATGATGGTCTAAACCCCCATCTAGGATCAACCGCATAGCCCGTCGAATGCAGGCTTCGGCACCCAGCCAGGCGGCACTCTCCGGTGCCGATTCCGGCCGGCAACGCAGGCAGGGCCTCAGCCCCGCTTGCGCCGCGGCGGCGGCGGAAGGGAAATAAATCACGTTTTTCGCTTTCGCCGCCGGCGCCGGACAAATGGGTCGGCAATAGATTCCGGTCGACATAACGCCGGTAAAAAAACGCCCGTCAAACCGCGGATCCCGGGACCTGCGGGCACGCTCATACATTTCAATGGGCAGCGACTGCATGTGTAAATACCGTTACAAAACCTAAACGGGGAGTATCATACGCCGTGCAATATCCTAAAACTGGCTATATTCGGACCCGTTTTAGCGCTATTTTGAATTTTTCAGCAGCCTGCGTTTCTTTTTATGCTTGGGTCTGTAGATTTCGGGGGATCTAGGCTTAAGGCGACACTGCCCAAAAATCACACAGCGCTGCTTGTGCGTAAGCCTGAATTGGGAGCCGTTGCGATTGTCATTGAAATGGCGAAAACCGCCAGGATAATAGCCATAAAAGCGAGGGTAATAAATCGAATCGGCATCACTGCCGGTTTCGCGGTCGTCCTTCGACTCAGCGCCACCGCTGCCGGAAATCAATACAGCCGTGGGCGTAGCCCGATCTTCATCCTTCTTGTCATGGTTCAGATCGGGAAAGTCAGACAGTGTATCGCTGGTCAGCAGGTTGGGTGGCTGCAGTGTAAGCTGCTGGTGCTCGCCCTCTTCCCCCGGGTTGGAATCGCTGTAATGGACAACGCCATTAGCGTCAACCCATTTGTAGACCGCCACCTCGGTGGACACAGCCGGAGAGCCTAATGCCAACAGTATCCACAGTGACAGGTAACGCATGCGCAGGCTCCGTAAACATGATCAAATTTTCAGCTTATTTTCCAGTGAGACTACGGGTCGACGCAGGGGTTCACTTCCAACCAAAAATCCCCCCTTCGTTCTTTCTAATGGCGGCGGGTTTATAATCCTTATCCTCGACCAGTTTAAATTGCGCTATGTCGGCACGGTTTCCGCGGCTGAAACAGTAAACATAGAAACTTTTAGTCATCCCCCTAGCGTTTTCACTCTCATAAAGTTGAGCCTGCATGAAAACTTTAAAACGCTTTTCCAATTCGTCATAGCGGGTGGAGTGATCATCTACGGCCAGAGCCTTCAAACGTCCACTCAATTCTTTGCGGGCATGGTTTTCACACTCCACCTGGGCATCGGTAAGGGTTACGTTTTTATACTTTTCACGCTTGTCACCGGTCCCTGAAACCATGCCGATAATGGATTTATTCAAGTGCAGGATGGCATATATGGATAGAGCAACTACGCCGATCGCCACCACCAGTAACAGAATGTTTTGCTTTCGAGTTGTTCTGGACATAGCAATCACCCCACCTTTTATATTGAAAAGCTAATGCTCGGGACGGTAAACTCCCACGTTAATATAACCAGCGGCTTTTAAATGAGTCGCGTGTAATTGGCTCATTACCCCCTTTTCACAGTAAAGCAGATATTCTCTCTCCTTATCCAGTGTGGGAAACACCGAGTCCAGTGTGTAAAAGGGAATTTTCGCTACCTCGCCCCCAGCGAGCGCCAAAGGATTCAACTCCTCCTCATCCGGATGGCGAATATCGACAACTACCGAATGTTCGGGCGGTTCGGAGACGGGAGTGATTTTCAGCGCATCGCTCTCGCTGTCAACATCATTGATAACCTCATCGATATTTATAACCTGTCGAGTCGCCACCGCCGCTTTGAGTATGCTCGAATCAAGCTTGGCCTCCTCTGCTTCAACACGGTCGGCCCGGGCCCGGGTTGTCGGTTTAACAGAAATCACACCACAATACTCTGGCATTTGGGCAGCGAAATCCTCTGTGCCAATACGCCGCGAAATATCGATAATTTCGCCCTTATCCATCGTAATCAATGGCCGTAACACCAGGGTCTGGGTTACCGAATCGATCACACACAAATTGGGCAATGTCTGACTGGACACCTGTGCCACACTTTCCCCTGTCACCAGCGCCTGAATATCCATGGCCGCGGCCACCTCACTGGCTGCCCGCAGCATCATTCTTTTCAGCACCACACCCATTTGAGAGTTTTCCACCTTTTGTAGGATTTCACCCACCATCTTTTCAAAAGGCACTGTGACAAACTTCACCCGATGCGAACCGCCATACTTGTGCCACAAATAGAAGGCCACCTCTTTGACGCCAACTTCATGGGCGCGGCCGCCAAGATTGAAAAAACAAAAGTGTGTGCGCATGCCCCGTTTAATACTCAAATAGCTGGAAACCGTGGAGTCGAACCCCCCCGAAATCAACGATAACACCGGATCCTGTGTGCCCAGCGGAAAACCACCGAGACCGGGGTGCAGATGTTCAATCACATACAAGCGTTGCTGGCGAATTTCCAGTCGGACGGTCACATCCGGGTTTTTTAATCTGACACCCGCCGCCTCTGTATGCTGGTTGAGACCGCCTCCCACATAACGCTCGACGTCCATGGAGGTAAAGTCGTGCTGACCGCTGCGTTTAACCCTCACGCAGAAGGTTTTCCCAGCCAGTGCATCGCCCCATACGGCCCTGGTTTTTTGAAAGATTTCTTCCATGCTCCCCAGCGGGTGACTTTTGACCTGGGCAAAATTGGCTATACCCGGTGTGTGGGCAAGAACCTCCACCACCCGGGCCACTATCGCCGGATCATCACTATCGGCACTGATCTCGATTTTCTCCCAGTCGCGCTGCACCCGAATGCCGTCGTCTATTGGCTGCAAAAGGCTGCGCAAATTGTCCCGTAGTTGCTTGATGAAGCGTTTGCGCACTGGTGTGCTTTTAATAGTGATCTCTGGGAATAGCTTAATGATAAAGTGCATTGAATTTTTTACCTTCACCTGCTTAACTTTCGATCCAGCCGACTTTCCATGCCCAAAAACATCATTCAGTCATTGTCAAACAAACCGGATCGCTATGAGGTTATCACAGCCGCATAATTTCAGTGGATCGGGATTTATTTTTGGCTGAGAGCGCGATTATAATGCTGCCCTGCATTCTGTCTAATATTGCGGCGTCGATGGCAGACCTGCCCGAACCGGACAGTAAGCACGATCGCAGCTTGAATGCAGCTTTTAATTGGGATTAATGTAACTTCTCAATAACCCGGG
>JARROD010000084.1:0-12185 GCA_037384225.1 Exilibacterium sp.
GCCTGGGCTGCATGGGTAAGCGGACACAGAAAATTCATTCTCTTGCTCTCCCTGGCCCTGCTCGCCATAGCCCCGCTCAGCTACCACAACCTGTACCACGACAACTCCAACGAAAACTTTTTCCTTGAAAACGATCCCAATCTTTTGGCTTTCTACCGCTTGATCGACCTCTTCGGCGACCCGGAATACCTGACCGTGGGCCTGGATGCCGGGCCCACTCACGAAGATGTGTTTAACGCGGACAGCATACAAACCATCGCAAGTCTAACTGAATTCCTGGAAAATCACCGCTATGTGACCCAGGTACGCTCCCTGAGTCAATACCAGTACACCCACGACGACAATGGCGTGCTGACAACCGACGATTTGTTCGAGGACCTGGAAGCACTGCAAGAGGATCCGCAAGCACTGGAGCGGGCTCGGAGCATTATTCAGGGCGAGGATCTAGCCATGGATAGGCTGCTGACAGCGGACCTGAAACACAGCCAGATCATCGCCCGCACCACCTACGTCCGCGGTGAAAACCGGCACAAAGTGGAAATCGTCCAGGAATTGCTGGCCTTTATTGAGAAACAGGGTTACCGCGATATTCAGCTTTCCGGCAATCCGACCCTTAGCGAGCGTTTTGAAACCCTCACTAAACGCGATATGGCCTGGCTCACGCCCATTATGGCGGCGGTGATTCTCTGCATGCTGGTGCTGGTATTTCGCAGTTTTACCGGCACCTTCTCCCCGCTCATCGTCGTCATTGCCGCCATGACGCTGATCACCTCGCTGCAAGGCCTGCTGCGTTTTCCCTTCACTGCAGTAAACTCGGCGCTGGCTCCCACGGTAGTCATTCTCAGTATGGGCACCGCAGTACATGTACTCGTGGAATTTTTTCAATTCCGCCGCGGCGGCGAGGCCCCCCTCGCCGCCGTACAGCTCACCATTGCGGAATTGTTTTTCCCGGTATTTTTTACCTGTATCACAACCTCCGCGGGCTTTATCTCCCTCAGCGTAACGCACCTGAAGCCAGTGCAGGAATTCGCCTTGCTGGCGGCCGTTGCGCCGATGATTATCTTTCTGCTGTGTATGAGCACCTTGCCCGTGCTACTCAGCTACATCCGGGAACCCCCCGGCGGCGCCGCTGGGCGCAGCGACAGCTTTATAGAACGAATACTTCAACCCATACCGGATTTGACCTGGAAGTGGCGTTACGGTCTCGCCGCCCTGGGCGCGGTGGTAACGCTCTTCAGCCTCTACAGCGCCTCGGCCATCAAGGTGGATTCCAATGTAACCAACTATTTCAAAAAGGGCACCTGGGTCAATGAGAGCATCAACTGGTTCAATCAGCACTTTAAAGGCATCATCAGCATGCAAATCATCGTCGATACCGGCGAGGTGGGCGGCGTCAAGAACCCGGATATACTGCGCCGGGTGGAAGCCCTGCAGGAAGCCTTCGACGTTTTTCCGGAAACCGGCAAGTCCCTCTCCATTGTCAACTTCTACAAGCAAATCAACCGCGCCCTGCACGAAGACCAACAACAGTGGTTCACCCTACCGGACACTCGGCAAATGGCCGCGCAGCTCCTCCTGCTGTATGCAAACACCGGCCCGAACGAGGACCTGAGTGATCTGAAGGATTTTAACGAACAGTATTTGCTCCTGAAGATTCCCGTCCTCAACATGGACGAATCCAGAACCACACGTTTGATTCAACAGTTCGATGCACTGCTGGAAAGCCGCTTCGCCGACCTCAACCTGGAATTAACCGGACCGCTGCGGATGTACAACGCCCAGGACGTGTACATCAACCACGGCATGTTTCAGTCCTTCGGCATCGCCATACTGATTATTGGCTGTTGTTTCATCCTCCTGTTCCGCTCCCTGAAATACGGCATTATCGCCCTCCTGCCCAGCATCGTGCCCATTTTGGCTACCGCTGGCCTCGTCTCCATGGCCGGCATCCCCATGGACCTGGGCACCATGATTGTTGGCGCCATGACCATCGGCCTGGCCGTGGACGATGCCATTCACTTGATGAGCCGCTATTTGTGCATGCGCCGCCGGGGCCTCAGCGTGCACGAAGCCATCCGCCACGCCGTGGATACTTCGGGCCGCGCCGTGTTGCTGACGTCCATCATTCTGATATCCGGCTTCAGCGTCATGCTCATGGGTTCGTTCGTGTCCTACACCTATATCGGCTTGTTCACCGCCATGATTATGTCCTTCGCCCTGCTGGGAGATCTAATTTTACTACCAGCCCTGCTCTATCTTCTGGATCACAGCCCCCCAGGAAGGAAAAGAGAAAAACAAACCCAAAGCCTAAAAACGATACCTCTCAAGTTTCGGAGTTTAAATGCTCGCTGGACTTACAAGCCAGGCGCCAGGGATAAAGCCCGAAGCTTGAGCGACAAACCAGGAGAATAAACATGAAAAAAATCACCGCCTCACTCTGTGTTGCACTCTTGTTTCTGCCATTGAGCGGTTTCGCCGAAGGGCCTGATGCATACGAAATCATGAAAAAAGTGGATGAACGCTATGAGGGTGACACTCGCAGTTCCACAAGCAAACTGATCCTTATCGACAAGCAAGAACGACAACGAGTGCGGGAATTGAGCGTGTTTGCCTTTAAAAAAGAAGGCGTGGAAAAATCGTTGATTTTTTTCCGTTCACCTCCGGATGTCGAAGGCACCACCTATATGTCCTTCGATTGGCAATCTCCGGACAATGAGGATGAAAACTGGCTCTACCTGCCGGCTCTGAAGCAGATCAAGCGGATCGCCGCCGCGAACGAGTCCGGCGCCTTTATGGGCAGCGACTTCAGTTACGCCGATATCAATGGTCTCGAACTGGACGATTATACCTACACTCTGGAAAGTGAGAGCGAAAGCGTAAATGGCCATGACTGCTGGCTCATCCGCGCCACACCCAAAAGTGATGAAGTCGTCAATGCCACCGGCTACACCGAAGTTAAAGCCTGGATCAGAAAGGATATTTTTATGCGGGTCAAAGCCATCATCAATGTAAAGAAAGGCCAGCGCGTGAAGTATTTTGCCATCAGCGACCTTGAACAAATCGACGGCATCTGGACGGCCCTCACCCTGCAAATGGTGACCACGCGCAATGGCAAGCGCGAACACTCCAGCCTACTGAAAATTGACAATATTCAATACAACAAGGGCGTGGATGAAACCCTCTTCAATACGGAAGCCATGCGGCGGGGTTTATAACATGAACAAGCCTCACTACCGACATTTTAGCCACGCGCTTGCTGTCATTCTGAGCGTCGCTGCCGCGAAGGCGCCACAGGCCCAGGAAGACGGTTTTTTTGATATTGTCGAAGTGGAGGAGGAAGAGGAAGAGGAAGCCCCCGAGCAGGACGACAACACCTTCTGGACTCAGCGGGGATATCTGCAACAAAAAATCAAATACGGTCTGGATATTCCCGATCCGCAGTTTGGCTTCGAGCGCCAGCAAATGGGATTAACCCAGGTTCGCACCGAACTGTTTGCCGAGCTCCGGCACCGGCCCAGCCAATCCTTTCAGTGGCAAATCAGCGCGCGCGCGGAAACTAATCTCCTGCAATGGCACAATGGCAATACAAAATGGGGGAGCAACAACAGTGTGGTCTTCCTGCGCGACGCATTCTTCGACCTGACTCTGGACTCTACCTGGCTGCGGCTCGGCAACCAAGTTATCGCCTGGGGACAATCCGAAGGCCTGAATATTACTGATGTATTCAGCCTCAAAGATTTGCGCGAACCGGGTCAGTCGCAATTGCAGAACATTCGCGACCCGATCCCCGCCGCCCAGCTGTTTTTTCCCCTGGGCCCCGGCAAGCTCTACTCCGTCCTTACCTGGTCCGCCGGTCTGGATCGGTACGCCGGCTTCCGGGATGAGTTTTACTCCCTCGGCGGGCAAAAGAAAGCGGGCGTGGAGTTCGACCAGATCGCCCCCGAAGAAAAGTGGGAAGCGGGCCTGCGATACCTGATTCCATTTAATGGCGGTGATGTGAATCTGGTGACGGCGGTTATCAATAACAACACCCCCACCGTGGAAGCCATAAGCAGCGGAGCAAAGGGCGATCCGCCCACTGTGGTATTCACCCAAAAGCGCCAGACATTTGTCGGCCTCAGTGCCAGCAGGGTTATCTCCTCATGGGTGCTGCGCAGCGAATTGGGCTACCTGAAGGATTTGCCCACCTCCACACTGACCGAACGGCAAAGCCAGCGGCGCGCCATGGCCGGCGTCGAATACGCCGGCATCAGTAATTGGCTGTTTGGATTTGAATTCAACGGCCTGGACACAGTACCGACAGTCGCGACAACGCCGGGCACATCGGCGTGGGGCTATATGGCCAGAGCGAACTACAATGGCTTTAATGACCGGCTCAAAGGCTGGCTCTGGATCATGAAACTGGCACAGGAAGGCGCCAGTATTGTGCGCGGGGACTTGACTTACCATCTCAGTGATCGTTTACAATTGGAACTCGGCCTGGTGAGCTACCAAAGCAGTGATCAAGAGAGCCTGCTGTATCCATTCAGGTATCACGACAGTGTCAATCTGGCATTTAAATATGACTTCTAATTCCTACCACCACGGCAATCTCAAACAGGCCCTGGTGGATGAATATTTAAATCTGCTGAGGGAAATGCCGGTAGAGCAGATATCCCTGCGTAAACTTGCCTCCCGTGTGGGCGTGGCCGCCACTGCGGTTTACAACCATTTCAGCGACAAAATGGAGCTGGTGGTGGCGGCAAAAATACGCTGTCTGATTCACTTCTCCGATTATCTTCAGGGCGGCTACGACCCGCGCCTATCACCCAAAGAGCGCATCTCCAATCTGAGCAAGGCTTACTTCCAGTACTCGGAGCAACACCGTCAGCATTTTAATACGATATTTAACGTCACTGTCGAGGACAAATATGTGACAAATGAATTGGTGGAAGTCAGCATAGCGACGGAACGCACCGTGCGTTCCGCTATAGTGGATTTATTAAAGGAACACCACTTGCCCGTTTCGCCGGAGAACGAAGCCTTGGGGGTGGTCACCTGCTGGTCCATGGCGCACGGTCTTTCCTGTCTAACGGCAGTGCGGATTAACCACGCCGCCTGTGCCACGGGACGCTGGCCGGATGAATTTTTACTGGACACAAGGGAGGCCACCCTGCAGATCTTCGATGCCATTGCCACCGTCATCGTCGATGGCATCCTGAGCGCCGTCAGGAAAAACAGCCGGGAACAATCCCCGGATTGTTCAGCTTAAAAACCGCAGTGCCACTTTAAAGTACATTAAGACTATACTGATTGAGAGCGACCCTGACCTTTATTTTGGCCTCGTTCATCGTTTCGTCCACTAACGCTGCCAATCGATTGCGGAAATCAAAGTACACAATTTATCGTATCATCAATATATTTTTGAATTAATCGAGCACAATTATTAACTTGTGGAATCAGGTTCATTGTTACATGATTACCCGGAACTTCATGCAAATCCATATCTCCTGATACCAAATTAAGCCAGGCACTTTCAGGATGCTTAGCCGAAAAACCATCCCATTGCTCAGCTCGTAAAAAAACCACATTCCCGGTATATTTTTTGGGGACGTAATTCAACATCGCTTGCATATTAGCCTTAAATAACTGCAACATACGAACAGTCTGCTCAAAATCATTAGGTATGCCGGCCAAATCTGTTTGTTGTTCCCAAAAGTAGTTTACTTGCCGTTCTACGGGCAGGTTTTCTAACTCATCTAGAGATAGCAAATTCTTTGAACCTAACACAGTTAAATAATAAATAATAATCTCAGCATTAGTTTGCACATTTTTAACTGGCATTTGACCCGGCCCCGGAGTATCCAGCATTATAAGTAAGGGGACATCTTCTCCAATTTGACTCAGCTGCTGTGTCATCTCATAAGCCAATACGCCTCCAAATGAAGATCCACCTAATAAGTACGGGCCATGAGGTTGAAGTTGACGAATGGACTCAATGTAATAATTCGCCATTTCTTCTACGGTAGACAAAGGTTCTGCTTCGCCCTCAACCCCTCTTGATTGTATGCCATATACCGGCTGTTGCGAACCTAATTTTTGGGCCAAATCTCGATAGAAATAAACCGAACCCCCGACAGGGTGAACAAGAAACAGAGGAGCAATTTCAGGGTTTCCTTTTTGCAGTTTAACCAGGCAAGAAGGTAAATCTGTGAAAAAATTTTTAACGAGAATACTGTCTTGAATATTTTGACATAAAGAACCAATCGTTGAACAGGATAAAAGAACATTGCCAGACAAACTGATATGGAATTCTTTTTGCAACTTAGGAATGAGTTGTATCGCCAATAACGAATCACCGCCCAAATCGAAAAAATTATCATGAATTCCAATCTGTTCAATGTTTAAAAATTTCTGCCAGATTTGAACCACTTTTTCTTCGAGTTCATTGCGGGGAGCAACATAAGCGGTACTAAGTTGTGGGCGCTGGTATTTTTCGTGATTCAATGATATTTGCTTATTTCCGTCATCGATATCAAAGAGTCGGGAAAGGCTATATTTATTGATACGCGATGTTAAATCCCAAGTGGAGACAAGAACTTGAGGTTGAGAACAAATTAATAGACGTTGAAAAACATCTTCCCCTTCCGAAGGTAAAATTGCTTTACCAATAGTCTCCTGAAAAAGGGGGTTATCCTCGACGGAACCTACAGGCAGCTTAAATATTTCCAACCCCATCCCCACCTGTTGCCAACCGTCCCAATTAATCGCAATGAAAAACGTATTATCTTTCGATTTTTTGTACTGAGAAAACGCATCCAGAAAACTGTTGGCGGCACAATAGTCAACTTGTTGACCAAAACCGCCAAGAATAGAAGCAAGACTCGAACAGCAAATAAAGAAATCAAGTGCATTATCTTTAAGCAAACTATCGAGAACTAAAGTTCCCGTAACTTTTGCGGCAAATACGGCATCAACACTTTCTTTGGTCTTATTGTGGATCATTCCTGCACCGGGTAATCCGGCGGCGTGAATCACGCCATGAATTTCACCAAATGTATTTTGTGCGGTATCAATAGCCTTTTTCATTTGTTGTTGATCTGCAACGTCGGCACTGAGCACTAATACTTCAGACCCTAACGCTTCCAAACTCTGAATTTTTTTAATTCTTTGGATAGTGTTGTTCTCTTGATTATGGTCATTTAAGCATTGTTGCCATTGCGCCCTCTCCGGCAAAGGAGAACGTCCGGTTATAATAAGTTTAGCTCGAACGGTTTTTGCCAAATACTCCGCCAGCACCAGACCAATTCCTCCCAAACCTCCGGTAATGAGATAAACGCCTTCTATTTTTAATCGGGGCGATTCTGCAACCGGATTCTCCAGTTTAAGAGGCTCAAAGGTTTGTACCCAGCGATGACCATGGCGATAGGCGGTGATTGATTCAGGAGCATTACTTTGTAAATCGTTTAAAAGTTCTTCGATAAGTTGGTTTCCCTGTTGGCTTAACTGTTGTGAATTGGCAATATCAATGCTGCGACAACGCAAGTAAGGGATCTCTTGGCTAACCGCCCTAATAAATCCCAAGGTAGTCGCTTTTTCCGGGGCAAGGGTTTCTTCTCCAGTCACTTCATGAAGTTGATTGGAAATGGCGACGACTTCGATTTTTTCAGCAAGGTTTCGTTTGTAAAGAGCTTGTGTTAGCCCTAAAAGGCTGTAGAAACCTACATATTGCGCTCGATCAACGGACGCTGTAGTTATTGGTCTGGTGGGTGTTACATTCCACAGATGCAAAATAGTTTTTGGCATTCGCTTCTGTCGTAGAAGATCTTGAACGAGAGTACTATAATCATGAAGATGTTCGGGATTAAGGCTGTAATGGAGGTCGCCGTTTTTACTAAATTCCTCGCCGGCCTGAACTATAACAACATCATCACCCACTAGTTTCAGTCTTTTTGCCAATTCAGTTGCTAATCCCAATTCATCTGCAAATAAAACAATGGGATACTCCACTGATTTTTGTTTTGTGTTGGGAAGATTCAACCGTTTCCACGACGGTTGATAAAACCACTCAGCAATATCTGTTTATTTTGCTTCATTAATTTGAGCCTTTATGTTTGGCTGTTTTGGTGGATCAATCCAATAGCGTTTCCGTTCAAAAGGATAAGTGGGTAAAGGAACGCGATAATGCTTTTCGCCCCCATAGTAGCGGCTCCAATCAACCTGGACCCCGGCCAACCAGAGTTGACCTAATGCCCTTAGTAAAAAGTCATCATCCTGAGGATGGCGGACTGAAGCTACGTTGATTTGTTGCAAAGGCTTGTCAGGGTGGCGTTGGGCCAGGGTAGTTAAGGTTTGTCCCGGCCCCACTTCTAAGAGGATTTGATCGGGGTGGTTAAAGAATTGCTTCACTCCATCAGAGAATCGAACGCAAGAACGCAAATGCTGGGCGTAATAACCGGGATCAGTGGCTGCCTCCAAGGTGATCCAAGTGCCCGTTACATTAGAGATAAAAGGCATTTTTGGTGAATTGAGTTTCACCTGTTTTACGATCCGGAGGAAGGGCTCCAATACCGGTTCCATCATGCTCGAATGGAAGGCGTGAGAAGTATGGAGACGACGGCCTTCCACGTCTCTGCGGGCTATTTTTCGTTCGAAGGCTTCTATGGCTTCGGTCGTTCCAGAAACTACACAGTTGGATGGACTGTTGATCGAGGCAATCTCCAGGGAAGTTCCTTCTAATAAAGGTATAACCTCACTTTCCGGCAGGGGCACAGCTAACATTGAGCCCGATGGCATGGAGTGCATAAGTTGCCCCCGTGCAGCGACTACTGCTAGAGCATCTTCTAGGCTGAAAACCCCGGCTAGGGTGGCGGCCACGTATTCCCCAAGACTATGGCCGATCGCTGCTACAGATTTAACCCCCCAGGAAATCCACAATTGCGCCAAAGCATACTCAATGACAAACAAGGCTGGTTGGGCAATGGATGTTTGTTTAAGTTTCTCAGTGGCGGCAAATGTTTGCTCTTGCGGAGGATATAAAATGTTCCTCAAATCAAAGCCTAAGTGGGGTTGAAGCAAAACGCAACATTGGTCAACTTGTTCTTGAAAACAGCTTTCAGTTTCATAGAGCTTTCTAGTCATATTTACATACTGCGATCCCTGGCCTGTAAACATAAACACCACAGAACGGTTTTTTACTTGACCGCCATTGCTTAAAACTAGCGTGGTGTCTTGGGAAGAAAGGATTCCAGCAGCACCTTCATTGTCGTTAGACACCACTGCAATTCGTCGATAATCGAAAGCTTTACGTCCTGCGCTCAGGGTATAAGCTACATCCTCTATGTTAAGCTCTGAGTGCTGTTTTAAATGATTCGCTAACTTAATTGTTGCTGCTTCTAACGCTGTCTGAGTCTTTGCTGATAATAATAATAATACTTTTTCCTTCTGTGGAAGGCCTTCTGTAGAATGCCTTTCTACCAAAGGCTCCCATTCCTCCAGTACCACATGGGCATTGGTACCACCGATCCCAAAGGAACTCACCCCGGCACGGCGTGGATTTCCATTACTTTTCCATTCCCTTAACTCGGTATTCACATAGAAGGGGCTATTTTCAAAATCTATCTGATGATTAGGTGATTCAAAGTTGAGACTGGGTGGTATTTGCCTATGTTTTAATATTAAAACAGTTTTAATTAAGCTGGTAATTCCTGCCGCAGTATCCAGATGCCCCACATTGGTTTTAACCGAACCAATGGCACAGAAGCCTTTTCGCTGAGTTTTGCTTCGGAATGCTTTTGTTAAAGCAGCTATTTCAATAGGGTCGCCTAAAGGGGTTGCGGTACCATGGGCTTCAATATAGGTAATGGTTTCTGGATTAACTTCAGCCATTTCCTGTGCTTCAGAAATGACGGCGGCCTGACCTTCCATACCGGGAGCGGTAAAACCAATTTTTAAATTACCATCATTATTGGTGGCCCACCCTTTCACAATAGCATGGATAGTGTCTCTATCGGCTAACGCATCTTCCAGGCATTTGAGCACTACAATTCCGACACCATTACCTCCCAACATGCCTTTTCCGTTAGCATCGAAAGCCCGGCAGTGTCCATCCGGGGATAAAACTAAACCTTCTTGATACAGATAACCTGTTTTGCGAAGCGACGTTAGGGAAACGCCTCCAACTAAAGCGATTTTACACTTCCCTTCCAATAAGGCCTCGCAGGCAAGATCCAAGGCTACCAGGGAAGTAGAGCATGCGGTTTGTACATCCAACGAAGGCCCTCTAAGGTTTAGCTTATAAGCTACTCTTGTCGTGAGAAAATCAACCATATTTCCTACTGATATTTCAGAAAATGTGGCTGGATCGGCAGAACTAAAATTAAAGTGAGGAGCTACGTGGTTAATTAAGTAATTGTTTAACCCTGCTCCACCATAAACACCAATTGATCCGGGATACGCTTCTGCATAATATCCGGCATTTTCCAAGGCCGACCATGCACATTCTAAAAACAAACGCTGCTGGGGATCCATCAGAGTGGCTTCTCTAGGACTGTAGCCAAAGAATGACGCATCAAAAAGGTCGGCATCTTCTAAAAATGGGCTGGCTTTAACATAGTTGGGGTTGTTAAGTAAACCCGGCTCCACCCCTTCCGCCAAAAGTTCATCATCAGAAAAGCGACGGACAGATTCCACTCCGTCCTTTAGGTTTTGCCAAAATTCATCGATATCTTTGGCACCGGGAAAACGACCAGCCATTCCGATAATCGCAATCGCCGAGTCGTCAATTTCATGTGCGGATTCAATCATACTCTTAATCGCTGTTGTTTTCGTTTCTTTTTCGCGGCTTTACCTGCGCGACGCATCTCAGTTTGATTGGATATTGTTACAATCCCAGATAGATCGTTTTGCTTTTGATTCAGGTAGTTGGCCAATGCTTGGATTGTAGGGTATTGGAACAGTTCAAGCATGGATAACGGCTGTTCCAATTGCTGTGATAATCGGCTATGAAGCTGTGCCAGAAGTAAGGAATGCCCCCCTAAATCAAAGAAGTTATCATGAATACCCACCTTATCCTGCCGCAGCGAAAGAATTTCAGCCCAGACCTCTGCCACCACTTTTTCCATCTCGGTGCGAGGCGCCACATAGTCCTGTGTTTGCAATGCATCCTGGTCGGGTAAGGGTAGAGCCTTGCGGTTGACTTTGCCATTGGGGGTTAACGGCAGTTCATCCAAAAAAATAAAAAAGCTCGGAATCATATAATGGGGCAATTGATCTTTAAGTGCACTGCGTAGTGATGTTTTATCAATGGTAAGGGATTCTTCACAAACCACATAGGCAGCCAATAAACTCCCCCCACTTCCCTCACCGAGGCTGTTAGCCAAGACAACCGCTTCTCGAACACCGGGCTGCTGAGTGAGCGCACTTTCAATTTCTCCTAATTCAATCCGAAAACCGCGAATTTTTACCTGATTGTCGGTTCGCCCGACATATTCGATATCACCGCTGTTTAACCACCTGGCCAGATCGCCCGTTTTATAGAGCTTGGTTCCTGCAGAAAATGGGTTATCGATAAATTTTTCAGCTGTCAACTCGGGGCTATTTAAATAACCTCGCGCCAACCCTCTTCCCGCTATACAGAGCTCTCCCGTAACGCCAATAGGCACAGGATTCAATTGTTCATCGACAATATACAATGCTGTATTAGCGATCGGCTTTCCGATAGGGGTATTAATACTGGAAATATTTTGATTGGAACAGGAAAACCGGGCGCTATATATAGAAGATTCCGTCGGCCCATAAATATTTTCAACCTGCGCTCGACTAAAAGTATCTACGCACTCTTTCACCAGCGATTTCGGAAAAGCCTCTCCGGCCACCATAAGATACTTCAATGAGTTGGACTCAATAAAGGTATCGTTCTGGCGAGACTGTTCCACAAACACACTAAGCATGGACGGCGCGAAATTAACATGGGTTATTTTATGCTTATCTATACAGTCAATGAGTATTTCGGGTGATTTTTCCGCATCTGGCGGTAAGATTACTACATGCCCACAACCGACAAACCACCCCAATAGTTCCGATATCGATACATCGAATACATTGTTTGTCTTTAACAGGTAGGAATCCCCTACACTAACGGGATAGTTCGATTCAAGAAAATACAAGGTATTTAAAACGCTTTCGTGGTTTACCGCCACGCCTTT
>JARROD010000085.1:0-12104 GCA_037384225.1 Exilibacterium sp.
GTATACGTTTCCGCCTGGACAGGGACAGGCGCCGCCGTTGTCTATTGATTCGGCGTTGGTTGAATATATTCACAAGGCCACGCGATGTTTCAACGTTTAGTTTCAGTGTATAAGGCATTAATCATACAGCGGCCCTATTTGACCTGGGGCCTTGTTCTTATCGCAACCGCTGCACTGGCACTGGGATTGCCGAATTTCAAGTTGGATGCCTCGGCGGATTCACTGACGCTCGAGCACGATACGGATCTGGACTACTTTCGTGAAATCAACAAGCGCTACCAGAGTGGCGACTTTTTGGTTGTAACCTATACACCCAAAGCCTACCTGTTTTCCGATGCTGCGCTTGGAACCCTGCAGAAATTGCGTGAAGAATTGCTGGCGGTGGAGGGGGTGGCGAGTTCCAACTCCATCCTTGATCTGCCGTTGTTGAACAGCCCCCGGCAGACGCTGACCGAAATCGCCAGCGAGCCGCGCACACTGTTAACCCCGGGTGTAGACCGGGAATTGGCCAAGAAAGAGTTTTTAAACAGTCCGATATACCGAAATCTGGTATTGAGTCCGGACGCAAAGACGACGGCGCTGTTGCTGAATATTAAAGTCGATAATCGCTATATCGAACTGGTGAGGCGCCGCGATGCCCTGCGTTTAAAGCGCGATAGAACCGGTCTCGACAGCGAGGAAGCGGCGAAACTGGAGCGGGTGAGCAAGGAATTTCTCGACTACCGCACGGCGGCGGAGGCCCGCGCCCACGAGCGGGTCGATGAAATCCGGGCAATCGTCGACAAATACCGGGATGAAGCGGAAATGTTTATCGGTGGGGTGAGTATGATTACCGCCGATATGATTGATTTTATCCGTAGCGACCTGGTGGTGTTTGGCAGCGGAATCTTCATATTCATTATCGTCACCCTGGCGGTTATATTTCGTCAGCTGCGCTTCGTCGTGATGCCACTGCTGATCTGCGTGATCGCGGTAGTGATGATGCTGGGATACCTGAGTTGGGTCGATTGGCGTCTGACTGTCATTTCGTCCAACTTTGTCGCCCTGCTGTTGATCGTTACTCTGGCCATAGCCATCCATTTAATCGTGCGCTACCGTGAATTTCACGCTGCCAACCCGGATTGGCCACGCCGACGTCTGGTCTGGGAAACCGTGCGCTTTATGGCCCGTCCCTGCCTGTATACGGCGCTGACCACCATGGTGGCTTTCGCTTCTCTGGTGGTCAGTGATATTCGCCCGGTGATGGATTTCGGCTGGATAATGACCATCGGTCTGTCATTAGCGCTGCTGCTGACATTTTTGTTGTTGCCCGCGGCGTTGATGATCCTGCCGAAAGGCGAGCCCAGGGACCGCGGCGACAAGTCCCACACCCTGACGCTCCGCTTTTCCCGTTTTACCGAACACTACGGTGGTATGGTTCTCGGCATCAGTGCTGTGACGGCAGTGGTCAGTATCTTCGGTATATCCGAGCTGAAAGTGGACAACCGCTTCATCGATTACTTTCACAAATCAACCGAAATCTATCAGGGGCTGGAAGTGATCGACAAGCGTTTGGGAGGCACTACAACGCTGGATATTATTCTCGATGTCGACCCGGAATCGCTGGCCGCAGAGCAGGAGTACACTGCGCTGGAGGATGATCCGTTTGCGGAAGCTGATCCATTCGACGAACCGGATCCTTTCGAAGAGCCTGAACCTCTGGCTGAGGAGGACCCCTTCGCCGAATCGGATCCGTTTTCAGAAAAAAACCCCGATTCGGAGATGCAGAAAAGCTACTGGTTTACCGTTGCGGGGCTGGAAGAAGTTGAAGAGTTGCACGACTACCTGGAAAGTCTCCCGGAAGTCGGAAAGGTGCAGTCGCTGGCGATAGCCTATAAAGTGGGGCGACAGCTCAACGGTGGTCAGTTGAACGATTTTGAACTGGCACTGATCCGGAAGAAGCTGCCACCAATGGTCAAAGACGTTTTATTGACTCCCTATCTGGCAGAAACCGCCAACCAAACCCGGATTTCCCTGAGGGTAAAGGAAACCAACCCCGAACTCGACCGTATGACCCTGCCGGCAAAAATACGCCGTCACGCCGTCGATAAACTGGGTATGAAGGAAAAACAACTGCATTTTACCGGGATGCTGGTGTTGTATAACAACATGCTGCAAAGTCTGTTTCGTTCTCAAATAGTCACTATTGGCGCGGTATTTTTGGGGATTATGGCCATGTTCGTAGTGCTGTTTCGCTCGCTGCTGCTGGCGGTGATTGCGATTATTCCCAATATGCTGGCCGCGGCTGTGGTGCTCGGTGGCATGGGGCTGGCGGGTATCCCTCTGGATATGATGACCATTACAATCGCCGCCATTGCAGTGGGTATCGGGGTGGACCATGCTATTCACTATATTCATCGCTACCGCAGGGAGTTTCAGTTCGACGCCAGTTATGTGCAGTCCATGCACCGTTCCCATGCTTCCATAGGGCGGGCCATGTTCTATACCTCGATCACCATAATCGTCGGCTTTTCGATTCTGTCTCTGTCACAGTTTATACCGTCGATCTATTTCGGATTGCTTACTGGTGTGGCGATGCTGGCAGCGATTCTGGGCTCCTTGACACTGCTACCGAAATTGATTTTGGTGATAAAACCTCTGGGACCCGAGAACAGTGGGACTGAAGCATTGTCCGAGAGCCATGCGGCCTAAAGGCCGACTCACCTGGTTTGGCGGCGCCGCACGCTGACCGGGAGGGTGATGCGGAAGTTAGCCCCTCCAAGTTCGGAGCGGGATATATCAATGCTACCGCCGTAGCTGCTGACGATATCCACCACTACTGCCAGTCCTATGCCCTGTCCAGGTTGCGCTGTATCGGCCCTGGCGCCGCGTTCGAGTATCGTTTTCTGCTTCGCCGTAGCGACCCCCGGACCGTCATCCTCAATGTTGATCGCCAGCGTCTTGCCGCCTTCAGTACTGTTGTTACGCACATTGCAGCGGACTCGTCGGTTGCCGTATTTGAAGGCGTTTTCCAGCAGGTTGCCCAACACTTCCATCAGATCCCGCTCATCCCCCGGGAACGCAACACCGGATTCCATTTCGGTATCGAATGTCACCTTCTTGTCGCGGTAAACCTTTTCCAGCGCCGAACCCAGTCGAGTTACCAGGGGTTTGAGTTTCACTTCCTGCCGCAGTAGCGGCTGGGGCGTCAATGTCGCCCGCTGAAGCTGGTGACTGACAATCTGATCCATACGGCTGACTTGTTCTGCCAAGGTGTGGGTATCGAGGTGGGTATCGAGGCTGCCGCGGATCACGGCGAGTGGGGTTTTCAGGCTGTGGGCGAGATCTGCCAGGGTATTGCGATAGCGCTCGCGCTGTGCCTGCTCATTGCTGAGTACCTGATTGAGGTTGTCGGTAACCGATTGAATTTCATCGGGGTAATCGCCCTGTAACTGCTGTTTGCGTCCCGATTCCACCTCCGCCAGATCAGTGGCCAACTGCCGCAACGGGCGCAGGCCCCAGCGCATGATGAGCGTCTGGGTGATTAACAGCAGTACTGCCAGCGTTCCCAACCAGCGCCATAGTTGCGCGCGATAACTCTGCAACTCAGCGCGCATTGGAATCTGGCTGTGGAGGACTGAAAATCGCAACGGATGGCTTTTGTGCTCGCCTTCCCAGAGTACGTCGTAATCGTAGGCAAACATATTTTCGCGGTTGACAATCAGTTCATAGAAGTTTTCCTGCCCGGTTTGCTGGGGATTTTTACTTATCTGTTTGGGGTTCAATGCCAGTAGCTGCGCGGAAGGGGAACGCCAGAGAATGTCGTTACTGCTGTTGCGAACCAACCCGTAGAGTCCTGAGCTCAGTTGCGTGAAACGGGGTTCCGGCAGCTCCTCCGGGAACCAGAACTGGTCATTTTCCAGCTCCGCCGCACCCAGTAGCAAGTAGATATGGGATTTCAGGCGTTCGGCTTCCGCCGCGCGCAGGCTGCGCTGGAAGGCTATATCCAGCATATAACCGCTGAGACTGAGAAATCCCGGTAACAGCACCGCCGAAGCGGCCAGCAGTCGCGCAGAAAGCGAACGCGGAATCACCGGGTTTACTCGGAGTCGGACCGCGGGGAAGCGGTGAGCGTAAAGCGGTAACCCTGACCGCGCACAGTGGCGATGGGTTTGAGGTCGCCGCCGGGGTCGAGCTTTTTGCGCAGGCGGCCGATAAAAACTTCGATAACATTACTGTCGCGGTCGAAATCCTGGTCGTATAAGTGCTCTGTCAATTGGGTTTTGGAAATCACTTCGCCGGCATGGAGGACCAGGTATTCGAGTGTATTGTACTCGTAACCGGTCAGCTCAAGCCGTTCCTCGCCGAGGTGCACAGACTTTGCTGAGGTGTCCAGACAGATGGGGCCGTACTGAAGCACAGGTGTAGCGTGGCCAGAAGCCCGGCGCAGCAGGGCGTTGATCCGGGCCCGCAACTCTTCGTTGTGGAAGGGTTTTACCAGGTAATCGTCGGCGCCGGCTTCCAGCCCTTCCACTTTGTCCTGCCAGTTGCCCCGCGCCGTTAAAATCAGGATTGGGAATAGGACGCCGTCGCCGCGTAGACGTTTAATGAGCTCAATACCGTTGAGTTCCGGCAGTCCAATATCGATGATAGCCAGATCATAGGGGTACTCGCTGCCATAGTAGAGACCTTCGCGGCCATCGGCGGCACTGTCGACGACGTAACCGGACCCGGAGAGAAGCGCGTTGAGTTGTTCACGCAATGCGCTTTCATCTTCAACAACCAATAAACGCATGGCGGTATACCTGCATTCCTGTTATTCGAATTGTGTAATATCGAATGTAAGCGCTAGCTCCCGACAATGGCTCCCGAGCTAGCGTCAATTGAAATCTGTTTAACATGACCCGAAGGCTGCACCAGTTTAATCCGGTACAGATTTCCTACCCTTCTGATTTTAAGTACCTTGCCGCCGAAGCGTCGCACTGCAATATTTGCCGCCTGCCCCCGGCTGATTGTACGTTTTTCACTCCTGTCCGCCGTTTTTCCGGATCGCTCGTGTCTGTCGCCGCTCTGCCGGGCCCAGGCACTTTCGGTTACCAATACTGTGGGCAGGCCCAAAATCAGTATCAGGGTAAACCACCGGGCCAGAGCTCGTGTGCGGGTTAATTTGTCCAACTGTCTGAGCATGTTAGTTGCTACTCGTTAAAGTGAAACCAGGCAAGATTTTGAGTGATTCTATAGATTAACTCGAGGCTGGGGAATACCAGGGCTGTCGTAGAAATTAATTTCTACGGCAGCCCTTACGTCTGCCGGGATGGCTCAGGTGCCTTCGTCCTTGAAAGCGGTAACTCATACGCCTTGGGAAATGATTTAAGCGTTTTGTCAGACAGGCCTAATAAACAGGTCTTACCTTGACAGCCACCTTGATGCGTTTTCCTGGGTGCTGATCCGTGCGGGTATGGTAAATCTGGCCCCTATATCTATAGGTGACATCGTAGCCTACCACTGTCTCTTCGTACTCGACCCGGTGTTTGACTTCACAGCGTTGTTCGTCGCGGTATTCGGTGAACCCATTGCCGGCGGCGGTTCTATGGCCTATGTCGCGGCCGATGGAAGCTCCTAAAACCGCGCCGGCGACTGCGCCCACTTGCTTGTTGCGCTTGTGGTGGCCGATACTGTTGCCTACCGCGGCGCCGATCAGCCCACCGAGGATAGTGCCAGTATTGGAGCGATATCCGGGCTGCTCATAGGCGACGGTTTCAGTCCAGCACTGCTTTTCAGGGACGCGGTGTTCGACAGTGCGATAGATGGGCGCGACATTGGTAACTCTGGCAAAATCGATACGCCCATTGTGACTGGCCGCTGCCGGCAGAGAGGCGATGAAAAGAACGGTTGTCAGTGCGAGTATTATCGTCTTCATGGTATTACTCCATTAACTGGGCTATAGGCCTTACATTTGTTTATTAACTTGTGCACACAATAGCGAACTGAACCTGAATGGCAGCTGAAGATATTCGTTGTTAAATTTTGCCTGCCGGCGCTAAGCTAGTTGGGAGTTGATGTTCATCGGGTATATTCACAGAGGGCTTAGAACATGGATTCCATTGCGCTATTCCCCTTAAATACTCTGCTTTTTCCCGGCGTGCCCATGGAACTGAGAATTTTTGAGCAACGCTACCTGACCATGATCAGCCGGTGCCTAAAACAGGGGCAAGGATTTGGTGTCGTCAAAATAATATCTGGAGATGAAGTGATCAAGGCCGATCAATGGCAGCCCCCCGAGGTCTTTCCACTGGGCGTATATGTACAGGTGACCGATTGGAACCAACTTGCCAACGGATTATTGGGCATCTCCATCCAGGGGGAGCGCAAATTCAAAGTGCTAAAGACTCATATCGACGCCGACAGGCTGCTGCAGGCCGAGGTCATGTTTTTACCTGATGAGGTCGTCGAACCCGTGGGGGAAGCCTACAATGGCTTGGCAGATCTGCTCGGTAGTCTGCGCGATCATCCGGCGGTAGCAGGTTTAAAGCTGCCAGAGGTCACTAATACCCGTCAGTTGGGGTGGCAACTGACCCAACTGCTGCCCTTGAGCACCACGGATAAGCTGGCGTTACTGGAACTCAGCGACCCGGAGGCAAGGCTCGATCACCTATCGGTGCGGGTTGCCCGGCTGGCTAAATGAGTTGACAAACCGGCACCTATTAACAGGTATAATACGAAAAGGGGCCGGCGACAAATGAGACTAAATCTCATTTGTCGCCGACCTCTTTATTCCCCAATTGGATATAAAAGAAAAATCGCATGAATGTAAAAGCCTACATGGCACAGCTGGGTTGCAATGCCCGGGCGGCCTCCCGAGTGGTGGCGGCCGCTACTACGGCCGTGAAAAACAATGCGCTGCTGGCAATAGCCGAGAAGCTGGACGCTGGCCGCACGTCGCTGGTGACCGCGAACGAAAAGGACTTGCAGCAGGGCAGAGATAATCACCTCGAACCCGCGCTGTTGGACCGGTTGGAGCTGACGCCGTTGCGTATAGACGCGATGATCGAAGGTCTGCGCCAGGTGGCGGCACTGCCCGACCCCTGCGGTGCCATCACCGATCTACGTTATAGGCCCAGCGGTATCCAGGTGGGTAGAATGCGGGTTCCACTGGGTGTTGTGGGCATTATTTATGAATCCCGCCCCAACGTTACCATCGATGCCGCCAGTCTGTGTCTGAAGTCCGGTAACGCCACTATATTGCGTGGTGGCAGTGAAGCCATACATTCCAATCAGGCTATCGCCCGCTATATCGACGCAGGTTTGCAAAAATGCGGCCTGCCAGCCACCGCTGTTCAGGTTATTGAAACCACCGACCGTGAGGCTGTGGGTGAACTTATTACCATGCCTGAATATGTGGATGTGGTCGTTCCCCGCGGCGGCAAAGGGTTGATTGAGAGAATTTCCCAGGACGCGCGGGTGGCGGTGATCAAGCACCTGGACGGTATTTGCCACGTCTATATTGACGATAAAGCCGATGCGCAGAAGGCCTTTGCGATTGCGTTGAACGCCAAGACCCACCGCTACGGCGTCTGCAATGCTATGGAAACCCTGCTGGTGGCGGAAGGCATTGCCGAGGAAATGCTGCCGAAGTTGGTGCCGGCCTACTGGGAAAAGGGGGTGGAGCTGCGCGGCTGTAAGAAAACGTGTGAACTGATCTCCCGGGGCGGGCAGGGGGCTGTCGAGCGTTCGGCGGCGATAGTTGAAGCGACGCAGGAAGACTGGGGGACAGAGTATCTGGCACCCGTGCTGTCGGTAAGGATTGTCTCAGGCCTCGATGAAGCGATCGAACATATCAATTGCTACAGTTCACAACACACCGACGCCATTGTGACCGAAAGTATCACCCGTGCCCACCGGTTCCTCACTGAAGTGGATTCCAGTTCCGTCATAGTCAATGCATCTACTCGTTTCGCAGACGGCTTTGAATATGGGCTCGGGGCTGAAATCGGGATTTCCACCGATAAAATTCACGCCCGGGGACCGGTTGGGCTGGAAGGGCTGACCTCTGAAAAATGGGTCGTGTTCGGCGATGGCCACATTCGCCAGTAGTCGTATTCATGACTGACCTTAAAACCATTGGTATTTTTGGTGGCACTTTCGATCCAGTGCATATCGGCCATTTGAGAATGGCATTGGAGCTGAAAGCACGTCTCGGGCTCGATGAAATGCGCCTTGTGCCTGCCCGCACGCCGCCACATCGGGAGTCGACGGCAGCCAGCACCGAAGACCGCGCAGCAATGGTGCGCCAGGCCATTGAATCCTGTCCGCAGTTGTGTGTCGACGAGCGTGAACTGGGCCGTGCAGGTCCATCCTATACTGTTGAAACGCTTGAAGAGCTCCGCGCGGAGTTTGGGCCGGAGGTGTCTTTGAGTCTCGCCGTGGGTATGGATTCATTGACTAATTTGCATACCTGGCATCGCTGGTGGGATATTTTTTCTCTGGCCCATTTGGTGGTGGCCGCGCGGCCGGGTTGGGAACGACCTCAGAGCGGCCCGGTGGCGACTCAACTCACTGCCCGGCTGGCGCCAGCTGCTGCTCTGAAGCAGCATGCCGCCGGTAAGATAATCATTGAACATCTGCGTCTCTTGCCCGTATCCAGTACCGAAATACGGCGTCAGATCAGCGTCGGGGAAAGCCCCCAATTCTTGTTGCCGGATTCCGTGTGGAGCTACATTCGCCAACACCGGCTATATGTGTAAATGAAGTGTATGCAAGTGCTAACTGCTATGTAAATTGGAGAGAATCGACAAAGAATGCCAACTCAACTGAACAACCTGATTGTAGATGCGCTTGAAGAAGTCAAAGCAAAAGATATCGTCAGTCTCGACGTGCGCGAGCTGACCGATGTCATGGATACACTGGTGATTGTTAGTGGAACCTCGAACCGGCACGTAAAATCAGTAGCCTCCAGGGTCGTGGAGAATGCCAAAGAGAAAGGGTTTACTCCTATTGGCGTGGAAGGGCTGGAAGCGGGAGAGTGGGTATTGGTCGATTTTGGTGATACAGTACTGCATGTCATGTTGCCCGAAATGCGAAATTTCTACGACTTGGAAAAACTGTGGTCGATGGAACCGAGAAACCGTGCGGGTGACTAATGAGAGTCAAAATCATAGCGATTGGCGGCAAAATGCCCGCCTGGGTGGAAGCCGGTTACAGCGACTACGCCCGGCGTTTGTCCAGGGGGGTTAGCGTTGAAATGGTAGCCTTGCCCCTGGGGCCCAGAAGTAAGAACGCCTGTGTTCAAAGAGCCATTGCCAGAGAGGGGGAGGCCATGCTGGCGGCGATTCCCGACAGCGACAGAGTGATCGCTCTGGATGTGAAAGGAAAGTCCTGGTCCACCGAACAGCTGGCGCAAAATCTCTCCCGTTGGCGGATGGACGGGGATAACTATAGTTTATTGATTGGTGGGCCGGATGGCCTGGCGAGTGACTGTTTGACCAGATGTGATGCAAAATGGTCCCTGTCTGCGTTGACACTGCCCCATCCGCTGGTGCGGATAGTGGTTATTGAACAACTCTATCGTGCCTGGACTATTCTGCAACATCACCCGTACCATAAATAATAAATGCCCGAGCCACTACACCTTAAAGATCACTCCTTTGAAGCAAGAATTTTTTCTCACCGGGTAGTGGTCGCCGTGGGACTGGTTATCGGTTTGCTAAGTGTGCTGGCGGCACGCTATTACAACCTGCAGGTTGTCCACTATGAGGATTATGTCACCGCATCGGACCGCAATCGGGTGCATGTGCAGCCACTGCCGCCGACGCGGGGGCTGATCTATGATCGCAACGGTATTTTGGTTGCCGAGAACCGCGCCAGTTATACCCTTTCCATTATTAAAGAAAGTGTTTCCGACCTGGATTCAACCATTGCCCTGTTAAAGAAACTGGTGGAAATACCTCCAGGCGATATGGAGAATTTCCGCAAGCGTATAAAGCAACGCCGACGACCCTTTGAGGCGGTACCGCTGCGCTACAACCTGAATGAAGAGGAAATCGCCCGCATCGCTGTAAACGAATACCGTCTCGAAGGTGTTGAGGTGCAGGCGCAACTGGTCAGGCATTACCCCCTCGGACCGCTGTTGGCTCACAATGTCGGCTACGTCGGCCGTATCAGTGACCGCGAACTGAGCAGGTTCAGTGAAGACGATTACCGTCGTTACAGCGGCACCCACACCATCGGTAAAGTGGGACTGGAAAAATATTACGAACCTGTGTTGTTGGGGAAAGTCGGATACGAATACGTGGAGACCAACGCCCGTGGACGGGTCTTGCGGGTGCTGGAGCGCACTGACCCGGAGCCGGGGAAAAATCTTGTACTGAACCTCGACACCCGTTTGCAGCAGGCAGGCTTCGACGCCCTGGACGGCAGGCGCGGTGCCGTAGTGGTCATTGAAGTCGCTACCGGCGGTGTGCTGGCGATGATCAGCGCACCCAGCTATGACCCCAATCTTTTTGTGACCGGTATCAGCTTGAAGGACTACCGAGACTTAAACCGGTCCCGTGATCTGCCGCTGTTTAATCGCACACTACAGGGCCAATATCCTCCAGGTTCTACGGTTAAACCCATGCTGGGGCTGGCCGGATTGCACAATAAGGTTATCGACTACAAATCCAATATCTATGACCCAGGATTCTATCGGCTGGAGGGCGAAAAGCGTCTGCATCGGGACTGGAAAAAAGGCGGTCACGGCAGCCATATCGATCTGCACACGGCCATACAGCGTTCCTGTGACACGTTTTTCTACGATCTGGCCTATCGCATGGGTATTGATTTGATGTACGAATTCGGCAGCCATTTTGGCCTCGGGCGGCGCACCGGTATCGATGTTCCCAGCGAGCGTCCGGGTATTTGGCCGTCACGCGAGTGGAAAAAGGCCGTGCGCGGGTTACCCTGGTTTCCCGGCGACAGCCTCAACGTCGGTATTGGGCAGGGTGATGTGCTGATGACACCGCTGCAATTGGCGCTGATGACATCAACCATCGCCAATCGCGGCGTGCGCAAAAGGCCGCAGTTGGTGATGGCGCATGAGGGCACTCCCCATCAGTTGATAGTTGATGACAGAGTCGAAGTCGACGGGGAATACTGGGACTATGTGTTAAAGGCCATGAGGTCCGTCGTGCACGGTCCGCGCGGCACCGCCAAAAGGATTGCCCGGGGAGCGGACTACGAAATGGCGGGGAAGACGGGAACCGCTCAGGTCGTTGGTGTCGCCCAGGGCGAAGACTACGATTCCGAAGCCCTGGCGGAGCGGCACAGGGACCACGCGCTTTTTATCGGCTTTGCGCCTTTTGACAGTCCGCAAATCGCTGTCGCCGTTATTGTGGAGAACGCCGAGCACGGCTCCAGCGCGGCGGCGCCGGTGGCGAGGAAAATGTTCGATGCCTATTTTCAGCAACAGGCGTCGCTGAAGACTGCAGAACAACGGCAGCATGGCCCTGAGAATATCCGCCGGGAAGGTGAGGGGTGAAGTTAATGTCGAGAGGTTTCAAATACAGGGTCAGGGGAGGTTGCGGCAATGGCTGAACAAGACTTTCTGCGGCGTATGCCGGGCACCAGCCGCGACCTGCGCCGCCCCGTCAGCCTGTGGATGCGACTGCATATCGATATCCCCCTGTTGATGATACTGCTGTTGTTGACCGCTTACGGGCTGGTGGTCCTATATAGTGCCGGTGGTCAGAATGTGTATTATGTCGAACGCCAAGGGGTATTTTTTATTATCGCCTACGGCGCCATGTTCTCCGTAGCCCAGGTGCGCACAAACCTGCTGGAGCGGTGGGCGCCCTGGCTGTATTTTGCCGGTGTCATTCTGCTGGTGCTGGTGGCTGTGGTGGGAACTGGCGCCAAAGGGGCACAGCGGTGGCTTAGTCTCGGCGGGTTCCGGTTTCAGCCCTCGGAGGTGCTGAAACTGGCCATGCCTATAGCGGTGGCGGCCTATCTCTCACAGCGGATCCTGCCGCCGAAGTTTAAGCACGTGTGCTGGACCCTGATCATTGTCAGTGTGCCCACCTTGTTGATTATGAAGCAGCCGGACTTGGGGACCACATTGCTGAGCGCTATCTCCGGACTTCCCGTACTTT
>JARROD010000086.1:0-16415 GCA_037384225.1 Exilibacterium sp.
GGACGCGCGCAGATTTTTCTAACAGGAGCATAGCTCACCCTATGTGAGGATTAGAAAAATTGAGCACGGTCCTGAAAATGCTGCTATATAAGGAGCGAAGCGGTCCTGGGCCGAAAATTTATGCAACGATAGGGTTAAGTTGGCAAGTCGAACATGATAAAAGTTAGATAGATTTTGCGATTGGTGTCTGATTTTTTATCGAAATTAGTGATTCTCAACACACAGGTTTACTTTAGAAAATACCCAGGACTGACTTTTGTTTCATCAGTGAATAGATCACTTCATTTTTATTTTTGGCAATATCCAGGGCCGAATAGCCGAGCTTGTTTTTCCTCGATGCATTGGCGCCGGCTTCGATCAGGCATTTCACGACGGCTTCCGAGTCAGCGTTAACAGCGGTAATCAGGGCCGTGTCACCTTTGTTGTTGCGAACTTCAAGGTCCGCTTCTTGATCCAGCAACCATTGAACCAGAGCGGGGTTGTCAGCTTTTGCGGCGGCAATCAGTACGGAATTGCCACTGCTGGTGCGCAGGTTGATGTCGCTGACCGGCAGCAATCTTTGCGCGCAGGGCAGGCAATTGTGTTCCACCGCCACATAAAACGGGCTTTTGCCAAATTGGTCCGTTTGGGTGCTATTGATGCCCAGTTTTAATAGCGTGGCGATCATCCCCTCATTACCGTTTTGCGCGGCAAACCACAGCGCGTTTCTGCCGAGTTCATCACTGGCTGAACTGTTGGTATGAGATAAAAGCTGTTCGAGTAAATCTTCACGGTTGTGTTTTGCACTCAATAGCAGGTATTGATCGTAGGGTGCGCGCGCTTGGGTGTTGTTCAGGTGTGTTATCAACATTGCCGCTGTTTTGGTGTTGCCGTTCTGGATCGCTACGGCTACGGGATCCAGGCTGTCCTTGGAAAATACCAGGGGATCGGCGCCGGCCTTTAACAAGGTTTGGGCAATATCGATATTCCCGGTTTTGGCGGCAAGGTGTAGCGCGGTTTCTTCACCGTGTAAGCGCGCGTTTGGATTGCTGTTCAAATTAAGCAGGGTTCGGGTCATATCGATGTTGTTGTTCTTGACCGCGAGTGCCAGCAGGGTCGAGCCATCGCTGAGTTTTTGCTCGAGCCATGTTGCATCCTGGTTAAGCAGGTATTTCGAAAGGGGAACGTTACCTGAGATCACAATCTTACTGAGGTCGTCAAAATTTACCTTGGTATCGTATTCCGGCAACGACCAAGTGGCGGCGATTCTTTCAAATACCTGGTCTTTGTCAAAGGTATTCTCCGGCGTTTTGCTGTTCCAGCCCTCGCCGTGCTTGGCACCGGACTTTTTAAGCGCAGACACGGTGGTATCGAGCCCCGCGTATTGCGCCAAGTCAAGAGGGGTCCAGCCGTCCTTGTTGACGGCGTTGCGTTGAATGCGGTTTTGAATCAATAGATCAATAATTTTTTTATGTTGCAACCGGATGGCGTAGTGCAGCAGGTTGTCGCCATTAGGTAGGGTTTGATGTTTATCGGCGCTCTTGTTGAGTAGTACCAGCAATATTTCGGATCGATCTTCTTTTACCGCCAGGAAAAGCGGGCTAATGCCAAATTTATCCCGGTGGTCTGTATCTGCTCCCTGTTTCAACAGCCATTTCGCGGCTCTGATGCTGTCGGATTCGATGGCGCTAAACAAAGCGGTGCGGCCGTTTTGGTCAAGCAGATCCACTGATTGGATGTTTGCTTTTAATTTTCCTAATGCAGTGATCCGGTTGTTTCTGGCGGCGCCAAACCACAATTCAAGGGTTGAATCTTTATCTTTTAATCGAATTTCCGGGGTGGAACCCAAGTGATCCAAGTAAGTGATGGCGGGGCCAAACTGTTGCTGACTTGATGCCGTTAGCAGATTCATGGCACGGCTGGAATCGGTGTCCACTAATTTTAAGGCTAGAGCGTATTGCGCGGCGGGATGGGACCGTTGCGCTGATTTTTCCAGCCAGTGCATTCCCTGGTTCTCGCTTTTTGCAACGCCACGCCCAAGTAAATATAAATTGGCGAGTTGGTATTGCGCCTCCGCGTCACCAGTGCGGGCCGCTTGTAAATACAGGCTGAACGCCTTGTTAAACTGACGCATCCTGATGGCCTTTTCAGCGGGGGCTAAATCGATCGTTGACTGTGCCAGAGCTGTGTTTGCCGCACAACAGAAAGCGAGTAACAATGTTAGTACCCGCGTTAGTACCCGCGTTATTACCCGCGTTAGCACCAGCGTCCGACTCAATTCGCGACTGAATTTTTTCATGTAATTGATCTTGTCGTTGTTCTTGTATTCGTTACAAGGTACCGAATTTTTCTTCCACATGAATGCCGATCTTCTTTAAAAAGGGTGTGGGCAACACGCCACCCACACAGACAATGATGGACTCATTCTTTATCTTGCGCGGGCCTTTCTCCGTTTCAATAGCTACCGAGTCAGGCGCAATGCCAATAATATTGGATTTCAACAGTACATTTAAGCGGCCCTGCTGCTGCAACAGCGAAACCCTGTCCCGATTTTTTGCTTTCGCACGCGAAAAGGCTTCGCTGCGGTAGGATAGGGTGGTGGTGGTACCGTCCTGCTCGGCAATGGCGAGGGCGGCTTCCAGTGCACTATCACCGCCTCCAACTACCAGCACATGGCGGTTCATGTATTGTTCGGGATCCGTTAAACGATACACCACCTTAGGTAGATCTTCGCCCGGGACACCCAGCTTTCTCGGTGTTCCGCGCCGGCCCATCGCCAGCAGTACGGACCCTGTCACAAATTCTTTGTTGGCGGTTTTTACTTTAATTCCTTTGTCATTACCTTCTATGTGCTCAACCCGTTGCTTGGTCATGATTTTCAATTTGGAATTCTTGACCACCGATTGCCAAAACTCGATGAGTGTTTCCTTGCTGGCTTCACGAAACTGGAATTTACCAACCACGGGTAAGACTGCCGGGCGGGTCATGACCACTTTGCCGCGCGGGTAGTGAGCGATGGTGCCGCCAATGGTGTCTTCCTGCTCTAAAATCACATAGCGTAGTTTTTTCTCTTTGGCCGCAAGTGCGGCACTGAGTCCCGCCGGCCCGGCACCGACAATGACGAGATCCAAGGGTAAGCTCGGATGGCTCTTCCTCTTTTTAGCGATAGCATTGACGGCTTGTTGTCCTTGGGCGATGGCGTTTTTAATTAAGCCCATTCCACCCAATTCACCGCTGATAAAAATGCCGGGAACGCTGGTTTCAAAATCGGAATTCAAGCGTGGAATTTCTATGCCTCTAGTGGCCGTTCCAAACACCAAACTGATCGCCCCCATCGGGCAGGCATCCTTGCAGGCACCGTGTCCGATGCAGGAAGAAGGCGACACCAAGGCAGCTTTGCGTTTCACCAAACCGAGAATTTCACCTTCGGGGCAGGCATAGACACACGTTGCGCAACCGAGACACTTATTGGGGTCGATGACCGGATGCAGTGAAACCGGCTCCGTCATGCCATCGGTTTCGGCTTGATGCCACTTGCGTTTTGCAATGCGGCTTTTGCGTCCTTGCCAAAACAGATAAATGGTTGCAATTAAAACGAACGGCAATACCACGAATAAAATATAAATGAGAAGCGAACTCAATATCTTTAGCCTCCCTCAACCCTCATAACGTGCATAATGTCACAGAATAGACGTTGGCCTAGCTGAGAAATAGTTCAATGCTGCAGTTTGTGCTATATTTCACAAATTAACCTTGAACCTGTCAACCTATTAATTGAACGGCAACTCTTTAAGTTTCAGTTAAGTTTTTCTTAAGAATTAATATGCAAAGTGTGGCGGACTCTCTTGCCCAGCGTTGGCTGCATCGCTCCAGCCAGTGGGTAACAGTTACCTGGATGGCGGCAGTGGTCGCATTAATTGTTTGGGGATGGATAAACCGGGATCAGGACTACCTTTCGGCTGAAAATGGCCTGGGTTATCTGTTAGGGATAGTGGGTGGCAGCATGATGTTACTGCTACTGATGTACAGTTTACGCAAACGGCTAAAGATTCTGAAACGTTTTTTTAGCGTCAAGTTCTGGTTTCGGTTTCACATGTCATTCGGTGTGGTGGGACCTTTATGTATTTTGTACCACTGCAATTTCAACTTGGGTTCAATGAACAGCAACATAGCATTGGTATGCATGTTGTTGGTGGCGGGAAGCGGCATTATTGGCCGTTATTTGTATACACGCATTCACTACGGTTTGTTTGGAGGGAAAATTCGCCTGCAGCAAGTCAGTGAGGATTTTAATCAGATTAATAAGGATATGGCAGTGCTGGCCGTAACGCCTAAGCAACAAGCCATGCTTGAAAAGTTATTTGGTGCCGCTAATACCTTGGTGGAAGCAAGCAGGCAAAGCAGCAGTGTGTTTTCCCTTTCTATGAACCGGAGGAAATTCAAGCATCTCACCCGTTCCTTTAAGAAATTCGTTCAGCACTTGGAAGACTATCATAGGGACAGGCCGGATTCTTCGGCCCATATCCAAGCGATTCATAAACGATTACAAAAAGATAGCGCCGTTTTGTTTTCGGTGTTTAAACAATTACCCGGTTTGCAATTGTCGGAAAAGTTGTTTTCGCTCTGGCATGTGATCCATATACCCATTTTTATACTAATGATTTTAACGGCAGTGACACACGTAGTTGTGGTTCACATGTATTAATGATGAGAATTTTTTGGCATTGAAAGTGAATGCGAAAGCTGCCACACTAACTTTAAAAAGGAAGCGATGACCACACTGTGCCTGGATTGTCATAAAGACGTCGCAAAAGACCTGCTGGACATGACAGGGTTTCACGGTCGCTCTCTGCCCTCGTCAACGAACAGTTGCGATGGTTGCCACACGGAACACGAAGGTCGGGACTTTGATATTGTCGGGCTGGCGGCGGACAGTTTTAATCATTCCGATACCGACTTTGCGCTGGAAGGGGCTCACCAAACGGCAGACTGTGCCAGTTGCCATGAGAAGGAGGAGAAGTTTCGCGATGCGAGCAGCGCTTGTTTTTCATGCCATCAGGACAAGGATATTCATTCCGGTGCCCTGGGTGAACAATGCGAGAATTGTCATCAGCCTCAAACCTGGCACAGCGTGTTGCCGTTTGATCACGATACCACTGACTTTCCCCTGGTTGGACGTCATCTCGACTTGAGCTGTACCAGTTGCCACGTCAACCAGCAGTATGAATTTGCCAGTCATACCTGCGTCGATTGCCATAAAATTTCTGATGTCCACAACGGCGCCAACGGCAGCGACTGCGGAAGTTGCCACAGCCCACAGGATTGGCGCGAATTGGATTTCGATCACGATGAAACCGATTTTCCTTTACGAGGAAAACACCAGGATATTCCCTGTCACGCCTGTCATCTGGAAAATCAAGAGCGCAAGGATGCTCCACAGGAATGTCACGGCTGCCACGCCAATGACGACGTTCACCTGGGGCGCAACGGTGAGAAGTGTGAAACCTGCCACGACACTTCACAGTGGCAGAATATTGCTTTCGATCACGACAAGGATACTGACTTTCCCCTGACCGGAAATCACATCGGGCTGAGTTGTACCCAATGCCACACCGGCAAAGTACATGACTCCATTGCGCGCGACTGCGCCGGTTGCCACATGGCCGACGACGTACATAACGATCCCAGCATGGCGGTGTGCGGTACCTGTCACAACACATTGGGCTGGGATGAAATTTCTGAGTTTGATCACGATTTTACCGCGCTGCCGTTGATTGGCATGCATCAAATCGTTCCCTGCGAAAGTTGCCACATCGGCAATCAATTTGCCGGCACCAAGGGCGAGTGCCTCGCCTGTCACAAGAAGGACGATGTGCACGAAGGTTCCATGGGCAATGAGTGTAACCAGTGTCATTCCCCGAACGCCTGGAATATTTGGCAGTTTGATCACGAACGTTTCAGCGGTTACGCCCTGGAAGGGAAACACGAAGACCTGGCGTGTGAATCCTGTCATTTACCGGGTAGTCATCCGGGACCGGTATCGAGCCAGTGTGGAAGTTGTCATCGCGGTCAAGACATTCACAATGGCGGCTTTGGTGAACAGTGTGGACGTTGCCACAATACAACTAACTTCTTCGAGCTTTCAATACAGTAAACGGAAATAGAGCAAGTGGAGTCACGCCATGGGAAAAAATGTATTAATGTTGTTTTTGGCAGCAGTGGCGTGCTGTATTTCCGTTGTAGCTTTTACCCAGGCCACTAACCCTGCTCAAGTAATCAATCCTGGCAACAAAACTTCGCGGCCCGCCAACACAGCACCGCGACCGTTCGATCACAGCGAAACAGGTTTTGAGTTGTCTGGCTCACATAAGTTTGTAGCCTGTGAAAGCTGTCATATCGGCGGCAATTTTCGCGGTACGCCAACGCGGTGTAATGTGTGTCACAGTCTAAATGGTTTTATTAACGCCAGCCCCAAACCGGCTTCCCACATTGCCACCACCGACTCCTGTGACAGTTGCCACCGCGAAACCTTGTGGGAGGATGTCAGTCGAGTGGATCACGCGCAGGTCTTTGGCGCTTGTGAAAGTTGCCACAATAATTTGGCAGCCAGTGGCAAGCCACCCAATCACCTAGCCACCACCGCGGAGTGTAATGCCTGTCATTCGGATCTTACCTGGGTGCCGGCTACGTTTGATCACACCAACATTACCAGTAATTGCGTGTCCTGCCACAACAATGTGACCGCCTCGGGAAAAAATCCGGAACATATTCTCTCTGCTGATACTTGTGAGGCGTGCCATTCCACCGTGGCGTGGGAACCGGCATCGGTCGATCATCAGTTGGTAATGGGCACCTGTTCCAGTTGTCACAATGGTGGAATTGCCACCGGCAAGCACCCCACCCATATCACCACAACAGGCGAGTGTGACGCCTGCCATAGCACCAATGCCTGGATTCCGGCGAATTTTGACCACAATGCCATTACTGGCCAATGCTACAGTTGTCACAATGGGGTAGGAGCTACCGGCAAGAGTATGGATCACATCCTGAGTACCAATATTTGTGAGGCCTGTCATTCGCCGCTTTCCTGGTTGCCGGCTTCAGTTAATCACGACGAAGTTGCCGGTAATTGCGCCAACTGCCACAATAACGTGATTGCCACCGGTCAAGACCCCGGGCACATAGTGACAACGGCGGATTGCAATGCATGTCACTCAACCGTGGCATGGTCGCCGGCGAACTTTGATCATTCAACGGTAACCAATAATTGTTACAGCTGCCACAACGGAAGTACCGCTACCGGTAAAACATCGGATCATATTTTAAGTAGCAATCTTTGCGAAGCATGCCATTCTTCCATTGCCTGGCTGCCGGCTTCGGTTGATCACGATGAAGTGACTGGTAGTTGCTCCACTTGCCACAACAATGTGATTGCAACCGGAAAGGATCCGGATCACATCGTGACAAGTGGCGAATGCAATACCTGTCATTCGACCGTCGCCTGGACTCCCGCCAATTTTGATCATTCAACAGTCTCGGACAATTGTTCCAGCTGCCACAACGGCTCCATTGCAACCGGAAAAAACAACGGACATTTTGTCACCAATCGGGAATGTAATACTTGTCACACGAATACATACTGGACGCCGGATAGTTTTAGTCACAGCAGTCCTAACTATCCGGGTGATCACCGCCGCAACCTGGGTTGTACCGATTGTCACGGAGGAAACTCTGAAACCGTCACCTGGGATTTCCCAAGTTACGCTCCTGACTGCGCCGGTTGTCACGCCAATGACTATCGTAGCGGGCCTCACAAGAAAGTGGATTCACCGGCGATTTATTATACGGTCGGCGAATTAAGAGATTGCGCTGGCGCCTGTCACCAGTACACGGATTCCACCTTTACCACCATCAGACGAAGCCGCAGCGGCGAGCATCGGGTGAATAGCGATGATTTCTAGAGGGTTGGGCTGCAATAAATGCATTGCAAACGTTATCGCTAATGCCATCCAAAGAGGCAGTGGTGTGGCGCTTGTGTTTGTCGTTCAACTACTAATAGTAACGCTGCCTGCGCTGGCCCAACCGCAACCACTGCCACAAGATCAAGCACAACCACAAGACAATATCAATTGGCAGGAGTGGTACGGTAACTTCCAGAACAACTCGTTTATTATTGAGTTAGGTTTTGATCGCGAAAGCGCGGAGACTCTAAAACAGCGTTTGAATATTTATCGCTTGCGTCTTATCTATATACCCGCACAATCCGCTGGATCCGTCGCGCCACTGTCTTTGCGCATTGGTTTTTTTAGATCGAGGGCTCAGGCACAAGAATTTCTCGATGCCAGTGATTTTTTGTTTAGACGCCAGACTGTGCGCAGAGTCACCGCCGAGGAGCATCAACAGGTAATAGATTCCCTGGCAAACCCTGACGCGGCTTTGGCGGAAGGATACTTTGTCTTCCCGGTTAGCAAAGACCCGTGTTCTGGAATACATTATAACTCTAAAAAAATACTGCAAAGCGCCAAGACTTTGTACATGGGTGGCAATTATCGCCAGGCCTTAAGCTATTATCAGTTGTTGTCTATCGTGGCCGATGATGGTATCGCGGCCTGGTCACAGGAGTTGATCGGTCTGTGTTATGAAAAACTGGGAGACTACAAGCAAGCCGAGCAGGCGTATGAAACCCGGTTAGCGCAATACCCCGAGGCGGAAGGTGTCCGGCGCGTGGAACAGCGGCTGCGGGGCGTGCAAACGGCGGCCGAAGACGGCCACAAGGGGCTGAGAAAAACCAAGTACCAATATGGCAATGCTAGCCCGACTTTTTTTCGTGGTGATGTCGGGCAGTATCATCGCAGTTTAACACGTAGCATTGGTGGTGGTGATAGCGATGAAGTGATGTCGGTCTTATCCACAGACTTCGATTTTAGAGGTTCAAGCGCCTGGAAGGGGCAGGTGCTACGCGGTCGTATCAACGGTTTTTGGATCAAGGATCAATTGGACAGCAGCGAGTCTGAATTTCGCCTGAGGCGCGCCTATGTGGACTACCAGCACGATGGCACTGGTGTAAAGGCCGCATTGGGACGGCAAAAGGAATTCGACAGTGGTGTTTTTACCTCCTTTGACGGCGCCACCGTTTCGTACCCGGTGCTGGGCAACGTCGATGTTTCCGTTAGCGCCGGTAAGCCCGTGTATTTTTCCGATATATACGATGACCTGGATTACTTTTTTTACAGCGTGTACGCGGATTGGCAGATTAGCCAAGGTTGGTCGCTCAACACTTATGTTATCGAGCAAACCTTAAACGACGTGACAGATAGGGAAGCCGTGGGTGTGCGTGGTCAGTACGCCAGCAGCCGTGTCAATGGTTCGCTCAATCTGGATTACGATAGCGCCTTCGGTGAATTGAATAATATCCTGTTAAACATCAATTATTTATGGACGGAAAATTTAAGTGTAACAGGCATGTACGGTAAGCAGCGTTCTCCATTTTTAAGTGCGGCCAATATTCTTATTGGCCAAGCTGATTTAGACTTGGAGCTTTATCTGCAGTCAAGATCAAACGTGGACAGCTTGCTGGAAGACGCCTTGGAGCGCACCTCACTCAACTCCTACTATTCCCTGTCGATGAATTACGATTTTGCTGACAAGGGAAAAATCATTGTCGATTATTATCAGTCGGACTTAACCGATATCCCCACAGCGGAAATTCTTACCGGTGCGCCTTCCCTGCAACCGGAAATTACCACTTATTCTCATACCTCGATGGGCGCACAGCTCATTATCAACAACGCTTTTTTCCCCAACGACAGTTCTTCATTAGGGCTGCGTTCAAGTGATGGTACTTCCAGTTCGTCAATCAGTTTGTTTTTAAACAATCGGATTAGGGTAGGTAACTTTTTGGTTGTAAACCCCAAAATTAATTATTCGCAAACGTCCTACGAAGCTCAGCGCGAGGATCAACACCAATTGCGCTATGCGCTGTCATTGGCGTATAAGCCGTTTCGAAATACGGAGCTGAGTTTGGAGTGGGGCAATGAATCCATTACTGTTCCGCAAGGCGGGCAGGACTTCGACAGTAGCTATGTGTTTTTCGGCTACCGCGTGCATTTCTGATTCCGCCAGCTTGGCATCGTTTTCTTGCACGCAGCAGTGACTCAAAAAACAGCATCTGCGCTACCCCCTCGTTGGCATAAATCTTCGCCGGCAGCGGGGTGGTATTGGAAAATTCCAGGGTTACATGCCCCTCCCACTCCGGTTCCAGCGGCGTCACATTGACGATAATGCCACAGCGGGCGTAGGTGGACTTACCCAGGCAGATTCTTCGTGCCCGCACTTCGAACACTGATGAACAGCCATGTTTTCCACGATTCCGAGTATCGGCACCTTGACCTTGCGAAACATTTCTATGCCTTTTTTGGCATCCAGAAGGGCAATATCCTGGGGCGTTGTGACTATTACCGCACCGGTGACCGGAATCTTCTGGGACAGGGTCAGTTGAATATCGCCGGTACCCGGGGGCAAGTCGATGAGCGTCAACTAACGGTGTTCTCTGTGCTTCCGGAATATCCGGAATTTGAATGCCCTTTTTCATGGGTTCTAATGTGCCACAACTGTAACTAAAAAGTCACTATTACCCTAACTTATTGAGAAGTTACGCTCCAGCCAGACAACCCCTTGATATTACTGAGTTTTCCGTTCTTCTGCCACTTCTGCTCCAGATAGCAGCCTCGGCGACCGTTTTTCCAGTCTTTTCATCTTGAATCGTGCTCAAACACTGTATTTATACACAATACCTTCCCTATTTTTAAAAAGTGCCAAAATTTTACTTTGACCCCTAAAATTTACCTAAAAATCGACGCCAAGCCTGTCGAACCGGAACTACGATGGCAATGCCTCGCAGTTGGCGTTGGGCCCGAAGGCGAAACGATTGGCTTGCCCCAAAAGGCGGATAATCGAAAAATTCATCGATAACCGCTGAAAACCCCAGCACTATTTAGAGCGGATAATTTAAAAAATTGCAAATAATCGCTCAAAATGGCAGTATTGAATGGAGCGGATAACCAGGAAAAATTCAATTATCCGCTACTCACAGCCAATAACAATCATCACCCGGGAGAACCCTGGATGAAATTTATCGGAAGAACGGCGGAGCTAGAGGTCCTGCAATCCCTTGCCGCCAACCCCCTGGCCGTTGCGACAATCACCGGGCGCCGCCGGGTGGGAAAAAGTCGCCTGGTGTCTGAATACGCGGAAAGGACGGGCAAGACGCTTATCAGAATCGACGGGCGGGACGCGCCTCGTGCCAATAACAAGATGCAGCTTCGTGCCTTTGCCAACGATTTGTCACGGGACACGGGTATTCCCGGCTTCAGCTTCAGTGACTGGAACGCCGCTTTCAACGGCCTCGGTACACTGTCAAAAGGCAAGCAGTGGGTCATCCTGCTGGACGAAATCACCTGGCTGGCCAAGTACAGCGATGAATGCCTGGCGGAACTGAAGGTGTTCATTGATACGCACATTAACGGCAGCGATAATCAGTTAATCATCTGTGGCTCCATATCCCAATGGATCGAGGAATTCATTAACCAGAGCGATTCGTTCGTCGGCAGAATCTCGAAAAAAATTCACCTGAGCCCCCTGCCTCTGCCGGATTGTGCGAAATTCTGGCAAGACAGAGAAGTGTCGACAACGGAAATTCTTACTGCGCTGTGTGTTACCGGAGGAATACCCCGCTACCTGGAAGAAATCGATGTAAGTGAAAGCGCAGAATGGAATATTCAAAAATTGTGCTTCGATTCTCCCGGTTACATGGTCCACGAATTACCCAATCTGATCAAAAGTTCCTTCCTGCAAGCCGAACGACGCGATACTGTCGAGCGTTATCTAAATATATTAGGCACCCTGGCTGAGCATGGAAAAACTCCGGCCGAAATCAGCAAGGCAATCAAGATCGAAAATAACGAGCATCTGAAGAACAACCTGACAAGCCTGGTGATGTCCGGCATCGTTTCGGAAAATCCATCGTGGAACCTGAAGAGCAAAGCGTTTAATCAACGAAACATCGTCTATCGCATAGACGATCCTTACACGCGATTTTATATCAAGTACATACGCCCCAATCTCAACGAAATTGAGAAAGGATTGTATAGCCATCTTACGTTGCGACAGCTTGGCGGCTGGGAGACCATCCGGGGGTTTCAGTTCCAGTCCCTGGTCAACCAAAGCATGATTCCCTTTGTAACGAATAGATTGAAATTAACCAACTTACCCATAAGAAGGTGTGGCCCATATTATCGAAAAAAGACCTCACGCCACCCCGCTGTTCAGATCGACTATCTGCTGCAAACGGATGATACGCTGTATGTGTGCGAAACCAAGTTCCGGAAGAAGATCAACACATCGGTGATCGATGAGGTGAAGAAGAAAATCGAAAACCTGGAGAAGCCGAAAGGGATAACTGTCCGGCGGGTGCTGCTATACAGCGGACAAAGAACGCAGGAACTGACGGATAGCATCTACTTCGATCACCAAATCCGTGTGGATGAGCTGCTGGAATTGTAAGCGGGATTTTCCGTAGCCCCCTGGCGCACATGATTCGATCTGGATGCCCTCTTTCTTTTTATTTGTTAAGGGCCTGTAAAGAAATAACTTTACAGGCCCTAAGTATTTCTACAATAATTATTCTTGCGTGCCATTAACTAGATCGTAGGTTATATCTGGATTTAAACCAACGGGACACGCCAGAATCCCATATATAGGAATAAAAATCGATGCAGCTCTAAATTTGGTTCTTAGCTTCCCTTTCTGTATAATTTCTCCGTCTTTTTCGAGCTTGTATGAAAGTCCTCCTCCAGGAGGAATTCCAATTTGATTCCACCCGAATCCGTGCGTTCTAACTCTACCGTTCTCACTAATTTCTACAGGCTTTTCTCTTCCGCCAAGATATAGCTTACTCCCTTCTGGCACTATAAAGGTTCCGTTAGTAGAACATCCTATTGCGCCTAACACACTCAAAACCAAAAGCAATCTTACTACATTCTTAATCATAAATTATTCCCAATTAATTGCTCAAATAAATTCTGCTTAACATCTGGTATAAGTCGCGGATAACCCGAATCCTTATTTTTTAGTGGTGCAATAAATTACCACGGTATTAGCAATTTTGTCACCGAGCCTTTGACGTTTTTTCCCAAGTATTAGAATGGCATCCAATGCTCCAAGAAAGGGGGATAAAACATTTCGAGCAAAGGATTGAAGAATAGAACAGGGCTTTCCCGTAGACCGTGAAACCACACAAATACCGAGAGGGCGCTTACCAAGGCTTTGCCCGTTTGGCAATGCATCTGAAAATACGAAGTAGCAGAAAGGTACGCCCAGAATAAAAATGTCCGCCCATTGGTCTTCAAAGCCAATGGTTCGTATTGCATACATGCAAAGAAAGAATAAAAATATGGTTATTAGCCCATCTAAGAACTGCCCCTGGTATCGCTTTCCGGGATGTGCCAATTTATGGGACGCCCAAATAAATTTTTGATTCTCGCTCATCGAATTATTCCGAAGTTGGTACTGCTAAGGCCACGCCAAAGCTTCTCAGTATGCGGTCGAATTTAAGTGCATCGTATACGATTTACTGAAACGCTATTTCACCTAAAAAATGTCATGTCAATATCCCCATTACTACACCTAACCTATCGACGGTTATGCGTCATTTCCTGCCACTGCTCGCGCGACAATCGATACAGGCAGTGTTCACAAAGTGCGTCACCCACCGGAATATTTGGGTGCTCAAACGTTTCTCCTGTGTTGCGCATGCCGAGCTTTTCCATCACTGCACGCGACCGGATGTTACCCACAGCGGTAAACGACACAATATCTGTTAATGCAAGTTGTTCGAATCCAACGCGAACCGCGGCGCGTGCGGCTTCTGTGGCGTAGCCTTGACCCCAGTATTTTGCATCTAACCGCCAACCGACCTCAACACAGGGAGAAAATGGGAGATAGGCCGGAGTGTGCAAACCAACAAAGCCGATAAACCCACCTGTGTTTCTCAATTCTACAACCCATAAACCCCAGCCTCGCTCAGCAATAAGCGATTGGCAGCGATCTGCGATTGCGTCACTTTCAGCGCGACTAAGAAGCGCCGGAAAGAACTCCATAACCCTTGGGTTGGCGTTTAATGTGGCGAATGGTTCTCGATCTGCGGAACACCACTGACGCAACCGAAGGCGATCTGTGTCGATTTCAATTAATTCAGCCACTTTTCAGATACTCGTTATTGGCGGCGCATAACGTAGCAATCACACGCTTGCGGTGTGAACTGTTTGGTTAGCGGATTCATATCCAGATATCGTTAGTTGCCGTACGATCACTGACTTCGCTATCCCCGGTATTTAAGATTCCCCGAGGTTCAATTAAAAGCATTTTAACCTCTTTCTCAGCATATGGCTTGTGCTCCACTCCCATAGGTACAACATACATCTCGCCTGCAGACACGTTTACACATCCATCTCTAAAGTCAATGCGTAGCTCTCCCTCCAGAACTATAAATGTCTCGTCAGTATCCTTATGGTCGTGCCATACAAAATCACCTTCAATTTTTACTATCTTGAACTGATAGTTGTTCATCTCTGCAATGACTTTAGGAGCCCATTTCTCATCGAATAAGTCTAGTTTATTTTTAAAATTTATCGCTTTATATTTCATGCTGCGCTCCTGTTCAGCCAACGCCGCCATTTACGGAATTTTTGTGTTTTCTGTTTTACAGGCAGACAAAAAAATGTACGCCAAGTTGGCTTTGTTATAACTAAATTAGCGATTATTAGAGAAATTAAAATAAAGCATTTCGCAATCATTTTCACCCCTTATTGTTATGTCCCGGCAGGTTAGCGCGATTTCATTGAACTTCGCCAGGCCAAAACGAAAAAATATTAACGTTTCACGCCAAGGCGGGTTACCGATTTATTATACGCCTGCGCAAAGCAACGCTCCGCGAGACGTACATCCCCCAGTTCATAGAATGCCAACAGGGAAACGATATAATCCCGCTTGCCAAAATCCACGAAAGAAATGGGCGGTAAACCGGCCCTTAGCAGCGGAACATTGCATATGGCGCGTGAAGTTCGTTTGTTACCATCCTGAAATGGTTGCAGATAGGCACTCAGAGTAATGTCGACATCATTGTATTCCCGCGCGACACCCCGGAAAGGCTTCGCCAGGAAGTGCCTGGATTCCGCCAGCTCCGGCAGATCGTGGTCATTGGTCAGCAACTCATGAACCCGGAAGATAGCGTTCAGACGAGGATTATCGTACAAAAACTCGAAAGCCTCTTTATGGTTCAGAACCAAAAAAGCATCCTCGAGCGGTTTACCGGCGGCCTTTTCGCCGTACTCGATAAGGGCCTGAGTATCCAGCAATGAGTAGGTTCCACCTTCAAGTAGTGAAGATGCACATGAAAAATCGATGAGAAACCGGGTTAATTCACGCTTGCCAGGCACAAACCCCGGCAAAGCGCCAAGTTGGTTGACAGTGTCTGCTGTAAGGCCGGGTTCGGTTTCCAACTGTGCTTCACGATACGAGGCAACAACCCGTTCCGTATGCGGCTTTTCAAAGTACAACCGCAACGCTGAGAGAGGATCGGCACTCAGGTATCGCGTGGCGGGCCCCTTCCCGGAAACAACTATTGTGCCGCGCGCCACTTCTCCCTTCAATCGGCGATTTAGCGTTGTGCGGCTGATTTTAAAATATCTTGCGATGTCGCCGGCTGAAACACCCTGCGGAAATCCATTAATGAATTCAATCAAATCGTTCATAGTTGTAACTTCTCAATAACCGGGGGTAACAACCGCCGCCAGACCCTGAGCGGTTTGAGGCACCTTACCCGGGGTTGTTGAGAAGTTACTCATGGTTAGATTATCTAACTGATTTATAAGAAATTATTATGCATCTAACCACATTTGGCAAGATCTGTGGAGAGATTGTTCTTCTGATCTGAATGAATCGGCCCGGGCGCATTGGCCGGAAAATCCGGGGGCACTGGACGAAGAGCGGGCCAGGCTGGTACCTTTGCCATTTTTTGATGGCCGCAGAAATCAGCCGGACGTGGCTTCTCAATAACCCGGGGTCAGGTGCTTCAAACCGCTCAGGGTCCGGGGGCGTGGCCGAAGCCTGCAATGAAATCGTAAAAAATGCGGCGGATGCGGCCCGCTATACCCCCCGCGCCAATCTGGTTGCCGTGGTCAGCAACGGCTCGGCTGTTTTGGGGCTCGGCAACATCGGCCCGCTGGCCAGCAAGCCCGTCATGGAAGGCAAGGCGGTATTGTTTAAAAAGTTTGCCAATATACCCAAAGCGTTTGAGATTTAGGTGTATAGAGTGCGTCAATTTTTGTTCCCCCTTCCTTTAACAACAGGGGCGCGACGACGCTGCATGGCAGGCCCCA
>JARROD010000087.1:0-7018 GCA_037384225.1 Exilibacterium sp.
TTTCGAGCTCAAGCAACACCGCCAGGCGGGATGAGGGGGCAGCGAGAATGGGAGTTATTTCGTGCACGTCCCTAATTATTGCGTTGAATGATGCCCATCATCTTATATAGCAACAGCGAGGCGGCAAAATCGTAGGCGTGAAAACCGGCGATGGGGGCAAACTCCATAATGTCGAAGCCAATGATCCGGCGCTGTCTGCAGACAGATTCGAACAGCCCCAATGTTTGATACCAGCCTAACCCTCCAGGTACCGGTGTGCCGGTAGAGGGAAAGACAGAAGGATCCATGCCGTCGATATCGAGTGTGAAAAACACCTGTTCGGGAAATTCAGGGGGGAGTGTGATGGAACTGACAGCCTCGGGTACCAGATCGTCAGCATCGCGGAAGCGAACACCACAGCGCGCGCGGGTCTCCATTTCCTCCTCGCAGTAGGCGCGAATACCCAACTGGTAAAGAGGCACACCGAGATCGACGCAGCGTTTCATGACCGACGCATGGCTGAGCAGATTATTTTCATAGCGGTCGCGCAGATCGGCGTGGGCGTCGATCTGAACGATACCAAAATTATTCAGGCCCGCTTCCAGCAAACCCTTGATGACGCCAAAGGTAACCGTATGTTCACCGCCGATAGCGACGGGTATTTGTCCCAGTTGAATGACTTCGCGGCTGGCGCGGGCAATATTTTTGATAACGGCATCGTCGTTGGCGTCGCAGTCAACCGGCGCATGGGTATATATACCCAACTCGCTGGGGTTGCTTTTACCGTCCCAGGTTTCCAGTTGCCAGGACGCCTTGAGGATCGCCGAAGGGCCTTCACCTGTGCCGCCACCGTAGGACACGCTGCGCTCATAGGGGACGGGAATAATATGAAAGCGCGCCTGCTCCGGTGCCGGTTGTTCGATCTCCGAGCCGAGAAACAGTGGGTATTTGTTGTCGTTCAAGAAAGTCTCCGTTTGAAGTCTTCATATCCGAATTGTTTTACCAGCCTCAACCGATCGCTATCGCTGTTCCACAGAGCGATAGCGGGTAGGTTGACGCCGTTGAAGGTACTGGTTTTAACCATGGTGTAATGGGACATATCGTCGAACAGCAGCCGGTCGCCGATGTTTAAGGGGGCAGCAAAACTATAGTCGCCAATAACATCGCCGGCCAGGCAGGTCAGGCCGCCGAGCCGATAGGTGTAGGGGGTGGTGTCGGGCGCTTGCGCGCCGCGGATTCCGGGGCGGTAGGGCATCTCCAGCACATCGGGCATATGGCAGGTGGCGGATGTATCGACAATAGCCTGGGACAGTCCGTTCCAGCTAAGATCCAATACTTCCGCTACCAACACACCGCTGTGGATAGCCACCGCCTCGCCCGGTTCCAGGTACACCTGCACTTGGTATTTGGTCGCGAACTCGCGAATGCGGGCAATTAGCTTGTCGATAGCATAGTCAGCGGCCGTGATATGGTGGCCGCCGCCGAAGTTGACCCACTGTATCTGTGGCAGCAGGTGGCCGAATTTCGCTTCCACCACATCCAGGGTGCGCGCCAGTGGCTGATACCCCTGTTCACACAAGGTATGGAAGTGCAGCCCGCTGATGCCTTCCAGACAGCGATTGTCCTCGGCTGTCGCAGCTTCAAACTGGGCCAGTGTAATGCCCAGGCGCGAACAGGGGGCGCAGGGATCGTAAATGGCAACCGCACCCTCAGAGTGCTCCGGATTGATGCGCAAGCCAAACGCGAGTTCCGGGCGTCGGGCGCGGGCCGCCAGGGCCTGCGGACCGAAGCGCCGCCACTGGGAAAAGGAATTGAAGACCAGATGGTTGCACAGGCCCAGCAGTGTGTTTATATCGGGTTCGCTATAGGCGGCGGCAAATACATGTACTTCGCCGCCATAGGCTTCCCGTCCCAGGCGAGCCTCATTGACGCCGCTGGCACAGACACCGGAGAGGTAGCGTGACACCAGTGGTCCCAGACTCCACATGGAAAAGGCTTTAAGGGCCGCCAGCACTTTGGCGCCGCTTTCATCTTGCACCCGGCGCAGCGTTTTGAGGTTGTTCTCCACCGCCACTTCGTCGACAACAAAGCAGGGGGAAGGCACTCGGGACGGGTCAAAATGTTTGAAACTGGCACTTTTCACGGTTGCAGATCAAATCCAGGTTCTTCAATGACGGTCCAGGGCAATCCATAACGCTTCATGGCGGCCATAAAGGGGTCCGGATTCAGTTGTTCCACGTTCCATACCCCGGGCCGCAGCCATTGTTCTTCGAGCATCAGCTTGGCGCCGATCATTGCCGGCACACCGGTGGTGTAGGAAATGGCCTGGGATTGAACTTCCGCGTAACAGGTCTGGTGGTCGCAGATGTTGTAGATATAAATGGTTTTCTCGCGGCCGTCCTTGAGGCCACGGACCACAGAGCCAATACAGGTTTTGCCTTTGGTGCGCGGGCCCAGACTGGCCGGGTCTGGCAGCAGTTGTTTGAGAAACTGAATGGGAACGATCGACTGACCATTGAATTCGACCGGTTCTATTCCCGTCATACCGACGTTTTCCAGCACCCGCAAATGGGTCAGATAGTTTTCAGAAAAACTCATCCAGAACTGGGCTTTTTTTAGCGTTGGAAAGTGTTTGCTTAACGATTCCAGTTCCTCGTGGTACATCCGGTAGATGTTGTAAGTACCTACTTCTTCCGGGCAGGTGAAGCGCTGATGCAGGGACATGGGAGCGGTGGTGACAAAGGCACCGTTCTCCCAGTGGCGGCATTCGGCGGAGACTTCGCGGATATTGATTTCCGGATTAAAGTTGGTGGCGAACGGATAGCCGTGGTCGCCGCCGTTGACGTCGATAATGTCCAGATACTGGATTTCATCGAAATAATGCTTGGCGGCGTAGGCTGTGAAAATGTTGGTGGCACCGGGGTCAAAGCCACTGCCCAGCAAGGCCATCAAACCCGCTTTTTCAAACCGCTGTTGATAGTCCCACTGCCACTTGTATTCAAATTTGGCGGTATCTTTTGGCTCGTAATTAGCGGTGTCCAGGTAATGCACGCCTGTTTCCAGACAGGCGTCCATAATGGTCAGGTCCTGGTAGGGCAGTGCTACGTTGATGACCAGGCGGGGTTGTTCGGCTTTGAACAGCGCCACCAGTTCGGATGGGTTGTCGGCGTCGACCCGTGCGGTGCGGATCGGGCGATCGATCTGGGCGGCGATTTTTTTGCATTTCTCCTCGTTGCGGCTGGCCAGTACAATATCGGTAAATACATCCGCAATCTGGGCGCATTTATGGGTGACGACTCCGCCGACACCCCCGGCGCCGATAATAATCACTTTAGCCATAGTGGCGATCTCCTGTTATTTTTCGGCTTCTATTTTTCATAATAGGTGTGACCTCTCAGGCTGGCTGAGAATGCCTCTAGTATCTGTTGACGTTTGGGCGCGGTGATGATGCCTTTACGCACTGCTTGTTCAGCCGTATTGCGGAACTGTTCCAGCAACTGGGCGGGTCGATATTCCACGTAGCTGAGGACATCGGCAATACTGTCACCGTGCAGTTCTTTGACAAAATCAAAGCTGCCGTTGCTGTTGATACGCACGCTGACGACATTGGCATCGCCGAACAGGTTGTGCAAATCGCCCAGGGTCTCCTGATAGGCGCCGACCAGAAATACACCAAGGTAATAATCCTCACCACCCTTTAGCGGGTGCAGGGGCAGGGTGTGCTGGTCGCCGACAAAGTGATCAATTTTTCCGTCGCAGTCGCAGGTCAGATCAGCGATAATAGCGTGGCGGCTGGGCTCTTCCTGTAAGCGGTGGATGGGCATCACCGGAAACACCTGGTCCATGGCCCAGGCGTCCGGCAGTGACTGGAAGACACTGAAGTTGCCGTAATAAATATCGGCCATTTCGCTCTGCAGCGTTTCCAGTTCATAGGGTACGCGGTCGATCTGTGGCAACAGCTTGGCGATCCTGTTGAGGATGTTGAGAAAAATATTTTCGCCCAGGGCGCGGTTGCGCAAAGCGATTTTGCCGTGCCGAAACTCTTCACGCATTTCATCCCGGTAGTGGAAGGCATCGTTATAGCTTTTTTGAATATTGTCGACGGTGAGTTTTTCCTTAACCGTGTAAAGATGTTGTACCAGTTCGTGGATGTCTTCCGGTAGTGATTCTGGCAGGGGACCGGGTTCGAAGTTGCTGACATCAAGCACGTCGAACAACAGTATCGATGAGTAGGCAACGGTGGCGCGCCCCGATTCTGACAACAGTACCGGGTGGGCGATTTGTAGCGGGTCGAGGGTCTCTTTTACCGCTTCGACAACATCCGCACAATACTCATCGAGGCTGTAGTTCTTACTGTAGGCATCATTGGCGTTGGAGCCGTCGTAGTCGACGGCAAGACCGCCGCCCAGATCAATATGGCCCATAGGGGCGCCTTCGTTGACCAGCTCCACATAGTAGCGTACCGCCTCCAGCACACCGTTGCGGATATTGCGGATATTGGGAATCTGGGAGCCCAGGTGAAAGTGCAGCAACTGCAGGCTGTCGAGCATTTCGACGTTCTTCAATTGATCGACGATGTCAATTAACTGGTTGGAGGACAATCCAAACAAGCTGCGATCGCCGCTGTCTTCGCTCCAGTGGCCGTCAACTTTTGCCGAGAGTTTGGCCCTGACGCCGATCAGCGGCTGCACGCCAAGGGCGCGGCTGCGGTCGACAATAATCGGCAACTCGGCCGGCGTTTCTATAACAAAAAAACAATTGATACCAAGCTGTCGCGCACACAGCCCGAGGTCAATAAACTCGGCATCTTTGTAGCCGTTACAGATAATGTAACTGTCGTTATCCGTAATGCTGGCCAGGGCGATCACTAGTTCCGCTTTACTACCCGCTTCCAGACCGTGGTGATAGCGGGCGCCGAAACGGGTGATTTCCTCTACTACCTGACACTGCTGGTTGACCTTGATGGGGAAAACACCGCGGTAGTGGTTGCGGTAACCCGCCGCTTCTATGGCTTTGGCAAATGACTGATTGAGCAGGCTGATTCTGTGATCGAGCAGGTTTTCAATCCGCAGTGTCACCGGCATTTCCAGGCCGCGTTCGCGCATACCGGAAACAATATCCATCAGGGAAACGGAAACCGGGCCAATGAGGCCTGGGGCCACCACTTCCACTTCGCCGGTCGGCGAAATAGTGAAGTAGTCTGATCCCCATTGTGGGAGGTTGTAGAGACTGGCGGCGTCCTCGACGGTCCAGAGGGGGAATGCAGGAGTTGTCATCGGCAGGCTCCATTATTGACGACTCGCAACTTTCGTTGACTGCTCTTGAAATTGCGAGTGCAAATACTACAGGGTACTGGCGTAGCCAGGGCGACATACGCCGGGAGCGGCGTCCCGGGGAAGGGCTTCCGGGCGTAAAAGTTGCGCGACTTTCGCATATTTTTTTAGGGTTGAAAAGTATTTTTTATGCGACTGAGGCTGAGTGCGTTGAGAACGCTAAAAACCGGGAATCAGATGTTACCATTGATCGGTCTCCGTAAACTGGTAAGGCGTCGCTAACCGTATTTGTAACAAAATGTATCGCAAACCCCGGATTAAGAGACATGCACGGAATAACGTCCGGTTTTCGTGTAATGTCTAAGTTAACAAAGGAAACCTGATTTATGAAATATCTATTGGGCGTTTGTGTGTTGCTTTTGGGCGCCAGCCGAATCGGCTGGTGCGAGGTGCTTTCGCAAAAGCCTATTTTAAAAGGCGAAAGCGCTGGCATGAAGTACCAGGTGGAGGAAGTGGCAAAAGGGCTCGGAGTGCCCTGGGGGCTGGCTTTTTTGGATGACACCAGGATTTTATTCACAATTCGCGAAGGGAAGCTCGGGCTGCTGCAGCCGGAGACGGGTGAAATAACCGCAGTCTCAGGCGCACCGGTGGTGAAAACCGGTGGCCAGGGGGGGCTGCTGGATGTGGCGGTTGCCGATGGCTACCGCAAAGGCGATTGGATTTACCTGACCTATTGTAAAGCGATCGAGGAGGGGGTTGTGACAACCCTGGCGCGGGCCAAGCTGGAGCAAAACCGCCTCACACAAATGCAGGATTTGTTGGTTACCCGGTCGGCCACCGACACCGGTCGCCATTTTGGTAGCCGCATCGCCTTTGACGGAGAGGGGCATGTTTTTTTCACCGTGGGTGAGCGGGGGGTAAGGCCTAATGCCCAGGATCTGTCTGTGCACGCCGGCTCTGTATTGAGGCTCAACCTGGACGGCTCTGTGCCGGCGGACAACCCCTTTGTCGGCAATAAGCAGGCTCTGCCGGAAATCTGGAGCTACGGCCACCGCAACCCGCAGGGGATAACCTATGATCCCGTTTCCAAACGCCTGTGGGAAATTGAGCACGGTCCGCGCGGCGGCGATGAAATCAACCTGATTCTGCCCGGGCGCAACTATGGCTGGCCGGTGGTTTCCCACGGCAAAGAGTACTGGGGCCCCAAGGCCGTCGGCGAAGCGACCTCCAAACCCGGCATGGAGGCGGCGATAAAAGTTTATATTCCCTCAATTGCGCCGAGCAGCCTGATGTTGTATTCAGGCAAAGCATTCCCGGCCTGGAAGGGCAACTTATTTGCCGGGGCTTTAGCGTTGCAGCATTTAAACAGAATCGTTTTAGACGCTAACGGAAAAGCACAGTCCGAACAGCGCCTGCTGGAAGATTTGCACGAGCGCATACGCGCACTGGTGGAAAGCCCGGAAGGCTGGCTTTATTTGTCCACCGACAGTGGGCGAATTCTCAGAATTCGCCCACTGCAAAAAGGGGGCGGTGGCAAATGAGATGCATTACTTTTTGTCACCGACCCCTTTTTCCAGGTATTGTTGTAACAAGATTGGGTTGATGGCCTGCAATCTTTCCCTTGCTTTCACCTGGTCGCCGCCTTCGGCACGGATTTGTAACAAATCTTTGATTGCAGTCGCAGCTTTCCCGGACGGTACTGGGTAGGCGGATTTATCAATGTGATAGGCCAAACCGGGTTCCCGCAATAGCAACCAGGCGGGAAA
>JARROD010000087.1:7023-18719 GCA_037384225.1 Exilibacterium sp.
CAACCAGGCGGGAAAATATTCCAGCGGCTGAGGCGGTTCCACATCGGTAAAGTCCTGCCAGATTGGCGCCAGCGCGGCTATGGGGTGCGCATCCATCGCTTGCTCGGCCTGTTCCGGGGCAAGCTCGAACAGGTAGCCCCACAGCAGCAGTGCGGCTTCGCGGCGCCGGCTGTGCCAGAGGGCATGGGCCAGGCGCTGTAGTAAGGAAGCCTGCTGGTGGTAATCGGCTACCGCGTCAATGCTGCCGATGACCTGTGCCCAATCGGGAATCTGCGCCCAGGCATAGCTGGCGTGTAGTGACGGGTTGCGTGCATCGAACGTCTCTTTCGGCAGGACCGCAGCCAGTCGCCGCCAGGCCGGGGCCAGATAGTCCTGCGCCTGGGCGCGTAGCAGATCCCGGGCCAGGGGCGCGATATCCGCTTCCAATCCCGCCAGTTCTTCGGCCAGCTCTGCCGCCGCCGGCGGCTGTGATTCCATATGTTTGCCGTAGATCACCAGGGTTTCATAGCTGCCGAGGTGGACGTTGTTGGGAGCGATTTCACACAATTGGTGATAGGCGGTCTCGGCCGCCTGCCAGCGACGGTTGGTAAGGCAGTCGGCGAGTTCGTTTTCGGCGCCGGCGGCACCGCTGTCCATAAACAGGTCCAGTTGCGAGGCATCTTCAGGGCGTACCCAACGCTGGGCGAGGAGACGCGCCAGTTCTCCGTTGCGGCTCAACGTCAGTTCCCGGCTGGCCTGATCGGGTTGCCAGTGAAAATACGGCTGGGGGTCGTTGACCAGTTTCAGAGCCTGGGCGCAGCGCTCGGCGTCCTGCAGCCGTTCCAGCAACGCCTGGCGGTCACAGGCCAGGGCCTGCTCCAAAGATTCGAACTCGCCGTAACGCCATTGTTCATAAGCACTGTAGGGCAGCAGTGCGCAGTCCAACAGCCAGTGCAGGGGGCTATAGGCGCCTTTGTTCAGTAACTGTTGTTCTACTACCTGTAAATCCAGTGGGGGTAAAGAGGTTGAACTCGAAAATGTCATAGGTTCAGTCGCGTTGTTTATTGTGGTTCAGACTTTTGCTTACATGAAGCTGAAAGTTATTTCGTGCACGTCCCTGGTATGTGCGGGTTTTTGAGAAGTTGTCATTGCAACAGGGACAACAGATCGGCATTGTCCAGTGCCAGTTGTTCTGTATGGGATTCGGCGGCGCGATAGAGCTGATCCAGCAGGTTGCGCTTGTGCTGCTGCAGCGCGTGAATTTTTTCCTCCACTGTATCCTCTGCCAAAAGTTTATAGACAAACACCGGTTTATCCTGACCTATACGGTAGGCGCGATCGGTGGCCTGACTTTCCGCGGCACTGTTCCACCAGGGATCATAGTGAATCACGGTGTCGGCACGGGTGAGATTTAAGCCCGTGCCGCCGGCTTTGAGACTGATTAAAAACACCGGCGCCGCACCGGTCTGAAATTTTTCCACCAGTTGCGCTCGCTGGCGGCTCTGGCCGGTCAACAGCAGGTGGTCAATGCCGGAAGCGTTTAAGTCGGCGGCGATTATTTCCAGCATGCGGGTAAACTGGGAGAACACCAACGCGGTGCGGCCTTCTTCGACCAATTCCTTTACCATTTCCAACAGGTGTTCCCGTTTGGCCGATTGCGTCCCCCGGTAGGCTTGCGCAGACACCAGTTCCGGATCGCAGCAGGCCTGGCGCAGCTGCATCAGTGCGTTGAGGATCAGTACCCGACCCTCGCCCTGGTTTTTTTCCTTCAGTCGTAAATGCAGTTGTTCCACACTCTGTTGGCGCAGGGTTTCGTAGCAGTCGCGTTGGGTGTCGGACAGCGGCAGGCGCACCACGACTTCCGTTTTCGGCGGCAGGTCTTGCGCCACCTCTTCTTTGGTGCGGCGCAGGATATAGGGTGCTATACGTTCCATCAGTGCCTCGGCGCGAGTCTGCTCGCCGTCGTGCTCGATGGGCTTGCGATAGTAACGTTGAAAGTGGCTCTCATCGTCGAGAAAGCCGGGCATCATAAAGTCAAACAGCGACCAGAGTTCTCCGAAGTGGTTCTCCATCGGCGTGCCGGTAAGGCAGATTTTATAGGGTGCCGCCAGTTCGCGGGCATGACGGGAAACCCGTGCGCGGGAATTCTTGATAGTCTGTGCCTCGTCCAGAATCACCGCGCTCAACGGCTGCCGCTTCCAGCGTTCGATATCGTTTGCCACCAGCGCATAGGACGTCAGCAACAGGTGTTGACCCTGCAGCTGTTGCCACAGGCGGTGGCGTCCGGGTCCGTGCAGCAAGGTGCAGCGCAGTTGCGGCGCGAAGTGTGCGGCCTCCTGCCGCCAGTTGTGGAGCAGGCTGGTGGGGGCGACCACCAGCACGGGTGCCTGCAGACGCCCCTGCTGGTGCTCGATGCTCAGGTGGGCGAGGGTCTGTACTGTTTTTCCAAGCCCCATATCGTCGGCCAGAATGCCTCCGAGGCCGAGTCGGCGGCGCTGTTGCAGCCAGGCGACACCGACATTCTGGTAATTGCGCAGTTCGGCGCCAAATTCGGCCGGGAGCTGAAAAAGCGCCAACCCGGGTGGCGTGCGCCGCTGTTGTGCCTGCTGGCAAAGTGCTTCGGTTTCCGGTGTTCTCACCAGGTCGCCGTCGTCGAGAGAGGACAGGCGGTCGAGTTGCGCCCGCGGCAAGTGCAGCGAGGGGCCTGACGCCCGGTTGACGCGCAACTCAACTAATACGGATAGCCAGCGCGCCAAACGTGCCGCCGGCAATAGCAGTTGGCGCCCGTCGGGCAGCGCAAGCGGCAGCTCCATCCCTTCGTCAAGGTTTTGTAGTTCGGCCTGCGAATAGCGGCGGGCGCAGTCTACCAGTAACGGCAGCAGCGGCAGCATCTCACCGTCAATCTCGACGTTAAGGGCCAGATCGAACCAGTCCCTGTCCAGAAAAGAGGCATCGAGCCGAACGCGTTTCGCCTCCACGTAATAGTGGCGAAATCCCGGTTCTACAGTAACCCGCCAGCCTTTTTGTTGCAGTTCGGGGACGACTTTGAGTGTCAACGTCTGCCACTGGGCCGGGCCGCTAAAACGCCAGCTGTCGCCCCTCACGGCCCGTGGGTCGCAACTGCTCAGCGCGGTTTCCAGCTTCCGTTGCCAGAGCGCTTCCGCCTCGCGATCGCGGCGCAGTCGCACCACCCGGCCCGCCTCGCTGTCATAGCGTCGGTAGCTGTCTTCAGGCTCGGCGGCGGCGACCGTTACCGCCAGGCTGTTGTCGGTGTAGTGAAATTGCAACTGCAGAAGGTCGCTGGCGCCTTGACGATATAATCGCAGCTCCGGCAGAGGTGTGGTCGGGGGTGAGTGTAAGGGGATCTCCCGCGGCTTGGGTAATCCCCACTCGGCGAAGCTGGCTCCCCGGGCATCGATAAACCCGCTCACCTGTTGCGGTGTCAGATGTGGTCGCCGTCGCAGCCATGCCAGTGCGCGGGGATCGAGATCTGTTGCCAGGGAACCAAGCTGGCGGCACTCGCTGTGCCAGTAAACCGGGGGATGTGTATCTACAATGGCAACGCCGGGCGGCGGACGCCAGTCCAATTGCTGGTTGCCCTCCTCGTCGATTTCCCAGCCACAGGTTGCCGCCAGCGGTTTGCCCCAACACAGTACAGCGTTGTCAGCGGTGCCGGCGCGGGCGCGCCCCGTAGCGACAACGGCCTGGAGCCAGGCTTGGGAAATCCGTTCGGGCAGGTTGCCGCAGCTGGCGCGGGTCCAGTCCGGTTCTGTCTGAATAAGGCTGCGCAGCAGATCAATATCCGCCGGCTGCAAAAAAAGCGGCGGCTGTTCCAGATGCATAGGTTGCAATTGGTAATTCTGGGGCGCAGGGATATGTCCGTTGGGTTCTACCCGGGCGACAACCAGAGACAGTGACAGTCGCTGTCCATCGTGATTCAGCAGATAATACAGGTGTTGGTTTTTTTCTCTGTTGTCCAGACTCTGTTGCTGGCGAAGGCGCTGTAGGAAACGGCTGGACATGGTTTTTAAAGCCAGATTAGGGTTTGAAACAGGCCGCGCAGTATAGCACCCCCATTTCCTTGTGGGCTAATTCCCGCCGCCTCTAAGCCAGAGGCGTGGACACGGGGCCCAACTTCGCATTGAGGCTCCTTCAACCGGGATGTCGAGCCCATTTTGGCGATGGCCCCGCAACTCCATGCTGGCAGGCAAACTCCGGTAATTATGGTTTAATATGGTTAGATTGAATAACAATATCACTAAGGACAACGCTGTACCTATGCTGGAAAAACAAAGGCACCAGCTAATTCTGGATATTTTGGACGAGCAGCAGTTTGCCAGTGTCGGCAGTCTATCGACTCAGCTCAATACCTCCGAGGCCACCATCCGCCGGGATATTACCAAGTTGTCGCAAATGGCGCTGTTGAGAAAAATCCGCGGCGGCGCTGAGGCGTTGCCGGGTTCGGGGGAAAAAATCAAGCGTCAGCGCCTGACTGCTTCAGTCTTTTTGTTCGACAAAGAGAGGCAGACCGATACCAAGCGTCTTATCGCAGAGAAGGCGGTTGAGCTTTGTGACGACGGCGAGACGATTATAATCAACGGCGGCAGCTCCACTTATATGATGAGCGAGTTCCTTGCCAGCCGGCAGCTCAATATTCTCACCAACTCCTTCGTTCTGGCCGAGGAATTATTAAATAACAGCGATAATCAAATCACACTTCCCGGCGGGGAGGTCTACCGCAAGCAGGGGATTATCCTGAGCGCCTTTGAAAACGACACCATTCAATATTACCACGCCAGCAAAATGTTTATGGGCACACCGGGGATGGGTGAATACGGGGTGATGGAATCCGACCCGCTGTTGATCCGCGCCGAGCAGAAGCTCAGAAAGCAGGCTGAGCAACTGATTATTCTGGCGGACAGTTCAAAACTGGGCAAACGCAGTAATTTTATTTTCAGCCCGCTCGCCGATGTCGATGTGTTGATTACCGACAGTAACGCCGATGCGAAAATGCTGCGGATGTTTGAGCAGCAAGGGGTTCGGGTGGAGGTTGTGTCTGTGTGAATGTTGTTGCCTATGACAATTTAACCCAACTCCAGACGTCACTTAAAGCACCTAAGGGTCGTGCACAACCCTAACAATAGGATTAAACCTATTGGTCAGTCCAAAATTGATGAATTGGACTAAGTGATTTATAGATCAACATCTATTAACCGCTCTTGCCATCGGTTACAATACGATTGTGAAGCAACGACAGAATAGGATTCAGCATGAACCTGAGTGCCAGTAACTCAGATGGACGGCTCTATCAACAAATCGCGGAACAACTGGCTGAGGCCATCTCCCGCGGCGACTACCCCATTGGCACCCGCCTGCCCGCAGAGCGCAAGCTGGCTGAGCGGTTCAATGTCAGCCGACCAACCCTCCGGGAAGCGGTAATCGCCCTCGAAATTGCCGGCTATGTGGAGGTCAAAGGTGGATCTGGTGTTTATATCACCGGCGGTGGGGGAGGTGTCAAAGCCTCGGAAAAGGATGTCGGCGCGCTGGATGTACTCGAAGCCCGGATTTTGTTTGAAAGCGAAGCTGCGGGCCTGGCGGCCAGACACATCACCGATGCCGAGCTGGAAGAGCTGGAACAGGCCCTTAAATCCCTGATACTGGAAAGTACCAGCGATACACCCGAGGAAAGCGCCGATCGCAAATTTCACATGATCATCGCCAAAGCGTGTAAAAATGCCGCCATAGAGTCGGTCATCGATCACTTGTGGAAGCTGCGCAACAACTCCCCGCTACCCCCCGAAATCATCAACCGTGTGCGCGTATCCGGCGCCAAAACACGTATCGAGGCTCACAAGGCGATCCTGAAAGCCTTGAGTAAGCGCGATTCGGATAAGGCGAAAACAAAAATGCGGGAACACCTCACCGGGGTGGTGAAACAACTGCTGAAAGCCTCGGAGGATGAGGCTGTCGAGGAAGCCCGCAGAAAAAGCGAAACCAGCCGCCAGCGCCTCGACACGCTTAATAGCCTATAATTGGTAGGACAATCTATAACTTGTAGGCTTTTTTAACCAGTTTGTAACTGAGATCCGCGGCCAGCTCCAAAGCCTCTTCTTCGGTCAGTCTATAATCTCCCACCAGTTCGGCCAGGTAGCGGCAGTCGATTCGCCGAGCCAGGTCGTGGCGCGCCGGAATCGACAGAAAGGTCCGCGTATCATCATTTGTGCAACTGAAGTGAGCGAGCCATAACGGATGATCCACAGCATATTGGCAAACTATTTTGGTGTGACCAATATGGTTGAAATGGCGGCCATGATTTATTAAATGGTCAGTTTAATATGCGTGTTTTTTAGCGCATCAAAACTGATCAATACTGATTGCCGGTTAAAACCAGCAGCGCGAGAACCTCCAGCAGAAAGGTTTGACATTTATACAAAACAGGTGATATGAGGCGTGTTATGCAAGGTGTGGCGGCCATTGGCGAAGTAATGATTGAACTGGCTCAGGCGGGGCTGCGCACTAAAGCGCTGTCTTATGCGGGCGATACATACAACACAGCGGTTTATCTGGCCCGTTTGCAGATACCAACCGCTTATGTGACTCGATTGGGGCAGGATTTGTACAGTGACGAAATTGTGGTGGCACTGCAAAGCGAAGGGATCGATACCCAGTGGGTAGAGCGGGATCCGGTGCGTCAGCCCGGTCTCTATATGATTCACAACACAGTGGACGGCGAAAGACAGTTTTCCTACTGGCGCGGAGAATCCGCCGCCCGGCTGCTGTTTGACCGGGTGTCACCGCCCGTCGCCCTTATGCAATACCACTACCTCTATCTCAGTGGTATTTCCCTGGCAATTCTAAGCCAGGAGGCCCGCGGGCGCCTGGGGAAGTTTCTCGAAGCCTATCGACGCCAGGGCGGCAAAGTCGTTTTCGACAGCAATTACCGGCCCCGTTTGTGGACGAATGTTCAACAGGCCAGGGAGGTGACCAGCACTTTCCTACAGAAAACGGATGTAGCCCTGCTTACTCTGGATGATGAAATGTCGCTGTGGGGCGACGCCGATCAGAGCCAGGCGTTGAACCGGCTGCGGCAATACCCGTTGCAAGAATTGGTGCTCAAGCGTGGTGCGGCTCCCGCGCTGGTCGTTACTGAAGGCTCTATTCTCGACGTTCCTGTATGCAGGGTCGAGTCGGTGTTGGATACCACCGCCGCTGGAGATTCCTTTAACGCAGGTTACCTGGCGGCGCGCTGCCGGGGGATATCGCCCGAGGGTTCCATCGCCTGGGGTGCCGCCTGCGCCGCCGTGGTTATTCAGCAACGCGGAGCGGTTCTACCCAAAATGTTGTTTTTAAACGAATTTGAAAAACTGGAAAGCGGATTTTAATCCACTACCGCTGCTGCATTCGGTGCTATGACACCCCGCCATTACTCATTGGCGGGTTTGCCGATAGTCGCCAGTATTCCCCCGTCGACATAAATGATCTGTCCATTGACGAACTGACTCGCCGCCGAGGCGAGAAACACGGCTGTTCCCTGCAGGTCATCCGGGTCACCCCAGCGGCCGGCCGGGGTTCTGTTGACGATAAAGTCATTGAAGGGGTGGCCGTCGACGCGAATGGGGGCGGTCTGTTCGGTGGCGAAATAGCCCGGGCCTATACCGTTGACCTGGATATTGTGTGACGCCCACTCGGTGGCCATATTGCGGGTCAGCATTTTTAAACCGCCTTTGGCCGCGGCGTAGGCACCGACGGAATTGCGACCCAACTCGCTCATCATGGAGCAGATATTGATCACCTTGCCGCCGCCGCGGGTGATCATGCGTTTGACGACGGGCTTGGTGACATTGAAAACGCCGGTCAGATCGGTGCGAATGACCTGCTCCCAATCCACCAGGCTCATTTCCAGCATGGGGATACGTTTAATGATACCGGCGTTGTTAACCAGGATATCAATGCCGGAAACCTCCGACTCGATGCGCGCAACAGCGTCGTTGACCTGGTCTTCACGGGTGACGTCGAAAAGGTAGCCGTTAACATCGAAGCCACATTTCCGGTATTCCTCCAGGGCCGCCTGTAGCTTTGCCTCCGAGGAGTTGCCGTTGATCACCAGCTTTGCCCCAGCCCGGGCCAGGCCTTTGGCCATGGCCATCCCCAGTCCGTGGGTAGCGCCGGTCACCAGGGCGCATTTGCCGCTAAGATCGAACAGGTTATTCATTCACACCCCCTGCCAGCATTCGCGGTGTCACAGCTTCTATATCGCCGTAGTCAAGGTTTTCCCCCGCCATGCCCCAGATAAATGTGTAGTTGCCGGTGCCGGCGCCGGAGTGTATGGACCAGGGTGGCGAGATCACCGCCTGTTCGTTGGCGATCCACAGGTGACGGGTTTCGCTGGGCGGCCCCATAAAATGACAAACCGCCTGTTCCTCGGGCACTTCAAAATAAAAATAGGCTTCCATACGGCGGCTGTGGGTGTGGCAGGGCATGGTGTTCCAGATGCTGCCCGGGCGCAGTTCGGTCAGTCCCATCTGTAGCTGGCAGGTGGGCAGCACGCTGTTGACCAGGAGTTTGTTGATGGCGCGCTCGTTGCTGGTGTCGGAGGAACCCAGCTCCATGACATCGGCCTCCTGGCGGCTGACCTTGCGAGAGGGGTAACTGGTGTGAGCCGGGGTGGAGTTGAGGTAGAACTTCGCCGGCGTCGCAGCGTCGACGCTGGTAAATACCACCTCTTTAGCGCCGCGGCCGATATACAGCGCGTCTTTATAGTCCAGCTCAAACCGTTCGCCGTCGATTTGAACACAGCCGGCGCCGCCGACGTTGATGGCGCCCAACTCCCGGCGTTCAAGAAAATACTCGGCCCGCAATTGATCCAGCGGCTCAAGGGTGACGCTGCTGTTTACCGGCTTAACGCCGCCGACAATCAAACGGTCGTAGTGGGTGTAGGTGAAGCGTGCCTTCTCTGCCTCGAACAAATTCTCAATGAGAAAGTGTTGGCGGAGTGCACTCGTGTCGTAATGCTTGTAATCATTCGGGTGAATGGCGTAGCGTTCGTCGCAAATCTGGTTCATCTTAATTTTTCCTTCACAGGGTTTAATCTGTGTCTAGTTCTTGTCCACTGTTGTTGCTATTGGTGTTGCTATTGTTGTTGCTATTCAATTGTTGTCGCTCGCGGCCCGGTAGAGTTCAAGTAAGCCGGTGGTGTACTCAAACTCCAAGGGTCGGGCGCGCACCGGATCCCAGCCGCCGTAGCGGTAATCCAGGGCGCTTCTTTGCAGTTGTGCATCGGCCAGTTTTACGGCCCAGTCGATGGCCTGTTCGGGAGTAAGGGGGCCTGCTTTGGCTTCGGTGGACAGTTGGCTTTTTATCGAGACTCGGGGTTTGAGGGTCAGTTTTTCAATTTCGCGTTCGAGGTACTGAATAAATTCCTGTTGGTTTTTGATACCGCCGGGTTCTTTCTCCCAGGCTGCCAGAAAATAGTATTCCATTTTCCCAGCCGGTGTTTTCATCACCGAGACATAGCTATGTTCATCTTCGGTCTGCTCAGCGCGGTCTTGCTTCCTGAAAATCAACGCCATACCCAGATTGTCGTCGTTCAGACTCTGCGGGCCGTAACTGGCGACATAGGTGTAAGCCCTGCCGGTGATGTCCGTCGAGCCCTCGATCCATTGCGTATTGTCGTGTTTGACCAGGCCGATTGCCAGCTTGTCCACCGCCGGGTTGCTTTTCAGCGTTGCATTTACCAACCGGCTACCTGCCACCATGGAGAGCCGGGCGCTGAGATCGGTTTTCAGCGATGTTGTCTGCCAATTTTTATAGGTAAGTTCGAAGGATGATAGCAACGGGCCATTGGCGCTAATGCGTACCGCGCGCTGATTCACCTTGGAGACGGCTTCCACCCTGCCATCGTGCCAGTAACCAAAACCGCCCGCACCCAGTGAATCGCCTACCTTGAGGATGTCCATTCCCCAGTCGCTCAGGTGGTGGTAGGACTCAAAACCATCCTGCCCTACGTTCTGCAATGCCAGCGCCGACGTTGTCTTACCGAAAATATCGAATCCATTGCGCCAATCGAGATAAATCCGATAGCCGACTTTATCCGATTCGATACCGGGTCCTTCATAGCGGATGTAGCCCGAGTGATCGGTGTGGGCGGGTGGCGCGATCAAACTGTCGAGGTTTTTAAAGGTGCCGCCAATATACTTATGCTCCTCCCACTTGCCGCCCTGCTTGGCAGAGATTTCCGCCTGTGTGCGACTTTTTATCTTGAGTTGTGCCGGGCTGTCTTTGATAGCGAGATATTTCTTTTCCGCCGGGTCAAAATTGAGCAGTACCAACAGACCGTCCTCGCTGCCGTCACCATCCATATCCACCATCTGGCTGGGGATTGGAGAGTCTTCAACGATTGATTGAGCGTCTTCAACGATTGATTGAGCGTCTTCAACGGTTGATTGAGCGTCTTCAACAATTGATTGAGCGTCGACTACCCAGACCGATAAGTGCTCGGCGGTGGTGCCCAAGGCTTGTCTGGATAAATACACGGGTTGATCGCTACGGGCAAAGTTTGACGGGTTGGCAACTTCCACCATCGCCACCGGTTTGTTTTCAACCGCAGTTTCGGAGGTCGGAGGGGGAGGCTCAGCTTCGGGCGCTTTGTCGGAGCAGGCGGACAAACCGGCGAGCAGGGCAGTGAGTAACGGGATAGCTATGGCTCCCCGGGGGGGCTTAGGTATAAGTCCAGGAATCATTTTCAAATCACAGCTCTTATTTTTTGTTTCTAATTTTGTTTCTAATTTTGTTTCTACGTAGGTTTGTGTGGTATCAAGGTATTAAACCCAACAATTGACAGGCTACAGGCGGATACCCGTTAGTACACAACTTCGGCATCAGAGCTAAAGTGGCACAAAATAGCGTACCGGCGTCGTCATATTCTACAAGTCGGTTTTTTCTGAGCCTCCCATAGCGTATGGTGTAGGCCGATTCCACGATTGCGCATCCTTGAACAGGGATGTTAGTATACCTGTTTGGTCTTACCAATAAAACGGTATTTTGTAAGACCAGCTTGATTCAATCATTACAAATTAAAACAATAATCCCTATCGTTGCATAAATTTTCGAGTTCAGAAGCTTTTAGAGCGGTATTTATAGCGTCGCACGGAGTTTTTTCTGGGCTGAGCCTAGTCACTCTAGGTGATGTCCAGAAAAAACGAGTACGGCGCTATAAATGCTGCTATAAAAGCAGCGAAGCGGTTCTGGGCCGAAAATTTATGCAACGATAGGGTTAACATAGGCTGCGGAATGGAGAGCTTAAAGTAACAGCAGAAGAACTGGTAGTATTCTAAGGAGAATTCATCTGAAAGTTATGAGCCTGGTTAGACTAAGCATAATCTTATTTGTTTTTTGTTTAGACTGCTCCGGAGGGAGGCCCGGGGGAGAATGTCGTTACAAGCATTAAAAGGATGAGTGTAACACCAAAAAGCAGCGTGCTTTGGCGATACGTTACATTATTTTCAAAAGGTTCTGAATGATGGTTTCAAATGTTAACACCTAAATCTCAAACGCTTTGGGTATGTCTATTCAAATCGAGGTGCTAGGTGATATTTATAGGGAGAGGCGTTATAAAGTGAAGTTAGTAATAGGAAATAAAAATTATTCAACCTGGTCATTAAGACCTTGGTTACTTTTGTCTGCCTTTGACATTGATTTTGAAGAAATTCAAGAGTCTC
>JARROD010000088.1:0-13058 GCA_037384225.1 Exilibacterium sp.
ATCCCGCCTGGCGTCGTTGCAAAAACTCGACGTAGGCCCACTATGCCTTCGTTTTTGCGCCTAGCCAAGCGGGCGCCTCAAAACCGAAAACGGGAAGTTATTCCGTGCCCGTTCCTAAAAATGGCTGTCTACCTCGATCCATTCCGATTCCGGCACGATGGTTTTACGGTTTAAATCCACGCTGACAATGTAAGCGCCGGACAACCCGAGGCGTCTGTTGGGCCCGTAGGTAACAGGTGTTGTCAGACCGGTGTCGAATCGATAAAACTGTGTCAGCGCGGTGATCAACTTTTCCCGTTGTAAATCTCTGCCGCTTCGGGTCAGCGCTTCCACCAGTGTTGCCGCTGCCGCTATCACCTGCAGTTGGGTATTGTTGTATGCCTCCGGCAGTCGATACTGTTGACGCAAGCGCCGGTAACTGGCGAGCGCCTCGGTGCGATAGTCGCGGGGCAGCGTCGGCAGGGCGATAAAAATGTGTTTGTCGAAGCCGGCGGCTGCACGCCATAAACTTTCGCTTATACTGGTGCTGGGGATCATTATCGCGGGCCACCATTGCTGCGCGGCGGCGGCTTCCAGAAAAGCCTCCTGCTGCCGGGGGGCGCCGAGAAAATAAATCAGCTCGACGGCATCGGCGCGCAGTTGCGCGACAAGTGCGGCCAGTGTTTTTGCCGGCGCCGGCAATACAATGATCTCCGGTGGGGGCCGGCGACTGCTTTTCCAACTTGCCGCCAGCGCTTGAGCGGTCTGTTGGAATCGCTGTGACGATGTGCTGACAATGCGGGTACTGACGGAGTCGAGGGCGTAGCGCCGACGGGCAAAGGCGGCTAGCGCCAGGCTTTGGGTTTTAGCGCCGGGAAGCAGGTAAAAAATTTGCCGATTAGGTGTTCCGCCCGCCAGTGTGGGATTGCGTGAAAAAGCCCCGACAACCGGTGTGCCCGAGCGTTCGGTGAATGTGTGTACCAGGGTTTCAATGCCATCCAGATGGCTGGCTACCAACGCGAATAAATCGGTGTTACTAAGCGTTGTGATAAATGTTTGTCTTTCGCCGGCCGTTGATGGTGCGGTGGTAAAGAAAAGGTCTATTTTACGTTGAAAAACGCCGCCACCCGCGTTTAGCGTCGCTATAAATGCCAGCAGACTTTTTTGGATGGCATCGGATTTGATTGGATTCGCGGCGGGAAGTATAACGCCGATGCGGATTTGCCCATCGCTCACCCCTGGCGGGGAATATTCACCGAGCCCTTTCAGGTAGGCGATCAGATCCTCCATATCCTCCCGGGTTAACCGATAGCGGGGCATAACCGGGTTCAGTTCCGTTCCCTTTGGGTCCAATCCCAGGGCGATGGCTTTTTTCAAGGCTTTTCCACTGTAAGGGGGACGCTGGCGACCATCGACAAGGGTGGTGTTGTAGGGTTTGGTCAGCACCTGCCAGCGAATATCGGAGGGCACAATGCCGCCACTGTAGGACTTGCTGTAGGCACTTGTCTCCGGGTGCTCTGAACGATTACTGATGCCCTGTAAATAAATCTGTTCGCCGCGTCTCTGTTGCGGTGTCAGCTCCGCGGCGCCGGCTGTGGCGCTGAGAAAAAATACAGTGAGTAGGATTGGCAGCGGCATCGGCAGGAGTCAGTTTTCAACCGGGGCGCCGGTGTCGTCGAGTACACTGGCGATGATTTCAACCAAGGCGTCCGGCCCCGCTTGGGTAAAGGCCTTTTTCCAGAGCCCGGTCGTTTCATTGCCGACAATCAGGGTATTGTTGTGGGTGGCAATATCCTCCACGAAATGACCGATTTTTTTCAGCGCAAAATCGACATTGCGCTTGTCGCCGGTGAGCAGCTGCCAGCCCGGCCCGGTGTGGAGTTTTTCCGCAAGCGCCTTGAGTTTGGGTGGTGTATCCATTTCCGGATCCAGAGAGATGGAAACAAAGTGCAGTTCTTTGCCCATCTGTTTTTCAAAGCGCTGTTGCACTTTCGCCAGAATGCCCATAGACACCGGACAACTTCCGGTGCAGGCGCTGAAAAAAGAGTTGATAATGACAACCTTACCTTGTAAAAGGTCGCGGTAAAAGTGTCTGGGTTTATCGTCCTGGTTGATCAGTAAGACGTTGGTAAAATAGGTTTCGGCAGGGGAAACCGGTGGTGCCGGTTGCGCTTTCGAGGCTGCGTGGGCAATGGGCGTCAATCCGTACCCCGCTAACCATAATATCGCCAATAGCCGTGGCCATAGGGTGCTCAATAATGTTGGGTTTTTCATCAGTTCTCCTGTGCGATAGGGTCGGTGCTGGCATCGAGCTGTTGTACAAGCAGTTGTGCCAGCATGGGTGCTGGTGTGAGCCCTGATACCCGGCGCCAGCGATTGGAGGTGGCGTCGCCGAGCAGGGCGACGGGTGCATGGTCGACAAAGTCGGCGGCAAAAAGTCCGGTGGCCTTTAGCAGTTTATCGATGTTGGCCCGGTCGCCGGTGAGAAGTGTCCAGCCGGGCTGGCCGTTAAATTTTTGTTTCCAGGATTTTAGACGTTGTGGCGTATCTGTGGTTGGGTCGACACTGACAGATAACAATATAATTTTTTTGCGCAGTTTGGATTCACCCAGTTTTTGGCTGAGTATCTTTTGTAGTCTGGCATAGTTGGCGCCCATTGGAGAGCAGATGGTGGAGCAGGATGTAAAAATTGTGTTAAGTAATACGATTTTGCCGTTAATAAGTTTTTCGGAGACCTTCACTTTTTCGCCGTTTTGATTGAGGAGGGTAACGTTGGGAATGGATAGTGATGTCGTGGTTTTTTCAACGGTGAAGGTTTGGTGTTGTTGCTGTTTTATGGCTTTGTGATGCATTGTGTGGTCGACGTTTGTGCCTTGTGTTTCACAGAGGGTAAAGGGACAGTAGAGAGTGGATAAAAAGGCAATTAGCGTGATAGTGCCGTTTTTGTTTTTCAATTTTTTCTCCGTTTGATTTTGGCGTTTTTCTCCGGTGGGGGGGCTTCGGTATTTATAGTACATTATCGGCTAATTACAACGTGGATGAGTGAATGGGTGGAATGAGTTTTTTCATCTGTTCTTGTTACGCGTCGAGACCGGCCCTCCAGGCCAGGGGAAAGGATTGGGGGCGAACAGTCTACCTCCAGTGGTTCCCGCCGTTGGGTGCCATCGATGTCGCTTGATATTCGCCCTTAATCCCGCACCCTTACCGGCTGGGCCGGGCTTGGATAGAACCACATTAAGAATTTTAGATAAAAAATTTATCGCCCGAAGCACTAGTCGGGCCGGGGGAGAATATTTGAACGCTGGGCGATGAGCGTACAATAAAAACAATCTCAATAATTGGATAAATAAATGTTGGCAGGAACATACCTTTTGGCGCGGGCAGGAATTGTGTGGGATTAAGTCGAAAATTTATAGGCGCCGGGTTGCACTAGAGGACTGGATGCAACAGGGTTACAGGGACATAGGGCATGTGAACCCAGCAATAGGGTTTTCTGGTTTGTATTCGTCAAAGGTGGGTGGTATTGGCATATGACCCACTTGTGGGACGTTCGGTGGTTAGCCGTTGGTGCTGCCCTTGGGTGATTTACTCTTTGCACAACTAATTATAGAGGCGATAACAATGCGAATGACTTTATTAAGCCTGCTGTTGCTGACGTTGCTCAGTGGCTGCCAGCGGGCTGAGGAACCAACGACAGTAAATACCGATACGCCGCAGGCGGAGACGGCGGGTGGCGAGGACGCTGCCGTCACGGATCCGGCAGCGGAAACGGAACGCCTGAATCAGTGGCTCGACGAGCGCTTTACCGAAGAGCTGCGGTTTAGCCCCATTGAACTCACGTTTCTCGGTCGCAAAGTTCTCTACGATCAGATAGACGATATGAGCGAGGCGGCGGAGCGGGAACAGGTCGCCTGGAAAGAAAAAACCGTAGCCGAAATGAAAAAGAATTTCGATTATGAAGCCCTGTCGCCGGAAGGTAAAACCTCCTATGACCTGTGGGTCTACCAGTATGAACGGGACAAGGCGCAATTGCCGTTTAACCGCCGCGACTATATTTTCCACCAGATGCATGGTCCTCAAGCGGATCTTCCCAACTTTTTGATCAATTTTCACAAGGTGGATAACAGTGATGATATGCGCGCTTATATCACCCGTATCGGGGGCATTTCCCGGGCTATCGATCAGTTGCTGGAGCGGGCTAAGCTCGCCGCGCAGGAGGGCGTGCACCCGCCTCGTTTTGCCTATGAGGGCGCTATTGACGAGGCTACTAAACTGATTGCCGGTGCGCCTTTTGTTGAGGCAGGTGATGACACACCTTTGTGGGCCGATCTAAAAGCGGAAATCGACACTCTGCTGGAAGCGAAGAACATTGACGAAAAAGCGGCGCAAACACTGCGCGCCGATGCCCGCAAAGCGCTGCAGGAAAGCTTTCTCCCCAGCTATAAAACACTGATTGCGTGGTTGGAGAAGGATATGCAGAAGGCTTCTGAGGAGGCTAGGGGGGCGAGCAGTCTGCCGAACGGAGAAGCCTACTATAAGCACCGGCTGTCCAGAACCCTTACCACTGAGCTTAGCGCTGATGAAATTCATCAGATTGGGCTGTCGGAGGTGGCGCGCATCCGCGCGGAAATGGAGACGATCATGAAAAAAGTCGGTTTTGAAGGTAGTCCGCAGGCATTTTTTAAGTTTGTGCGCACCGATAAACGCTTCTTTTACCCCAATACCGATGCCGGCCGCCAGGGTTATCTGGACGACTCCCGTGCCATGCTGGATGCGATGAAGGCCAAGCTGCCTGATTATTTCGGTATACTGCCCAAGGCGGACCTGGTGGTCAAACGCGTGGAAGCTTTCCGGGAGCAGCCGGGCGCCGCCCAGCACTACTATCCGGGTACTCCCGACGGTTCCCGCCCGGGCGTTTACTATGCCCATCTTGCGGATATGACTGCCTATTCTAAAACCGATATGGAAGCCATTGCCTATCACGAGGGCATTCCCGGACACCATATGCAGATCTCTATCGCTCAGGAGCGCACAGGAATTCCCGAATTTCGCACTTTGTCGCACTACACTGTTTATGCCGAGGGCTGGGCGTTGTACGCGGAAAAACTGGCTAAAGAGATGGGAGGTTACTCCGACCCTTATTCCGACTTCGGGCGTCTGACCACGGAAATATGGCGCGCTATCCGTTTGGTTGTGGATACAGGGTTACACGCCAAAGGCTGGAGCGAGCAACAGGCGGTGGATTTCTTTCTGAAAAACTCGACGATTCCGGAAACCGCGGTGCGCTCCGAAGTGCGGCGCTACCTGGTGTGGCCGGGCCAGGCCACGGCTTATAAGATCGGTATGTTAAAGCTGCTGGAATTGCGCACTGCCGCTCGCGAGCAATTGGGCGACAAATTTGATATCCGCGGTTTTCACGACACTGTGCTGGGTGGCGGTGCACTGCCGATGCCGGTCCTGGAAAGTCGTGTGCAGCGCTGGGTGCGCGAGGTGAAGCAGGGTTATTGAGACGTTACTGGGACGGCAGCTAACCCGATGCCACAGGTGTGGTATCGGGGTCGGTGCGAAGGTGTTCAGAAAGTGTACCTGGCCGAAAATTGATAGTAATTGGAGTCGGCATTGGCACTATTGTTGTCGTCGATCGAATAATTGCCCACCTCAAAACCGGCGGTCACTCCAGTCGTTATCTGACCGATCAGGTTAATTCCCCAATGCGCCCGGTCACGCTCCAGTATGTCGGTTTCCGCGGTGCCGTAAAAAGCTGTTGAACGCAGGGTATCTGTCCAGAAATGCCGGTAGGCCAAAGTGAATGCCGTGGTTTCCTCAACCTCCACCTGGTCATTGGCCGGATCGACAACAACATCGGGGGTCAGGGCCGCTGAAACATACCGTCCCGGTTCGCCAAAGCTGGCTTGAAACCTCAGGTCATCCTTACCGACGGTATGGATGCGCCCGGAAACATTGCCGGCCACGGCTGTTTCATCCAGGCCGCCCTGATCCACCTTGCGCGCCAGCCCCGCCAGGCTGAGTTCTCCCCATTCCCCTTTAAAGGTGTAACGCGCAATCAAATCAGGGGTGGATTCATCGCTGTCGGCCTGGTCGCCAGTTACACCCACGGGGTTGGCGGGTGTTCCCACATCGCCGTCACCGTTGGTTTCCGGGTTTTCCAGGGCTACCTCTAAACCGTCGCGGGTATAACGTACCTGAACCTGTCGCGCGAATGCTTCGCCCACGTGCGGACCGCCAAAATCCAGGGCTTCCGGCAATGCTGCCAGGGGCATGAAGGTTGACCAGGTTTGCCCCACCATCCAGTTTTTATAATTGAACTTAAAATGGCGCAGGCGGGGATTGGACGAGTTACTGACAACCTCATTGCCACCGCCACCATAAAAATCCCACTCTACAAAACCGGTGACATCGCCGTGGATATAGGTGACGTTAACACGGGATTCCTTGATATTGAACCCGGTATGAGAGGTGTCCACCGGAGCGCCTCCGGGGAAATTCGCTACCCAGTAATCCTGATAGGCAATATCGCCGTTCACATGGCGAGCATCGGCTTTTACATAGCCGCCAAACTTCAGCTTATTCCCGCCATCCAGGTCAAGTTCGAAGCCTGCCAGGGCCGGAACGCAGGCTGCTATGCCAATGAGACCACAGGCCAACGTACTCAACCTGCGCCTATCAAGCTTCACCTTGTCAAGTTGTAAATCCACTACGTGACACAGAGCAGTCTCACACAGAGCAGTCTCTGCTATACTTTTAATGGCAACAGGCACGCTTGGCAGAATGGCTGCCAGGGGTGCCGGCATCAGTTTATTCATGATGCTCTCCTCTAAACGTGATAATGTCGTGTTATAGGTTTGGTGGCATCCATGTCTGTTGCTTTCCTCTGGATCACGGGGGCCGCCACCCCTGTGGTCCAGCTTCGCCTCGCGGCCGGCATCAAATGCTTACGGCCATGGCAAATCTTGGGTTAACTCTGGTTTCGTTTATTTTCGGCCCCGGCTTTGCGGCGCAGGGCACGTTGATCGCGCAAAGCCTGTTTTTCCACCTCTTCCAATCGGCTTCTTACGAAATTCAGGTGGTTGCCAACAGCCTCTTTGGCTTGATCGGGGTTGCCTGTCAAAATGGCATTTAGCATGGCTTCATGCTGTAGTGACATCTGCTCACGGCCGTTATTGGTGACATACAGATCCTTCAGGCTGGCCGTAATACTGTGCAGTATCGTTCTCGATAAAACGCGCATTACGTGGGGCAACACCACATTGTGTGAGGCTTCGGCAATGGATAAATGAAACTCCAGATCCGCCTCCGCCTCATAGGCCTGCCCCTTGTTTTCATTGTGCAGCGCCAGCCATTCGTTGTAGCGCTGTTGAATGGTCTCTTTATCCGTGGCTGTGGCCCTTTGCGCAGCCAGATAACAGGCTGTTTCTTCAAGCGCGTGCCTAAATTCCAATAGATCGTATTTGGACTCAGGGCGCTGCTCAAACAACGGCAGCAACGGTTCGGTAAACGAAGAACCGATATTCGATGAAACATAGGTGCCACCGCCCTGTACGCGCTTGAGAAGTCCACAGGCTTCTAATTTATGCAAAGCCCCTCGTAGCGATGGCCGGGAAATTTCGAACTGCTCGGCAAGCTCGCGTTCGGAAGGTAATTTTTCGCCCGGTTTGAGAACGCCTTCCAGAATCATGTTGCTGATCTGCTCCATGACCACATCAGAAATTTTTGAATGCTTCACTCGGTTGTAATCCACCGCTGCGGTTTTCCTCATACAAAACCCATGATGGAAACGGGTCGAATTGACGAATCTGCAAATTGGTAAATATAAAAGGTTATTTGGTGTTACCAATTTACCGTTTAGTGGTGTGACTTTAGCGCTACAACAGTACTAAATCCACAGGTTTTGCATATTAATTATGCATTAATGTGCTAATTTTTTATTTCAAATTCAACTTTGACTGGCGATCGGCCCGATTGTAAGGTAGGCAATGCACGACATTAATGGTCATACCATTATACCAAACTGGCGGATGGTCTAATGGTTTTACCTTTTCAGCAAGACTCCAAAGCAATGGCAACGCTGCCTGCAGCGAGTAAGAGTGAGCGAATCGAAGAGAGGAGAGCAACATGAATAAGCGAATCAAAGCACTACTGTTTAGTGTGACTATAAGTGCTGCTTTAGTCACACCCTTTACCCAGGCCGCCGACAAGGTCAACCGGGTTTTATTGAAAGTCCCCATCGCCCTGTCCTCCGAACTGCCCGCGCTGGGCACGCCTATCAAGCGGGTTGCGGAAAATATAAAAGTCGTTAGCAACAACAGTGTAAAGGTAAAAATCTATGAACCGGGCAAGCTGGTGGCTCCCTTTGAAATTCTGGACGCAGTCTCTACCGGTAAAGTCAATGCGGGTTACGCCACCTCCGGATATTGGGCGGGGAAAATACCCGCCTCACCGCTATTTTCCGCCATTCCCTTCGGCCCTGAGGCCGGCGAATATATGGCTTGGCTCTACTATGGCAATGGCCTGAAACTGTACCAGGAAATGTACGATCAGGCCGGCTACGAGGTGCATGTAATACCCTGCGCGATTATTGCTCCGGAAACCTCCGGCTGGTTCAGCAAACCGATAAATGAACCGAAAGACCTGAAAGGGTTGCGCATGCGTTTTTTCGGCCTTGGCGGCAAGGTGATGGAGAAACTGGGTGTATCGACCAGCCTGCTGCCGGGTGGTGAAATTTTTCCCGCCTTGGAAAAAGGCGCCCTCGATGCCACGGAATTTTCCCAACCCGCCATTGATCAACGTCTGGGGTTGCATAAGATCGTAAAATATAACTACTTCCCCGGCTGGCACCAGCAGGCAACGATCTTTGAACTGCTGATCAACAACAAAACCTGGCAGAAAATGCACGTCAGTCAGCAGGCTGTGGTCGAATCGGTCTGTAAGGCTTCTATGGCCGAATCCCTGGCCGAAGGCGAGGCGATACAATACGCAGTCATGCGGCGCAATGTCGAAGAAAACGCTGTAAAACTGATGTATTGGAGCGATGAAATGCTCGACCTATTCAAACAGACCTGGGAGCAGGTTGCCGCGGAAGAATCAGCCAAAGACAAGTTTTTCAAAAAAGTCTATTCCGACATGGTCGCCTTTCGCAAAGGTTACGACCTGTGGGAATCCTATGCGTTTTTACCACGTAGCCGGCTGGCGCATTAGTAACAACCTTCGTAACTTCTCAATAACCCGGGGTAAGCACAGTGTCAGGCGGATGGCCGCCGAATCGAAGGCACAATACCCCGGGTTATTGAGAAGTTACCAACCTTCACTTGGTATAACGGCGCATTTGTGCCGCTTTGGGTATATTTTCACGTTCCCTGTCTTTTCTCTGGAGAAGGAGGCTGCTGTGTCTAAAGGTAATTCTGCCTTGGCTTTCGCCGATCTGATCGATGCAATTATCAATCGGGTGGGAATTGTCGCCAGTTGGAGTTATGTATTGCTGATTGTGGTGATCATAGTCCAGGTGACGTTGCGCTATGGTTTTAATAACGGCCTGGTTGTGCTCGAAGAGCTGCAGTGGCACCTCTATGCTTTGGGCCTTATGCTCGGCCTGGCCTACGGGCAAACCCACAACGTGCACATTCGCGTGGATGTGTTGCACGCTCGCTTTCAAACAACAACCAAACGCATTGTCGAAATTTTGGGTATTCTATTTTTATTGATGCCATTTATCCTGGTCGTGATATGGCACAGTATTGATTTCGTTGCCGATTCCTGGCGTATTAACGAGCACTCCAACGCACCCTCCGGATTACCCTGGCGCTGGGCCATCAAGTCTGTTATTCCGCTGTCCTTCGGGCTGCTGTTTTTAAGTGCAGCCGCCCGTCTGGTTCGTGAAATAACCTTGCTTTCCGGGAGAAACACCTGATGGATATCAATCAATACCTTGTAATCGGTATGTTCATCACCTTTATGCTGCTGATGTTTACCGGTTTTCCTGTTGCCTGGGTTTTGGCCGGCGTCGGCGTTGCGTTTGCTGTTATCGGTTATTTTGCGGATCTCTATTTCGATGCCATGACGGGGCTCGATTTTCTAACGCTGGGGCTGGTGGTTAACCGTATTTATAAAATTATGGATAACTGGGTGCTGGTGGCGCTGCCCACATTTATTTTCATGGGTATCATGCTGGACCGCTCCGGTGTGGCGGAACGGTTAATGCGTTCCATGCAGGCGCTGTTTGGTAAAGTGCGCGGTGGCCTGGCCATAACCGTGACCATGATCGGTATTATTCTGGCGGCCTCCACCGGTATTATCGGCGCCTCGGTGGTATTGCTTGGCCTGATGTCGCTGCCGGCCATGCAAAAGCAGGGCTACCATATGCCACTGGCGCTCGGAACTATTGCGGGAGCGGGCACCCTCGGCATACTGATTCCACCAAGTATTATGTTGGTGATTATGGCAGACCAACTGGGCATCTCGGTTGGCGATCTGTTTATGGGGGCGGTGGTTCCCGGTCTGATGCTGGGTTTTCTGTACCTGCTGTATATTTTCATTATAGGCCTGCTAAAGCCGGAGAATGCCCCTTTAGCGGGTGATCGTGAGCCCTTCGATTGGCGCCTGGTCTTGCGCGTGTTCAGGGATATTTTTCCACCTGCGCTGCTGATATTTGCCGTGTTGGGTTCAATTTTCGCCGGTATCGCCACACCGACAGAAGCCAGCGGTATCGGCGCGCTGGGTGCTACCCTCCTGGCGGTTTTCAACCAGCGCTTCAGTTTTAAGGTGCTTAAGGAAAGCGTTGAGGGAACCATGCGCACCTCCGGTTATATCTTTGCGATTTTTATCGGTGCCACCTGCTTTTCGCTTGTATTGCGTGAACTCGGGGGCGATGAGGTTATAGAATCGGCACTTACCGGTTTGCCTTTTGGTCCTTACGGAATAGTCGCCTTTATCCTGTTTATAGTTTTTCTGTTGGGTTTTATGCTCGACTGGATCGAGATTACCTTGATCGTGTTGCCCTTGCTGGCGCCGGTTGTCAGCACGCTGGGTTTTGATATCGATGGTGGTGGGGTTGTCGACAATCCCACACTGGTATGGTTTGTAATGTTGATCGCGGTAGCGTTGCAGACATCGTTTTTAACCCCGCCGGTGGGGTTTGCGTTGTTCTATCTGAAAGGTGTGTGCCCGAAGGAAGTGCGCATGGAACATATCTACCGCGGCGTTATCCCCTTTATTGTCTTGCAACTAGTGGGACTTCTGATCATTGCCTGCTGGCCTGAACTGGTGCTGTGGTTGCCTATTCTCGCCTACGGTTAGATCGAAAACCCTGTTCAGTCACTCTTCATTGGAGGTAAAGTGTAAAAACAACGGTGACGCGCGTAAGTGTAGCACGTCACATTATTTAAACTTTATGTCTTATTTTCCCCCTGCCGAGCCAATTCAAAAGGCTGGCTTTTCAAAATGGCTATCAGTTCCCGTGCTGCCAGGGGCGATACCGGTTCCGTCCCTGTCGGCCAGCCCTGGAAGCGATCTTGGAAAAGACGCTTTGTCATCAACCATTGCCTGTTGGTATCAAATACCCGCTTCAATCGTTGTGCCCATGTCATGGCTTTGCGCTTGTACCTTGGTTTCGGGGTTTGGGAATGAGTGAAGCAAGTGTTCTGATCCGAACTGCGATCAGAACACTTGCTTTTATTTTCTAGCACGCCTATAGATGAGGCCTGTTTTTCAATATTTTAATTTATAGATCCGCATTTAATGTGCCACATTTAATTTTGGTATAACCATTTTCATCCCCCTTATGGTGTCGTCCAATCATAAAAGATCCATTGTCTAAACATTCGTCATTAAATCTGGACTGCCTCATGGCAGGTTTAAAACCTAAAGACCGGTACTCTAATTGAACTGGAATTTCTAATTCATCAGAGACTGTAAATAAAACGTGAAGCCTGCCGCAAAGAATTGATGTGCTACCATTTTCGTCACCACTATGCCTTCTTCCAAGCATCACATGTGTTGGGTGGGTGCATAGATTTTCTATATTATTGGATTCTTTTATAGGTCTCTCGAATGCTTCGTTAGGTGTGATAATAACATTTTGGCTTTTAATAAATTCATTGTTAGATAGAGCAAATAGACCAGCACACTTATATTTTGTATTTCCATTTTCATCACCACTGTGCTCCATTCCAATCATAAGTTTATTTTCTGGGCATTTAAACTCTGTACCTCTGGATTCTTTTATCGAATCACTTTTTGTTATATTGTTATGAAAAATGATTAAGCCAAATTCATTTAATGTGTCACTATTTAACGGCAATACGTTAGGGTTATTTAATGTATCACTATATGTGGGCAATGATAAAAAATGTGAAACGAGCAATACCATTAGCGTTTTTTGAAACTTGTTCAATAGAATTATCATGATTTCACCCTAGTAATTTATTTTGAAGTTAATGTGAATTCTAATTTTTCTATCCATTAATGTATTTTTAAATATACCCAAAAAAATCAATGACGTTAACATAAAAAGTGCGTGATTTTTTGATTATATAATATTGCTTAAAACGCAGTTACTATTTGACTCCTTTATTCCAGCGGGCCAAGTGTGAAAAATAATATCTATGCTTTACGCAATAGCGGCTTTTGAAGCACCTATCGACGAAATAAGGATTAATTTCAACATTATTGTATTTTCAATTTTTCGGTAGCATATATCATATTATTAACTCGCTTATTGGTTGCATTAGTTTTTGCTGCGGTTGTAACGTCCGATCTTTCGACTAACAAATTAGTACCAAGCAGGGCCATCTGAAATACCCGCAAAATATATTGAATTTTGACCATTGATCGTTTGTTTTTTATTGGCTAAAACAAAGAACAATCAATGATCAACAAAGCTGATAGTCCTGAACACTCACACTAAACAGCTTTCATTTGGATACGCCGCGGTGCGGCCACGGTACCGTATTTTATCGGGCCTGAGCTCCGCTATCGTCCGGCACCCCAGCAGGGCCATGGAACGCTCGACTTCGTCGCGCAAGAGACCAACAGCTCGCTCCACACCCTGTTGCCCGCCGGCCGCC
>JARROD010000089.1:0-11584 GCA_037384225.1 Exilibacterium sp.
CCAGGCGGGATGGATCGGAGGCGAAAACCGGAAGTTATTTCGTGCACGTCCCTAAGGTGTGGATAGTAGTTAACCCTGCTAGACTATTAGTCTAAAGACATATTTTAAGGCGTTATTATATGAAACTCTACATTGAACCTTACAAATCGCTCGGTCCTATTTGTCTTGGTATGAGTTTGGAGCAGGTTAGGTCTGAACTGGGTTTAAAATACATATTTAATGAAAAAAAGACAATCTGTGGAATCCATGTAAGAGCCAATGACTACTTCCCCGAGATTGGTTTTAAGGTCCAGTATAATGATAGTAACAAGTGCATATTTATCGAACTGGATGATAGGCATGAAGTTATTTATAAAGAATACGATATATTCAAAAACTCCTGCGAAAAATTTATTTCAACGTTTGAAAAAGAAGACAAAAATTTGTTGATCGACTCCCCAACAATTATTTCGGAAAAATTTGGTTTTGGAATCTATGCTCAGAATCTTGAAGAAGATAAAAGCGTTCTGCCCGAACTTTTTAGTATTTTTGAAAGAGGTTACTACAATGGGTGAAAGGGAAAGGTCATGTGCATCTGTTGATTTTTGCACCACCGAATCTGGCACAAAATGAAATCATGCGACGGATAAAGGGTAGAAGTTCCTCGAAACTTTTTGAAAGTTATCCTGTCCTGTGCGAATTCTTAATTTCTCAATTATATTGGCACTTTAGTGCATTTTCGAGTTACACTCAATACCGTATTATTAGCAAATGCACAAAAAATTCGAACTCTTGTTTCACTTTATACGCTTGTTGATGAAATTGATCACACCAGGCGGCACCAAATCATTAATCGCCGAAAACCTGGCATTAAAACAGCAACTCATCACGTTAAACCGTAAACGGCTACGCTCCCCTGCCCTCACGACCTTTGATCGAACATTTTTCGGTTTTCTTGCTCAGCTCATCTCACCCAATAGAATCAAGAAAATCGCCGTGATACTCAAACCTGCTAACATTCTGAAATTTCACCAAGCCCTCGTAAAACGAAAATACTGTTTACTTTATTCCCAAAAATCATCGAATAAACCCGGTAGAAAACCACTTGATCAATCTATCATTGATCTCATTGTTGAATTTAAACAACGTAATCCTAACGTTGGCTACGGTCGCATTGCCATGCAGATTTACCAGTGTTAATGACAGCTCCAAAGCGGAAGTTACGCATTATGTACCGTAATTCGCGCTTTGGAGCCGTCATTAACACCTAACACAGCTCCCACACCGAACGTCAGTAACAAGGTACTGCTCACTTCCACGAACGCTTCATTGGGAGCATGATCATTAGTGTGTGCAATCAATAAACCATAAAGCGGTAGAGCACCGGCACCATAGCAAACCGCTACCGTCATCAGGATTGTCTCATGTCCCGTCCGCAGCAATGCCAGCGCCAATCCCGCCACACTCGCGATGCAGCTAGTAACCGCAATCACCCTGCGCCGATCCGTTCGGTCGGACCACTTACCCAATGGCCACTGGGTAAACGCACCACCGATTGCCGCTACGGCCATAAAAATACCGATATCGCTGTTACTGAGACCCTGGACCTGCGGATACAGTGGCCCAAGACTCCAGAAAGTTCCATTGGTGGCACCGACACTTACACACCCCACCACACCCAAGGGTGAAAATTTCAGCACTCGCCGCATCTCGAAGGGAATCTGGGGCATCGGTTGCGGTGCCGACATTGTCGTGAAGGCCACCGGGACAACAGCAAGGCAAACGAGAATCACGGCTACCGCGAAAGGTTCGAAAGCGGCCGGATCCCAGTAGCCGAACAGCAGTTTTCCGACTACTACAGCCAGCCAGGTAGCAGCCATATAAGAAGAGAAAATACGACCTCGGGTTTCATTGCTGGCTATTTCATTGAGCCAGCTTTCCACCGCGATATAAACACCGGCAAAACCGAAGCCTACGATTAATCTCATTACCACCCAGCCAGTATCCCAGACAATTAGCGGATGCAATAACACTGTCGCGGCAATCACAGAGACGAAACCAGCGAATGTACGGATATAACCAACGCGTCGGATCAAAGCCGGCACCGCCACACAACCGGAAATAAAGCCCAGATAGTAGCCCGAACCGAACAACCCAATGGCAAATGTTGTAAAGCCCTCCGACTGAGCCCTTATCGGTACCAGTACACCCAGCAGGCCAGAGCCGGCCTCAAGTAATGCGACCGCCAGCAAAAGCTGGATGATCGATATCAATACCGTCTTCATTATTTACACCTGCACTCTGTATCTTATCCAGCGTCAGCCCGGCAGTATTTACATTTGGTCGAGGTTATAAAATAACTGGTAAAATAAGTATTTTATTTGATCCTCGTCATTTTTACCCAAAGCGCTTAAAATTTAGGTATCAATACCTGTTAATTCAGATGTCACGGAAGCAGTGATTAGGAACCTGCAAAGGTGTCACCCCGGATGAAACAGTGGCAGTAAACCCGTTTATTTTGCAGACGGTGAAAACTCCGCGAAATATAATGCAAAAGTCTAATGGCGTATAGGTATGGCATTGGAATTTATGAGTGTGGCTATAGGTCTTGCGCTACTTGTTTGGAGCGCTGATCGCTTTGTTGAAGGGGCTGCCAGTACTGCTCGTTTTTTCCGGATGCCTCCACTGCTGATAGGAATGGTTATTGTCGGATTTGGTACCTCCGCTCCCGAGATGGTTGTGTCAGCGCTTGCCGCCTCACAGAGAAACCCAGGTATCGCGCTTGGAAATGCCTACGGATCCAATATTACCAACATTGCCTTAATCCTTGGTCTAACCGCACTCATAAACCCGATCTCAGTGCATTCCCAAGTACTGCGTAAAGAACTCCCGATTCTTACTATAGTTACCGGTTTAACCACTTGGCAATTGTTCGATGGAGAGATTACTCGTCTGGATGCAGGTATATTGCTTGGTGTATTCAGCGGCTTAATGGGGTGGACAATTTGGCAGAGCCTGCAGAAGAAAGTCGATTCATTTGGCAAAGAGATTGAACTGGAGTTCGAAGATCAGCCCGTGTCGATCCGTCGTGCGATTGTCTGGATAGTCGTGGGATTGTTGTTACTCATTATTAGCTCGCGAATCCTGGTATGGGGCGCGGTACAAATCGCACATGGTTTTGGTGTCAGTGATTTAATTATTGGCTTAACTATAGTTGCAGTCGGCACATCATTACCAGAACTTGCATCATCAGCGATTGCAGCCCGAAAAGGGGAACACGATCTCGCCCTGGGTAACATTTTGGGATCAAATCTATTTAATACTCTTGCTGTGGTCGGTATCGCAGGCATGATTCATCCCTTGACCGTTGGCAGCGAATTGCTCAACCGCGATATCTTTTTTATGTTGGCACTCACACTTTCACTATTTTTCTTTGGTTATGGATTTAAGGGTGGCGGCTGCATCAATCGATACGAAGGTGCAATATTGTTGATCTCTTATGTTGCCTATTCAACTTATCTGATGATTACTATTTTGGAGTGAATTCCGGAAGGAAGCTTTCAAGTGGCCGGAAATGTTAACCTGAATGTGTTGGTACAAGGCACGCCCGGATTTGTAAGTGCGGCTCTGGCCAACCCTGCTGTTGTTTAACAACCAGGAGATATTAATATGGCCTTTTTCGACAAACGTTATCATCCACCTGGAACAGCGCCAGGTACCCTGACCGAGGTGCCGGCCGAGGAAGCGGCACCGTTGCAGATTCGGCTAATCAATTACAGTGCCAAAGAGATTTCCATTAAGGACGATGTGGCGGCCATTGAGTGTTCGCAATATCTGCAGGAAGATAGCGTGACCTGGGTGCACGTTCAGGGGCATCCCAGTAAGGCCGTATTACGTGAACTTGGCGCGGCCTTTCAGTTGCACACGCTGGCACTGGAGGATGTATTGAATACCGGGCAACGGCCAAAAGTCGAGTCCTTTGACGATCAACTGTTTATTATAGCGAATCTACCGCTTATTCAGGAGGACACTGTTTATATCGAGCAGGTCAGTCTTTTTCTAGGCAAGAATTTTCTGATCAGCTTTTGTATTGGCAACTTCGCCCCCTTTCAACCGATCGTCAAACGGCTGCGGGATAATAGAAGCCATCTTCGCTCGCGTGGTGCAGATCTCCTGTTATATGGCCTGCTCGATATGGTGATTGACCAGGGATTTCCGGTACTGGAAAGTTTTGGCTTGCAGCTGGAGGACCTGGAGGAACAGATACTGCAATCCGTGGATGGCGGGACTCTGCACAAGATCCATACGTTCAAGCGCGAGTTGCTTCTGTTGCGACGTATGCTCTGGCCACAGCGGGAAGTGGTCAGTCAATTGCAACGGGGTGATCATCCGTTGATTCGAGAGGATACATTAATCTATCTACGTGACTGTTACGATCATACCATTCAGATAATGGACCTGCTCGAGACCTATCGCGACATGAGCGGTGGTATGCTGGAAATCTACCTGTCCAGTGTAAGCAATCGCATGAATGAAATTATGCGTGTGTTGACAGTGATTGCGACCATTTTCATTCCGCTAACGTTCGTTGTCGGGGTTTATGGCATGAACTTCGATCGTAATGCCGGGCCCTGGAACATGCCGGAACTTGGCTGGCCATTCGGTTACCTGTTGGTATGGTTGGTAATGATTGTGGGTGTGGTACTGATGGTGCTGTTTTTCCGTCGCCGAGGATGGTTCTAAGGCGTCCTGGCCCATGATTTAAAAATTGTTTGAATTAATGTAATTAGCTTCCAAAAACTCACATCGAACAATATTAAAGGACGCCAATTCTCTCCTGCTCAAAAATTCTCCAAACAGACCCCGTTTCCTCCCCCCTGCAATTCCCCAAACAAAACGTTCTCCAAGTCCACCAATAACTTATTGATATCCAAGGAAATAATTCCCCCTAAGGTCTCGGACTTCGCAGCCGCCACCGGAGAGCAGAGCGGAGAAAGTACCCCCGCAGAGAGCGAATCAACGCTCCCAATCCGTGACCACAACACCGCCGAAGTCCACAAACCCTTGCCGTACAAGGCCTGTGACGTGGGGAGATACTAACCGAAAAAACTGGGGAGAGGTGTTTTACAGAAGGGAGTTGGTGGTGGAACTGGACGCGGGTTCGACTCCCAAAACGGGAACTGAATTGGTCCATTAAACTGTGCATTTCAATCTCGCCAAACCTCTGCCTGCAAATGTCCTTAATAGCTTGCAAACTCTACTGCTTCGAGCGTTCATGGACTCCCGCAAACAACAACGAGGTGAACGAAATGGAAGTATTGCATATGAACCAGCGGCAGCTGGCCAACCGATGGGGCGTCAGTGAGGCCTGTCTTGAGCGCTGGCGATCTGAGGGCATAGGTCCACAATTTCTAAAGCTGCGCGGTCGAGTGATGTATCGCCAGGTAGACATTGAAGCTTTTGAGGAAAGCTGCCTCAGGCAGTCAACTAGCAGTCCCAAAGCCAAGCGGCAGATCCGCTCTGTACCGTCGGCGTAACGATCCTGCGGCCGATGCAACGCATTGTCAGCAATGGAGCACGTTATTCGGCCGCGCCATTTTCGCCAGCGTCATAATCAGTTTTCCAATCGGAATATTGTGTTTGATAGCCCATCGCTTTGTATCCTTTCTCGCGTTTATTAAACATGCGCTGAAGCATTGGCAGAGATGCATCAACGTAATCAAATATCGTAACCAGCTCTTTGCCCTCAACCTCGCGATGGATCCTTCCTGCGTATTGAGCTAATGAACCTTTCCAGGCTATGGGCATTGCCAGAAATAGTGTGTCGAGCCGTGGCAGGTCGAACCCCTCACCAACGTACTTTCCAGTTGCCACGACTACTTGTGCGTCAGATAGACGTTCGGAAGCGGATTTACGTTCATTGGCTCGCATTGCCCCTTTCAGGATTACCGAGTCAAAACCTTGATCAGTCAGTAATTGGTTGATGAGCTCAGCATGTTCGCGTCGCTCTGTGAGCACTAAAGGATGTCTATCGTCTGCTATTTTAGCGATAACATCGTCGACGATTTTTCGGTTGCGTTTTTCATCTTCCGCCAACCATCGGTAAACATCAGTAATGCGCGGCCGCTGCTCTGAATGTGTCAATTCAATTGGCGGTTGGCTGTAGATTTGAGTAACAACTACTCGTTGTTCGAAGCGCTCTGAATGGTCAGGCTTAACCTTGTGACGTATCGGACCCGCCGTCATGAAAATGATTTTTTGATGACCATCCTGCCGGTCTGGTGTTGCTGTTAATCCCAGAACGTATTTCGCGCGCACTTCATTCAGCACCATTTCAAATCGCGGCGCTGAAATATGGTGACACTCATCCACAATGATATGGCCATAGTCCTGTATCAGTGGATTCACGGTATTGTCATTTTTATTGATAAGGCTCTGGTAGGTGGCGATGTCTATCTGTCCAGTCGGCTTTTTCTTGCCTCCGCCAATTATGCCAATTTCTGTTTCTGTCAAGAACGCATCCAGGCGCTCTTTCCATTGATCCAGCAACTGGCGACTATGTGTGAGGATCAAAGTATTGGTCTTGCGTTTAGCGATGACTCCAATAGCTGTTACTGTTTTTCCGAAAGCCGTAGGTGCATGCAGAACTCCAGTATCATGTTTGGTTATGACGCTCACTGCAGCGGATTGGTTCTTTCTGAGCGTGCCGAGAAATTTGAGCTTTTTCAGTTGCTCTCCAGTTTCGCGTTTGTCGTCAATAATTGCTGTGATTTTGTGTTCATTCAGTAGTTTCAAGGCATCATCAAGGCAACCACGCGGTATGGATAGATACCCCTGCTCAATGCGGGCGCAAGTAATATATCTGGGGATGTTATGGGTTGAAAACCGCATTGCCTGAGTTTTAAAGAATACAGGATTGGAAAAGCTAGCCAATCGTTTGAGTCTAGCTGCTAGCGGCGCAGGCAATTCATCGAGCTTGAAGTAAACATGATTTGCCAGCGTAATGATAACCTGCTCGGGACGGTTATCGATCTTTTCAGGCTTGATTTTGGCACCCTGTTCCCAGGGTGGCCGCGAATCGATAATTTCTTGCTCGAACTGCTTCAATTCATCAGGCGCCAGAACTGCGATCAATTCGGTCAATCGTGCTGGCGAAACCGTTGCTATTTGCTTCAATTGTTGCCACTGGTCGACGAAGGGTTCCAATGCTTGATCGACAAATTGACTGTTTCCGCTCTGCCTGACCTGCTTCTGCAGCGGCAGCGCGATGAGATTGCCAAAGCCACCATCTGGCATAATATCCTGATTGGGAAACAGACGGTCATAGGACTCGAATGAAAGGTTTGGGTGAATCTCCATCGCCTTGTCGAGCAGTCCGAATCCCAACAGTCTGGCATCGCGGGACGATACCGCGTCAGTAAAGAAGACCCAAAGGTGAGCGCCATTACCTGATCTTGAGATCTCTACCAAGTGCGGAATGTTGTATCGCCTGCAAGCTTCCGACATGGCTTTTACAGCGTCTTGCCAACCATCTTTGTCGAAATCGGCCGCTAATAAATGGCAGGTATTATCTGGCAAAAGCGGATAGAGCCCGACGATATGTTTGCCTGCCAAATGGTCGTAAATCGCTTGGTCGTCTAGCGCTTTGTGCTGTCGATTCGGGCACTCGCTACATTTAATGTCTGGCTTTTTGCAGATGCCAGGCACCCACTCGTTATGGCAAGCAACAGAATAACCGCTGCGACCTTTCGAGTTTTGCCATCGAGTGGCAAATACATCTGCTCGGCCTTTAAAAAGCTGCTTAAACAGAGCGACTTTCTGATTGACGGTAAGTGCCTCGTGTTTTCGAGTTTGGATTACCGGACTTGTCTTTTCCTCTTCGTACAGATCCAGCAGAGAGTCACGCTTGGCTTTTAAAGTTTTGAGTTCTTCCTCCAGCTGGACAATTCTCTGGTTTATTGATCGAAGATCTGCACTGGTTTCACTGTCAGCGCCACTCATTGGCTGCCATCCAAATTTTAACAAATGGCTGACCGGAGCGTGCCGCCTCTATGATAGGTGCAAGAAAGCTTGTTACTTGAGCGACGATATCGGAAAAGTCGTTTGGCAAATACTCCTGATTAATTCGCCGGCAAAATGCTGTCCACTGAACCTGTTTTTCTTCGATGAATGGTGCTTGGAAAGCGACGATATTGTCTGACAGAGCTGTGCCGCGCTGTTTAAATGTAAGCTGAATTGCTTGCGCTAATTGACTACCATTGAAGTTAAACTGTCGCGAGAGCAGCCAAATATCATAAAAGTCCTTCATCCGGCTGTTCAGAATTCCAAGCTTGACCATCGCTTCGAACTTCTCCGCAATGGCGCTCTCACGGCTGTAGCAGAGCAATCTCGGAGCAGTGAAGTCGAGCATTGTCGGCAGATCACATTCTTCCGGACTTGGGTGCACAATATCGCCGAATCCAATATCAATCTGCATATTAATTCTGGCTGAATCAAGCGTGCCGCGGAACCTTATACGAACACCCTGATAGTCTGCATCCTCTTTGATGCGTTCAGATTGAATTGAGGCAACGTCGAAATTCAAACCGTCAGGCTCAACCGCCAAATTAAGAATTTCAGTTATCTGCGACACGATATTGGCTTCATCATTGCTGGTTTTTCCCAACATATCGATGTCCATCGTTGGCCTGAATTCCGGTGATTCCCAAACACGAAGCATCAGAGCACCTTTAAGGATGAAGTGCTTTGAGTGGGTTGATTGGGACAAACGATATAAAAATCTCTCCATGGCATAGTATTGGAGCAATTCGGCAAATGGCCGTTTATCCGTTCTTGCGCGGTTCAGTAATTTTTGGCGCACCGAGGCTGCGATATTTTTAGTTGTACTCAAAGTGCTGCCTCTAAGTAGGGGCGCATTATTTTTTCGACTCGGCACACTCTTGCATACATTATTAGTTTTTCGAGATTGAATTTTTTGCGCGCTTTATAGAATTTCAGTGCTTCCAGAACTATGTCCATTCCGAGCTTGTTTCTGAATTTAAAGCAGTCTGCCAGAGTTTTTTCGGGGCAATATATTTTGATTGGAACGCCATCAATCTGATGCATTTCAATCCCTTCTTTCAGTGCAGCCTCAGAAAACCTGTGCACCTTGATTGGTGGATAATCCACACGAGGAGTTTCCGCGCCTTTGGGCAGGGCAATAGAAACAGCATGTGGAATTTGTGTGGTGATATCGTGATAGGCCAGTGCCGACACGAGGCAGATGACCGCTTGAGGAACCCGCTTGGCAACGATCACAAGGTCTGGATCGGATATTTGTTCCTGATCCATAAGGCGATAAACACCACGAGATAGGACCTCTAGCTCACCGGAATCTCTGAGTTGGTACAGTGTTCTAGGGTGGATACCCGCCTGAATTGCATCCATTGTCCGAATAGTGCCCCCCATCGCTCGGATGGCATCAAGGGCCTTCTGACTGGCTTTGCTTATTGCAGGCATTTTCATAGCGGACAATAAAACCTATAGATATTAATATGTATAGGTAATACTATCCATTTTGGCGGAAATCGGCAAGCAATGAATTGTCAGTGTTGTTGTGATGACGCATGCAACCGCCAGGCGACGCCCAGTTAGTAATGGCGCGCCCTATCTAATTGCGCTATTGCCAATTGGTGCCAGATTATCCTTTGGGCGGGTGCGGATCATTCCCATGGCTGTCTTTGTTCTGGATTTTGCCATCCTTCCCATGGACGTAGAACTCAGTGCCCTGGTTTTGGCTTATCTTGCGTCCAGCATCCACCGCATCTTGCTTACGATCGTAGTGACCGCTGCTACGGGATGCTCCGCCTTTCTTAACGTCCCAGCCACCATCAGCGTTCGGGACTACATGATGCGTTCCTGATTTCTTTGGCATGGCTGCCTCCACTGGTTGTATGAAACAGGCTTTATCACTGATGAAAAAGCCGTGGTGGCTCAACTAAACTACTGGGCAAATGGATCTGAAACATTCAGTCCCAACTACCGCAGTTTATTAAGAATTTTTTCAGCATCAGGCCAAGGCAATCGGCGTTTTCTTTCTTTCATTCGGTTCAGTGCCGCAAGCGCTTCATCGACCGTCAATAGCTGGTTTTCAACCATCGCGCACAGCAGGCCAATTGTGCCCATAACAGAGACATTCTCTTTGCCGGCGACAACCCTGAGGTTGGTGTCGCCAGTTAAAATAAGGTGCACTATTCTTGCTTTGCTAGCGCCAGCGCCAAGTAATCGTTATGGGTAGGCTTGGGGCCATTTTTTGCTGGAAGAGTATGGTTATATTGCCCAGGCAGGCTTTGAGCGTAGTTTACCCATTCGCCATCCACTTCCATGACCTGCAATCCCAAGTCATCTAATCCTGGAGTGCCGGGTTCGATTTCTTCGTAGTACAGTAGATCAGGGATGCCAAACTGCATCGGCAGAGCAAAGAGCTTATCCATCAGCGCTCCCGACTCCATATCGATTAAAATATTGGCATCACTGATGAGTAACCGCATCCGATGACTCCAGCTGGCGTTCTTTGTGGAAGCGCATCATCGGGATGCCTAGTAGTTCTGCAGCCTTGCTTTCTGCAATAAATTGTTCGGCCAAGGCTCGGTACACCAGCTGTTGAAATAGCTGCGGGAACTCATTGGGCAACGGCTCGCCTGGCTCACATTTGCGTGTTCTGTGCGAATTCTTGATTTTTTAATTATATTGGCACTTTAGTGCGATTTCAAGTTGCACTCTATACCGTATTATTAGCAAATGCACAAAAGATGCGAACTCTTGTTTCACTTTATACGCTTGCTGATGAAATTGATCACACCAGGCGGCACCAAAGCATTGATCGCTGAAAATTTGGCATTAAAACAACAACTCATTACGTTAAACCGTAAACGACTACGTTCTCCAGCCCTCACGACCTTTGATCGAACATTTTTTGGTTTTCTTGCACAACTTATCTCACCCAACAGAATCAAGAAAATCACTGTGACACTCAAACCTGCTACCATTCTGAAATTTCACCAAGCCCTAGTAAAACGAAAATACCGTTTACTTTATTCTCAAAAATAATCGAATAACCCCGGCAGAAAACCACTTGATCAATCTATTATTGATCTCATTGTTGAATTTAAACAACGTAATCCTAACTTTGGCTACGGTCGTATTGCCATGCAGATTTACCAGGCTTTCGGTATATCAATCAGTCGATTCGCTGTAGGACGAATACTCCGAAAAAAACATAAATCTTTTCCAAAAGGTCGCGGCCCTTCCTGGTTAACGTTTCTCGGGCACATGAAAGATAGCCTATGGTCTGTTGATTTGTTCCGTTGCGAATCTATATGCTTAAGATCTCATTGGGTAATGGTTGTCATCGATCAATTTTCCCGTAGGATCATTGGGTTTGCGGTACATACTGGGGATCCCGACGGCAAAGCTGTATGCCGAATGTTTAACGAAATTCGTTCTGGCCAATCACTACCCAATTATCTTAGCTCGGATAACGATCCACTGTTTACTTTTCATCAATGGCAAGCGAACTTACGCATTATGGAGATAGAAGAAATCAAATCTGTACCAAAAATCCCCA
>JARROD010000090.1:0-11528 GCA_037384225.1 Exilibacterium sp.
ACCAGGGCTCCATTGCAGTTGGCCCAGCCTCTGGGGGCAAAATTAAAACCGAAGAGGCGGATTTCACCCAGGAAAGGATCGCTCATACCGATTACCCCTTTTTCTACGTTCACAGAAATTATTTGATTCCAGGTTAAAGACTTTTGTATTCAGTTAAACGCCCTTTACCTGAAAGTGCTTTTCAATCCGCGACATGCAAATAAGCTTCTACGATGGCGCTGAAGTGGGGGTTGCGTCGGGATCGAATTCAGTAGGTGTATTATTCAGTTTTCCACTAGTTTCGTGCATGGCAAGTACTTTGAGTTGTGGTTTGTGCCAAACAGCTTTCGAAGCCGTGGTTTCGTCGTTCTTGTAGTTGGTGTCCATTATTGGTTTTCCTGAATAAGCAGATTGCGGTTCATATCGACATTGGAATTCACCAGAAAATTAACCTGATGTTTCCAGCTACGCTGATACTTTGCACAATACTGTTTTCACTGATTGTTTCTAAAGAATTAGTAAAATGGTTAAAAATAGCAAGGTGATTAATTTAAAAAACTGAGCGGGAATAAAAACAGGCAGGTTAGTGGGGTTTGAGCAGATGGGGTTGGCTGGGTGTTTAGTGTAGTGTCATTAAGGGCCGTGGGCGAAATAACGTTCGGTTTTTATTCGCGACGCTAAAGTATAAGAGAAAATTATGTTGAGAGCCGCAGATAGAGAAATGTTTTTTAGAATAGATGTACCCAAGGTAATTTTTTATTGCTATAACAAACTATACCTAAGATTTTAAACGCTTTGGGTGTAGAATTTAAAAGAAAAGTACATTCAAATTGAGGTATTAAAAATTCTGCCTCGTTCATCGTTTCGCTCGGATCGATTGGGATCGGATCGACTGGCTCCTTGGGTGGACGAAATGATAAGCAAGGCCAAAAATGCCAATTAATTTTTTCCGGTAAATATCGGGGGAATGGAACTTGAGTGCTATAAATGCCTTCTGGGACTTGCTTCCCGGGACAGCTAACGGCCTCAACATTATGCAAGCCATGCTGGATGCCAGTCAGTACTGGCAACCGGATGCATATCACACTGCTTGCCTCGACACCGATGTTTTTCTCGGCAAAGCTTCACTTTTTAATTTAACGGCTTCCGAGAAAGACACGATTCATAGCAATAAACAGAGTTCGGTGAGCTGTGTTGCCAATGCGCGTCTGGATAACAGGAAACTGCTTTTGACCCGCTTGGGTTTGAGTGAAGACTGCCCCCGCAGCCAATATACCGATGGCGAACTGATTTTGCGTAGTTATCAAAATTGGGGAGAGGCCTGTGTTAACTACCTGCTGGGTGACTTTGTTTTTATTATCTGGGACCCAAAAGAGGAAAAACTATTTTGTGCACGGGATCATATTGGCGTAAAAGTATTGTTTTATGCTTACACAGATCAGGCCGTTATCGTCAGTAATGAACACAAGTCTCTCCTGACAACAGGATTGATCGATCCCGTTTTGGATGAGGATTGGGTTGCCCGCCATATTATTCACTATGGCGTGGATCATTTTGGCTCTTCCATAAAAGGTATTGAAGTACTTCCCCCCGCTCATTGTTTAACCATACGCCGGGGCGGGGTCTGTCTTCATCGCTATTGGTCTCTGAAACCTCTGGATCTGTCCGGCTATTTAACCGATGAATCCCTGTTGACGGAATTGAAAGCGCGTTTCGAACGGGCCGTTGAGCGCCGGGTTGAAACGGTGTATCCGCTGGCGGCGGAGCTGAGTGAAGGGTTGGATTCAAGTGGTATTGCCGGCTGTGCTGCCCGGCTTGACCGCAGCAGGGTGCTGCATACTCTATCCTATGAGTGTATTGAGGAAACGACTGAAACCACCGGAGTCTGGGGTGAAACCTATAAAGATATCTATGCAATGCTGAAAATGCATCCGAATATGCGCCCTGTTTGGCAGTCACCTTTCAATCAATATGATTTTAAACGGGAGCAAGTGTGCCGGTTGCAGGTGCACTATGGTTCAGCTAGCGGCTTGAGGGTAGGGAGGAGTCTGATAAGGATGAAGTTGGCTTCCACTAATGGGGCTAGAGTGCTTTTGTCCGGGTGGGGCGGTGACCATTGTGTTACCTCCTATGGGAACCATTACGAGTCCGAACTGTTTAAACGGTTGGCATTTCTTAAACTCCACCGTTTAATGCTGAAAAAGTACCAGCGGGGAAGAGGCGTAAAGCCGCTTAAAGGCTGGTGTCTGATGTTGGCGAAACATTGTTTTCCGCCTTTATACAGATATTTTTTTGTGCATAGAAACGGTCTCGGCGGGCATATGCGAAACGGGTTGAAAGCGTCGTATCTTAGATTGGGCGTAGGGAACAGTGATCGTTATTATCGGATAGCGAAGCGCTATATTGAAACCTATGACTGCCAAAGCGTCCGGGAAAGAGACCGGCGGGAATTGCAGAGCCAGGGTTTGGTTAACCGGTTGACCGAATCGGAACTCAACAGCCGTTTATTCCGTCTGGAGTATCGTTTTCCAATGCTGGATGTGGAACTGTTGGAGTTTGCTTTTAGCGTACCGGGTTATTTAAAAGTCAAAAATGGTGTTGAACGCTATATGTTTCGGCAAATATTGGAAGGGGTGACGACTGAGCGAATTCGCTGGCGGCGAAAGGTCGATGTCAGTCACCCGCAACTGGACAGAGAGCAGGAGCTGTTGGAGCTCCAAAAACAATTGTATTCGACATTGGACCGCCGGCAAATGCAGCGGTTCATTGAATTTGAAAAACTGGATTCTCTGATTAAGCAAAAGCAACCGGGTATAACCCGTAAATTGGTATTCTTGTCCAGTATTCAGTCGGCTTTGCAGTCGGGTCAGTTGCGACTGGCTTCCGATTGTAATGGCGGCTGATTGTTGAACACTGATTATCGAAGCATCACTAAAAATAAGGATCGATTATGCCAATCACGCGAGAGTCGATGATAGTTCGCAGCCCGGATATAATATTCGCGAATATAGAAGATGAAGTCGTAATGATGAGCCTTGAGTCGAGCGCGTATCTGGGGCTGGATGATATTGGCAGCCGCATTTGGGCAGGTATTGAAACTCCAACCCGGGTGGAAAACCTGTGCAGGGATTTAATGAGGCGATACGAGATCGGACTGGAACAGTGCCTGGATGACGTTATTTCGTTTTTAACAGAACTGGAAGCCTCAAAGGCGATTCAGCTTGTCGTTGAATGCGAAACCGAGTATTAAAGACCGTGCACGATCCTAAGGCGCTGCGCAGAGGGTTGTGCAGGATACTGCTTCGCCGCCTGCCTCATACCCTGATAAGCTGGCGTTTTCTGCTGCCCTGCAAGGGGGCTGTTAAAGTGCATAAATGCGTTTTTCTCGGCGCCTGGCCGCAGCTTCCCCGCTGGTTATACGCAGGGGTCGTACTCTACTCCCTGTGTACCTGGATGGGGTTCTGGGGCTGGTATTTCATACTGTTGAATCTTTACAGGTGGGGAGAGCAACTGCGGGATAGTATGGGAATAGCGCATGCCAGGCAGGTGTTAAGTCTGCTTCGGCTGATGGTGCGCGGTGTACCGGCGCAGTGTTACTATCGCTTTCAGCTTTATCGGTATCATGAGCAACAGTGGTGGCACTTTGTCTTTGATTTTCAACTTCCCCATTGGCACCGGGTGCTGAGTGGGCGCATATCACCCTGGAGTCAGCGGCTTTTAAGCGACAAACAGCTGTTTGCCGACTATATGCGTTCACACCGCATCCCGGTCGTTGAACACTACCTTGTGTGCCCGCGGGGCGGGGCTTTCGATTGGCGGGAATTGGACGGTGATACATTTTTGAAGCCGGTGGTTGGCTCCCGCTGTCAGGGGTGTTTCGCGTTGCGTCAGGCATTCGAGGGGCGGGAGGCTTTGTTGATTGGCGAGGGCGAGCGATTTTCAGGCCGGAATATAATTACTGAAAAGCTGAGACAATTGATTGAAAAGACAGACTATATAGTGCAACCGCTATTATCCAATCACCCGGTTATTGCCGATAGCCTGGATTGCGAATGGGCCTGTACTCTGAGAGTCGTTACGGCCAGTTATTGTGGCCGGGTTGTGCCCCTGCTGGCAATACTTGAACGCGGTTCGCAAAGTTTCCTGCGCCGAAAAATGATTGCGGTTAATATTTCAAATGGACAATTGCAATGCGACCGGGAACAGACGGCTCTCCAATACCTGCCCTACTGGCCCGCCGTGCTCGACAGTGTTTGCCGGGCTCACCGCCTGCTGGATGATGTAAAGACGATAGGCTGGGATGTCATAATAACCGCGCAGGGGCCGGTTTTATTGGAGGGTAATATTAACTGGGGAGTGGCCGGTCATCAAATTGCGCAGTCATCTCCTCTGCTGGACGACAAACTCATGGAGGTCTACTTTGCACCAGTCGATTAAAGCGTTTAACCCACGGCCGATTCATTGCTACCGTTTGTTCGGCTTACGTGTTCACAGCGAGCTGTCGTTGCCGGAACTGTGTCAGGACAACGACTTTAAGACAGCGGATATAACGCTGGAGATAGCGCATATTGATGAAGCGGTTGATGATTGGCGTCGACTGGGCGCTTACTGCCGTGTAAAAGGCAACCGCTTATGGCTGCAGGTGCCGGGTGTAGCGGTTTTTTGGGTGAGCGCGGATCGTATCGTGGTTACGCCTCTGGCAGGCAGTGATGAGAAATCCATTCATCTTTATTTACTCGGCAACGCCATGGGCGCACTACTACACCTGAGGGGATTTTTGGTTCTGCACGGCAATGTACTGGTCAGTGGAGGACAGGCTTTTGCCATCTGCGGCCGTTCCGGGGTGGGTAAATCGACCTTGACCGCCGCCCTGATTAAAAAAGGTTGTCAGTTGGTTGCCGATGAACTTTGTGTGGTAAATGCCGACGGCCAACTTGTTTCGGGCTACCCCGAAATAAAACTGTGGCAGGATGCACTTGAGACGCTGGAGATAGATGTCTCGACGCTAACGGCCATTCACCCGCATGTGTGCAAGTATGCCTGGCGCGATGTTTCATTTCAACCCGCGGTGGATAAGCCGCTGATGAGCGTATTTTGCCTGCGTCGGCAGTGGCAACAGCGGCCTCACAGTTCGCCACTAAAATCGGTAAAAACCTATACTGGAGCGGAAAAGTTCCAACAACTTCGAACCCAGGTCTATCGCCCCGTCTATGTCGACGGGTTTAATTTAAACGGACAGAGTTTTCGTCTGCTGACCACTTTTTTACAGCGGGCAAGTGTTATAGGCATATCGCGTTATAAGGAAAAACTGACATTAGGTTGCCTTGACGAACTGGCGGATTTGGTAATGGATCACATCCGTGATGCTGAGGATGGGGAAGGAGTCTACTATGCCGGGGTGCAGACAAACTAAAGGCAAGTTGTTTTGGATCGTTTCCTATCCGAAATCGGGGAACACCTGGATGCGGAGTTTTATTTATGCACTGCAAAATGAGGGGGTGAATAAAATTGATATCAACGCTATACAAACGGGTAGTATCGCCAGCCAATACGATTGGGTAGCCAATGGCCTTGGGTTTGATATTGACGAGCTTCCGGCGCAGGAGGTAGACAGGCTGAGACCCAAGGCCTATCGTTTTATATCGGATAATTTAACGGCGTTTGGCTATCACAAAGTTCACGATGCGCAATACGCTGTTTCCAAACAGGACGTACTGTTCCCGGCCGATGCCACGCAAGGAGTACTATTGATAGTGCGCAATCCCCTGGATATCGCGGTTTCTTTTGCCCACCATCTCGGGGTGGATATCGATACCAGTATCGTTAGAATGGCCGATAAAGACTTTGGTCTGGCCTCGCGCGTCAAGGGCCGCAGTATACAGTTGCGGCAAAAACTTCTGAGCTGGTCTGGCCATGTGCAGAGTTGGCGGCGAACCGATTTGCCTGTCTGTATGCTTCGCTACGAAGACATGCTCGCTTTACCCTTGGCCACGTTCAAAACAGCGGCCAGGTTTTTGCGGCTTCCCGCCGATACGCAGCGGGTGTCGAGGGCGCTTGAATTGTGTCGCTTTGAAGGTTTTCAAAACCAGGAGCAGAATTGCGGTTTTATCGAAAAGTCGCCCAAAGCCAGCGCTTTTTTTCGCAAGGGCATAGTGGGGGACTGGCGCAATGTTTTGTCCGTGTCCCAGGTCGACCGCATTATTGAGGCCCACGGTGAGGTAATGGCGACGTTAGGCTATCTCGATGGGGATGGAAAACTTACGCAACTGTGTGGCTGATTTATCTATACCCTATCGTTGCATAAATTTTCGAGTTCAGAACCTTTTATAGCGGTATTTTCAGGGACGCGCGCAGATTTTTCTAACCGGAGCATAGCTCACCCTATGTGAGGGGGTATACCCAAAGCGTTTGAGATTTAGGCCTTCAGAGTGTAACTTCTCAATAACCCGGGGTATTTGTGCCTTCGATCCGGCGGCCATCCGGAGGTAGCTGGCCCAGACACGCTGCAAGTACATCCATGTAAGCTTGGCGTCGGCATCCATGCCTCCGACAGTCTGGGCCAGCTACCGCCGAACACCCGCAATCTGTGATTGCGGGCAGGGCTTCGGGTGGGAGGTGCCGGCGTCCAGCCGCTCCAGGCATTTGCGCCGCTAGCGCCCTTATATGAGGCTCATCGTCGCGTCTGGGGGGCAGTTATAAGTCAATTTTAGTCGCAACCGCCCGAGGTATTATTACGTTCAGGTTCTACGCCTTTTTCTCCCAGTTTTTCCCATATTTCCAGTGCTGTACATTGATCAAAGGTATCGTTGGCTACTATGTTTATCGCCTGAACACTTGTTAGCGCTCCGACACCTATATCAGTTAAAGAAGGGTTAAATGAAAAAGTAAAAACCGTATCCTCTGCGTCTTCTAATATTGGCAGACTGACACTTTCAAGAAAGGGGTTTTCCTGATCTTCTTCACCCACAGTAAACGAATTGCTGTTGGCCAGATCAGTCAGCATTGGAAACGTTATCGTTGACATGCCTGAAGCAAAAAAATCAAAGCGGCAATCAGCTCGTTGCAAAGCTGGGAACTCTATATTTGCAGTGCCATTACGAACAAAATCGCATCGGGCCGGACTGGAAGACGACTTCACAACGCTTGACAGGTCTGGCAATGAAAGCCCCTCCAATGCCGGATTGTCGATAAAAAGGATAGTGCCTACGGTTTGCAGACCGGAAAATGATACCGTTTGCAATGAAGCATTGGTGCCATATTCAGGAAGAATATCATAATCGCCAATCAAAAGTGAACCTATACTGGCAATTGAAGAAACATCGATAGATTCGAGGTTTTCATGTGCGCTAATCTCGAGGGATTCCATGTTTTCCGTTTGCTCGAAAACGATCTCTCTTACACTATCATTATCGACCAATCTGAGGTTATTGACACTTTCAATTTGTGCCAAAAAGCCTTGCATATTAATTATGCCTGTATTTACGATATTAACAGTATCAACGGTAAAATCAGCTCCGCTATAGATGCCCTCTTCGTCATCCATAGCCGTATCCACTATCGATAGCCTTGATAAATTTTCAAACTTAATACCGCCTAAATTACGCAGCGTCAACAGGTTGGAAAGGTTGAACTCCTGTTTCACAACAAACGTGTCTGTATCAGACAGTGTGAGTTCAGGCATTGAAAACAAGTAGAGATTATTTACTGATTCCAGTGAAGAAAAGCCCGAAAGACTTTGAAGACCGGTGTCTTGTAGGGCAATGCTATTTGCCTGCCGAAGCTTTGAAAAATCAAGGTTGGTAATTCTCTCCGCAGTTTTGATATTAAGCGTTTCAATAGCCTCCAACTCTGAAAAGCCTAAACTTTGTAATAGAGGCGTATTCGATACAGTCATATCTTTCGCAGAAACAAGCGCGGGCGTTTCAAAGAGATTTAAAGGAATAGAAGTGCCAGCAACTTCAGTTGATATTTCAAGAGAGTCGACCACTTCCAATTCAGACGCACTGAAGGATTCGAGTTCGGTAGTTGAATTAAGGAACAGTTTTCGAGCACATACTAAACTCTCTAAATTTATTGCTTCAGACAGTTGCTCTCCTTTAAATTCCAATGTTCCATCGATAACAGCAATTCCTTCCAGATTTTTCAAATCCTCTGGCGAACGTATGACTATATCATCGCGTACAATAGCCGAATTCTGTTGAATTTCACAGTGCTCCGCCCATACATCCTGAACGACTCCGTCTTCCGTGGTAATACTGATCGGAGTGGACGAGAAGAGTTTCAATTCACTATTCAATTGAATCGCAATATAAACATCATAGCTGGTACCCGGATCAAGCTGTTCGTTATTTGTTTCCCTGATAGAGGTATTGGCTTCATTCAAGGAAAAATTGAATCTTCCTTCAACGTCTTCATCACTAAAAAAATCACCTGAAGCGGGTTGGCTACCACCCTCTTCGACCACGATATAAGCTGCCTGAACATTGGCCTTGTTAGCGGCAGCTTCCACAAGAATATTATAAGCGCCATCCGATACCACAGATACACTGTTATCAATAAAGGATAGTTCCTCGTCAGCAGGCGGCTCTGGAGAACCTCCACCTCCACCTCCGCCTCCTCCACAAGCCGAAAGTAACGTAACGCCCGTTATTACGATACAAAAATTTACATTCATGCTCATAAATATTACCGCTCTCAATCATCGGAATGGCACCTAATGAAACGATAATAACTGCAAAGTTATGCATTAGGCACAAAAAATAGAGGAAGGCTGCTAAGATTTGGCAAGAAAATTGGCGCTAATAAAAATTGATCTTACCACCCAGAGCATAGACCCTCAGATGAAAATTCTAACTATCCCTACACTTAACCACAACGTGGCATAGAAGTGAAAACCTGAATTTCTTATTTAATTGTAAACGAATTGTCACCACTAATATTTGAATAATTAATCATAGCAATTGCTTCCAAATAAATAAAAAGTGGCATTCTACAAAGTATTTAATTACTTTGGTAGCACTGACTCAGCGTTAGTGGCGGAGAATGACACATGCAGCCCTTTCAATCATTCTCATGCCAAGTTATGATTAAAGACAAATTAAATGCCGGTATTATTTAGGGACGTACACGAAATAACTTCCGGCCCCTTTATCAGTAATAAAAAGGGGTTTCGAGGCGCCCATCTGGTGTCGTTGCGAAAACGCCGGCATAGTGGGCCTACGTCAAGTTTTCCAAGTCGCAACATCTTCCCCCTCGATTTCACCCTAAGAGGTACCGGGCGCACTCCCAAAATAGTAGGCAATAAATAGCTTATATTCGATTATATTAAAAGCAAGTGATCAATTTGGTAGTATAAAAATGAGAAACAGCTCAAAAATTTTGAGCTGCTAGCCTTGAAAGAGCTGCCTCACTCACTACCAGAATTCAATCACTCACGGAGGAAATGAATCCGCACCACTCTGTGAAAACAACACCCATAACAACAGCAGAAGCAGTAGAAACTATAGACAAGTCATTTTACCGCCAAGTGCGAGAGCTGGCGGGTCTGATAAGTGTATTGCACATACAAAAAAACATAAAGAGCGATGAAATGAAGGGTGCAGCAAGAGAGTTTATAAAACATCTATTAGGCCAGCAAAAAAATAAATGTGCGTGACGGTCAGTGAACATCCGATTTGCAATACGTATTCAACTGATCGTGGCAATAATTTATAACAATGTCATTGATGTTTTCAGATATTTTTTACTAACACTGAATAATTCAGTATACACAATAATGAAGAATAAAATAAATAGAAAAAGTACGAAATATTTATAGAAAAATGCTCTATATTGTGTGTTCTTGACAAATCGGATTGATACGGAGAGAAGATATTCGGCAATTATTATCAGCGTGACTCGGGAAGTAAACTTAGCAACGTGCCCGAAATAACTTCCGGCCCCTTTATCAGTAATAAAAAGGGGTTTCGAGGCGCCCGTCTGGTGTCGTTGCGAAAATGCCGGCATAGTGGGCCTACGTCAAGTTTTCGCAAGTGACTCTTACCGGGTATTGTGTATCTTTAGGTTAGCGTTTACATACAAGTCGTTGTTTAATCTGCTATCCTCTGTAATTAAAGAGTGTTGAAATCATAGTAAATCGATCGCTATACCTTATAGTTTTAAGCGTAAAAGTGAAATGATATCAGTGGTTTTTGCGCTCCTCCAGAATACTTCTAATCCAGCACCCTGATCATGAGTAGTCAACGTTTACATTATATGGATTTTCTCCGGGCCACCCTGATGAGCCTGGGTGTAGTTTATCATTCGGCCAAAATTTTTAGCGTGGATGACCCCTGGCGTATTAGTAATCCTGAGACCAGCCCGTTTTTCGATGGGTTGATCTGGTGCTTTCACGCTTTTCGGATGCCGGCGTTTTTCATTGTATCGGGATATTTCACCTATTTGATCTACCTGAAATACGCCGAAACAAGGTTTGTTGTTGATCGCCTTATCAAGTTAGGGGTACCCCTTGTTGTGGTAGGACTTACCGCCAACATATGGATGGCGGGAATGAGCGACGGACTTTTTGACAGTGCTGTGCCTTATGAGCACAGGGATTACTGGCTTTCAGGCGCGTGGCAGGCTCATCTGTGGTTTCTCGCTAACCTTTTGCTCGACGGCTTGGGAGTGAAGGTACTTGGAAAATATATTCCCGTCGTTTTTAAAATAAAATTACCTGTGACGGCCATTTATCTGTTGGTGCCTCTGTGCTTTTTTATTCTGATTCGGGTTGACTCTAAAATCGACGATCATCTGGGAGCCTATGCTTTTTTCATGGATACCGGTAACTTTTTTCGCTATGGCGTATATTTTGCGTTTGGCGTTTATTTATATTGCCATCGCACTTTTTTTGAGGAGCTATTGAGCAATACAACTCTGGCGTTCGGCAGTCTGGTCCTCTGGCTAATGACTTTGGCATTGATAGAGCAGGATACAGTAACAGAACTGGTGACTTATTGTGTCGGTTTTAGTATGGCGGTTTGCGTTTTTATTCTGTCGAAACGGTTTTTTTCAAAACCCAGTCCCACGATTTTAAGGTTGTCTTCATCTTCCTATACGATTTATCTGGCGCATCAGCCTTTTATCGTCTGGGCGGGAACCATAATTGTGTCTCTAAATTTACCCTATTATTTCAAGTTTCTGCTATTGGTTATATCGACTTATATCGTTTGCTATGCGTTTCACCATTACCTGGTCCGGCCGTTTGCATTGTCCCGTTTTTTATTCAATGGGCAAATCACCTACAACGGTTCCAGCCGAGCTGAAAGTCCCGCAAAATAAGCGCCTTACAAACTTCAAGTGAACCCGGGGCGGCACAATGTCAGGCGGATGGCCGCCGGATCGAAGGCACAATACCCCGGGTTATTGAGATGTTACCTTCAAGTTCGGGGCGGGTACCACCCCGAGCTAACTCCTACCCGGTGGCTACTCTACGGTCAATGTCGGGGGCATGGGGGGATTGAATATAGGCGCTCCAAACTCATAAGCGCCAATGTCCGGCGCCTTGCCCA
>JARROD010000091.1:0-11566 GCA_037384225.1 Exilibacterium sp.
CAGAACTCTACTACTCGGTACTTTATTGTTGGGTACTCTTAATTGTTGGGTACTCTACTGCAACTGCTGGATACTATATGAGCACATGAGCCAATTCGGTTTAATTATTCGGCGTTGTTCATCGTTTCGTCTATTGTCAGGTCCGAGGAGGCGAAGTCCCTCCAGAGACACGCCGTAACCCCTTCCCTGGGGGCTCGCATGCGGCAGAGCCTGCCCCGCGAGTAGAGTACCGAACAATTAAAAGTACCCAACAATAAAGTACCGAGTAGTAGAGTTCTGAACACTAACGCTTCGAACATAATAAGTAGACCCGGAGCGTTTCAGGTTTAAGTCTGCACAGGATTATCAAATAACCAATACGCCAAAGGTATTTCCATGAAACCCATTCTACTGTCAGCCACAACAATGGCAATCAGCGTCGTTTTTGCTTCGCTCAGTTGGGGACACAGCGCGATGTTTCCCGACGGTTATAATTTCGACGACACCAATGAAGGTAAATCAGCGGCCGAATTAGCCGCTACGGCCGGTGTCCAGGCCGCCGCTTCAACGACCTGTAGCGGCGGCAGCGCAAGTGGATATCTCTGTAAAAAAATTGATCTCAAAGCTTTCGTCCCCAAAGCCGAACTCGGCGGTGGTTCGCAAAATTTAAACGATATCTGGGGTTGGACGGACCCTGAGACGGGCAGTGAAATCGCCATTGTCGGCCGCACCCATGGCACCGCGTTTGTCGATATCAGCAATGCGGAAAATCCCGTCCTCCTGGGCTTTCTGCCCTCCGCCGATGGCACCTCGTCCTGGCGCGATATGAAAGTCTACAACGACCACGCCTTTATCGTCGCCGACGGCGGCGGCAATAGAGACCACGGCCTGCAGGTCTACGACCTGCGCCAGCTGCGCGACGTGAAGCCTGGCTCGACACTATCGGAAACCGCCCACCTGGGGGGCTTTGGCATTGCCCATAATATCGCCATCAACGAAGATACCGGTTACGCCTATATCGTCGGCAGCAACCAGTGCAGCGGCGGCCTGTACATGGCCGATATTTCCGACCCTACGGCGCCGAGCTACGCCGGCTGCTTTTCCTCGGACGGTTACACCCACGACGCCCAGTGCGTCATTTACAACGGCCCGGACAGCCGTTACACCGGCGCTGAAATCTGTGTTGCCTACAACGAAGACACCATCACCATTGTCGATGTTTCCAATAAAAGCAACCCGGTTCAGATCTCCCGCACAGCCTATTCCGGCGCGCGCTATACTCACCAGGGCTGGTTTCTCGACGACAATCAGTCCATTTTGATCACCGACGACGAGCTTGATGAATCCAACTCAGGCGTAAACACCACCTCCTATATATTTGATGTCAGCGATTTGCAAAACCCGGTGGAACTCGGCGCCTATGTGGGACCTACCAGCGCCATTGATCACAATCTGTACGCAAAAGACGGCTACGTTTTCGAAACCAATTATCGCGCAGGGCTGCGTATTCACTCCACCGAGGATATCGCCTCGGGCAATATGAAGGAGGTAGCCTACTTCGACACCATTCCCGGTTCCGACTCGGCGCAGTTTTCCGGCACCTGGAGCAGTTATATCTATTTTGAAAGTGGCAATATCGTTGTCAGTGATATCGGCAATGGCCTGTTCGTGCTGGCGCCGGACTGGGAGGCTATCAACAACCCCAGCAACGACGACGATGACGTGCCAACGCCGACCTATTGCAATGCCGCTGGCAGGAGTGTCGATTACGAATGGGTAAGCAAAGTGGAAATCGGCGATTTTGAAAATACCTCGAGCGGCGCGCTTTACAGTGACTTCACCGATCAAGTCATCAGCCTCGACGCCGGCACCAGCGCAGAGGTCACCCTGACACCGGATTTCCGCGATAACACATACAATGAATTCTGGGCAATCTGGATCGACTTTGATCAGAGCAAAACTTTCGAGAACTCGGAAAAGGTTTTCGCACCGAGCGCCTCCAGCTCTTCGGCGGTGTCGGGCACCCTGACGATCCCGGCCGATGCCGCAACCGGCACAACCCGTATGCGCGTGATCATGGAATACAACAACGCACCATCGGCCTGCGGATCTTTCAACTATGGCGAAGTCGAGGATTACAGTGTCGAAATCCAGTAACAGCGACCGTCTGCCAGCGACCTGTACCCACCGGGCGCAGGTCGCTGGCTTCGCACTGGCACCAACACTGGCCCTGTTACTGGCCCTGGCCCTTGCACTGACCACCATAATCTCGCCGTCGGGATCGAACGCCGCCGCCCGGGCGTCCACCGACACTGAACCTGCGCAGCCCCCCACGGCCGCCGCCGAGGCCACCCGAATACTGCAAAATGCCACGGCACTACTCGATACCGCCAATCAAACTCAAAGTCGGTCCCGGCAATCTATCCTCGACGCCAACAAAACCCGCCGACAACTCAAAAAACTGCAGGCGAAAAAGCGCAGAACCAATGACAGCGCCGTCAGGCAAGTCCTTTCCGAACAGACTACCGTATTAACAACACGCCTAAAGCAGGAACAACAACAGGGCGCGGAACTGAGAATCGAATCCACGCGCTTGCGGCAACGGGCAAAAAAACTTCTGGAACAGGGGATCTATCAAAAATGGCGATCCTGGATCAACAGCCGTGAGCCTCTGGTCATGGACGATTCCAGATCTCTGTTTATGGCTCACAACACCCGCATTCGCAGTGTTCATCCCAATATGCCCACACTCGAGGCCAACACCGCTACGGCACCGGCCGATGGCTCGTCGATGTCGCTGCAAATACCAACCCTGAAAGCACAAAACGCACCGCCTGACCTCAATATCGACAGCTTTCAGCTCTCCCGGGAGCAAAACTATTTTGCTCATATCGAAGTGCACACGACAACTTCCGATCGAGCTGCCGAGACCGTACCACTAAATAAAATCCACCAGTGGCGACTGCTGCTCACAGATATGGACGGTGCCGCCGTCAGCGGCGCAAAAATCGAAATCGCCGGGCATATGCCCGGCCACGTCCATGGTCTGCCCACGCAACCGGTCGTCAACAGAGAAATCGAACCCGGTGTCTATCTGGTGGAAGGTGTCAAGTTTCAGATGAAAGGCTGGTGGGTGATGAAGTTTCATATTACCCCGGAAAAAAAGTTAACGGCTGAAAACGCGATATCGAATCCCGGCTCTACCGCAACAACGGCATTCCCCTATCTTGACACAGTAACGTTTAACTTGGTTCTTTAGGAACAAACGCCAATGCCGACGGATCAATTCAAGACTTCACTCTTATCGTTCGCGCTATTATTCTGCACCCTGTCAGTGTCCATGCTGAGTTTCGCCACCGGCGATATGGCGAAATTTACCGAAGCCGACAAACAGTTTTTAAAGCAATTTTCGCTGCAAAGTCTTCCCCCGCTTCCCGCCGCACCCGACAACTCCGTCGCCGACAACCTGCAAGCGGCCAAGCTGGGACAGAAACTGTTTTTTGATCCCCGGCTGAGCGCAAATGGAGCCATAGCCTGTTCCACTTGCCACCAACCACAACTGTATTTTACCGACGGCCTGGCACTCTCACAGGCGCTGGGCACCACCCGCCGCAGCGCTCCCTCCGTCCTCGGTGCAGCCTGGAGCCCCTGGTTGTTTTGGGACGGGCGCAAAGACAGTCTCTGGTCTCAGGCTCTGGGGCCGCTCGAAAGCAGCGACGAACACGGTATCAGCCGGGTTCAACTGGTGAAAAAAATCGCCCTCCACTACCCGGAGCAGTATCAGCAGGTGTTTGGTACTTTGCCGCCACAACATTTTTTCAAAAACCTTCCCGCCAGTGGCTCGCCGCAGGGGGACGCATCGAGCCGCGCCAACTGGCGCGCGCTGTCGGCCGACGAACGTGAAGACGTCAACCGCATTTTCAGCAACGTCGGCAAAGCGCTGATGGCCTACCAACGCAGGCTCAAGCTGCCCCCTGCCCGCTTCGATACATTTGTCTCCGACCTATTCGCAAGCGGCGGCGACAGCGAAGTGCTGAACCTGGACGAAATCGCGGGCATGCGTCTGTTTATGGGCCGAGCAAACTGTGCCAGTTGCCATAACGGCCCCTGGTTTACCAACCATGAGTTTCACAATATCGGCGCTCCCGAACGAAATCGGAACCAGGTCGATTTAGGCCGCTTCGAGGGGGTTGCGACACTGGTCAAAGACGAGTTCACCTGCCTCTCCCAATGGAGTGACGCCGGTCCCGAAGACTGCGCCGAGATGCGCTTTTTAAAACGCCAGGGGCAGGAACTCGTCGGCGCCTTCAAAACCCCGACACTGCGCAATATCGGCGCCACCGCACCCTATATGCAGGCCGGTCAGTACGCCAACCTGGAAGAGGTGTTATCCCACTACAACCTTCCAAAGCCGCCGTTTTACGATCCCAAACAACACCCGAACCGGCCGCACTTCGATATTTTGCCGCTGCGGTTGGAGCAAAAGGAAATCGAGCAGATTATCGCCTTTTTAAACACGCTGACTTCACCGCTACCGCTTCACGATCAGTGGTGGCAGCAGCCTTAAAAGTAAATGCTGATACAATGTTTAAGAAATATTGGGAATGAATAAAGGAAGTCTCCTCGACTTTGGTTATGACTACCCCAATTATCATAAATTAAACAATTAATTCGATTATTCATCATATTGTCATTATTCTCATCCTAAAACGGCTGAGGATGTGACATGTACATATACAAACATGTGAAAAATGACAAAATCCAGGCTCAACACTATTCAAGTGTAGAAGCAGCCATTGCGGATATTTCCGCCAATTTTAGCAACAACGCTACCCGCCCCATCGGGGTTTACGACCAGAGTGGCAAAACAGTAGTAATGAACCGCAATCAGCTTATTGAAGCCTGCGAGCGGTTTAAAAAACCGTTTGAGAGACATCCGCATGTCGCACCTTCCAGCTCCAGGTTCAGCAGCTCCAGGTTCAGCAGCCCCGGGTCAGGACTTGAAAAACCCCACTGCCAAGCGCCCCGCCAGTCCGAGTAGAACAACACCGAAAAGGCGCTCGATGATAACACTGTAGCGCTGCAAACACGCCAGCCAACGGGGGCTGGAAAACAACCAGGCCACTAGCGCATACCAACTTGCATCGATAACCATTGCGGTAACCGCATAACCCAGCTTGGCAGAAAAAGACGTATCAACACCCACCACCTGACTGAACAGGGCAATGAAAAAAACAGCTATCTTGGGATTCAAAAATACCACTAAAAAACCGTCCCGAGCCGCGCTGCCAGCGCTCGGGACAGCCTCTACTACGGCCTCCCGATGACTGGCAGTTAACCCCTTCACCCCCAGCCAGGCAAGATAGGCCGCACCACCCCATTGCAGAACGTTAAAAGCGATTGGAGAAGCGGTGATGACCGCCACCAGACCGAGAAGGCTGAGCAGGGCATAGAGACCGATACCCAATCCATGCATCAACGCCACCGTCATACCCTGGCGCCGGCCGCCCCCCAGGGTTTGCCGCAGTACCAAAGCCAGGGACGGTCCCGGCGACATGGCGCCCAGCACGCAAATACTGACAACAGTGATCCAGGTAACCAGCGTCATAGTATTTTCCTCGATGGGTTGAACATCAAAGGTTGATGAAACGGCCATTGTCCGCCAAGTCGCTGAAGGTGGTGCCGACGCCGTTGAAATTACCCAGGTAGCAGCACCGGCCACTCACTGTTATTTCACGCTGTAACCACGCGCTTCGAGGCAGGCCGTCATAGCGCGATTGTAGTCGGCGCGCTTGGTGCTGTTCTGCGCCGCCGGCACATTGCCACCCGGTTTGGTGGGGTCGAACCCGGTCTGGCCGGAGGCCCACTGGTGGCAGGCATAGCGGTCTGAAGCTTGCTCACTGTTATTTCACGCTGTAACCGCGCGCTTCGAGGCAAGCCGTCATAGCGCGGTTGTAGTCGGCGCGCTTGGTGCTGTTCTGCGCCGCCGGCACATTGCCACCCGGTTTGGTGGGGTCGAACCCGGTCTGGCCGGAGGCCCACTGGTGGCAGGCATAGCGGTCTGAAGCTTGCGGTTTGGTGGGGTCGAACCCGGTCTGGCCGGAGGCCCACTGGTGGCAGGCATAGCGGTCTGAAGCTTGCTGCTGCTCGCTCTGGTCCTGCATCGGATAGATAAACAGCTCATCGGGTTCCGCTGCATCCGCCGCAGCCGCTTCGCTCGGTGCTTCAGTGACCACATACCCTGACCTACTGGGGTTCCAGACATAGTACACACCGGCGGCATAGTAATAGGGAAAGCCGCCGAACCAGAGGGTGGTGTAGTAAGGCGGCAGGGATGAAATCACCAAGCCCGCTGGAGGCACAACAACGGAAAACCGCGATCCGGACGGACGATACCAGACACCGCCGCTAAAATAATATTTTACACCACTATGGGGAAACACGCGGTAGCTGTGTGGGAGCCTGTTAACCAGGTGTCCGCGACGTGGGTAGTAGCGGTTGTGGCTGTGGCGCCGATCAAAAACACGGTCCTGGCGGTGCGCCGGTCCCGGCGTTTTTCCGTGGACCGGTTTACTTTGAGAACCGCGATGGTCGTCCCTGCCCCCGGGCTGCGTCCACGTCAAAGGACTATTACTCAGCAACACAATTGCCAGCGCCACACCGGCATTGAAAAGTTTATTGGTGCTCATAAGTCAGTTCTCGCTCATTCATGTGTTCATCCATCCGCATCTCATCACGCTAAGGAGCAGTCGCCTCATTCGACGGAATAACCGTGCCCCTCGAGGCACGCAGACATTGCGCGCCGGTATTTCTGCGCCTGTTGCTCGACACCTGCCAGGCGCTGTGCTTCGAGTTGGTCGTAGTATTCCTGCCGGCGCTCAGCTTCAGTCTGCTTTGCAGTATCCGAGGCGGCACCGATCACCGCACCGGTAATCGCCCCCACGACCGCACCCTCGGTCGTCTCATGCGGCCGCGCCGTAGCCGCTCCGATCGCCGCACCCATCACTGCACCGACCGCGGTATCCTGTCCCGGGGGCGAAGCCGGTACAACCTGAATCCGTTGATGGGGTAACAGCCGGGGTGAGCTAGGGTCAAACCCCGTCTGTTTGACTGCCCACAGATAGCACTCGTAGCGGTCCCGTTCCTGCTGCTGCGGACTCTGCCCCTGGGTCGGGTAGAAGACAACTTCGGTGGACGGCGGTGCAGATACCACCGCCGGGCGTTTTACCACTGATGGTCTGGGCGGCATCGGCGCGCAAGCGACTACCGCCACTGCACCGGCGGCCACTATCAGAGCGCGGGCGCACCCCTGCAAACGCCGGTTGCACCGTTCGCTAGATCTCGTGTTTCGATTGCTGTACATGGCCGTATTTTCCTCAAGGTTTGCTCCGGGTTTTCGCGAATGCGACTGTAGAAGGGGGGCACAAGTCATACTTTGACGCATAGAAAAAATTCCTTATTGCGCCTGATCAAATAAGAGTTAATTTCCGGTGGACGTTATGGGAAGCCTCACTCCGCGGAAGCCTCCCGGGGCTCAAAAAACCACAGTATATCCAGGGAGTTGAATTGTCCGCTGGCGGCTTCGATATAGAGATTGCGCCCCACTTTGTATCGCAGCGTCAGCGAATTGGCAGCATCAAAAACACCGAAGCCGTAGCGAACCAACACCTTCGGAGACAGGTAACCGCTCAACTGCATTGTCGGACCGGCGTCGCCGCTTTCCGTCGTCACTCTGAAGTTGTCTATACCCAGGGCGCGGGCGGTTTTATCGATAACGGTATCGCTGGTATTCAATCCCAGGGAAAGGGCCGCCTGGGCGGCCAGGTAATTGGAATCTTGGCTCACAGTCACCCCCGGTGGCTGACCGGTAAGCAAATAGTGAAGCTTTGCCTGTTGCGCCATCTCCGGTTGCGAAAAGAGACTGATGGTCGGATTGCGGGCCGGCCCTGTGGCCCGCAACCCGACCACGGTCGTGTCGCTGTCCATTTCCCGCACGGCTTCCACCCGCAGTTGTGGATTGTCGATGTCGCCGACAAAAATCAGGTCCCCGTGTTGAATCGCCAGCGCCTGCCCGTAGGCGCGATAGCGTCCCTGCCGCAGGCGCACGACACCCTTGGCCCGCAACCCCTCGACCGCACTCTGCCTGACAGCCAAATGCCCGGTCAGTTTTGTGTCCAGGCCAAAACCCCGAAACACGACATCGTCACCCAGGTTTACGGTGATATTACTGACCAATTCCGGCCCACGGGTCGATTCGCGTTCCCGCCCCAGAATGACGGTGTCCGGTGATGGACTCAGCGCCTGTGCCGGTAACTGTTTTAATTTTATCCGTGCGCTCGGCACCTCGACTTTGCCCCCGAGTTGCATCTTCCTGGGCGTCAGCGACAACTTCAGCGACGGCGACAGGGTAATGTCTGAGTTTGCATCGGGCCGCAACTGCAATCGCTCGGCATTGAAAAACAATTCCCCTCCCCAGTCTTGACCGTTGCGGGACAGATTACCTTTCAAAGTCCCCGGTGCAGACGCAACGTTGAAATGCCCCTCCAGCTCAGCGGCACGGTCATCGAACTGAACCTTCATTTCGATATCTTCAAACGGCAGTGGCAGGTCTTCCAACTCGGCGCGGGCTTGGGTGACCTCAAGGCTACCGTTTAATTGTGGCTGGTCCCGTGCGCCTTTGAGACTCACCTTGGCATTGATAAGACCACTGAGAGATTGCACCGGCGACGCCTTGATAAAGGGTTCCAGCAGCGAAAGCTGTGTGTTTTCGATGTCGAAAACTGCGTCGACCACATCCTGTTCCAGCTTCAGGTCGCCGTTGGCGCGGCCATAATCGCCAGCATCACCGAGCCAGTTCAGGACAGCGCGTTGTTTTTCCAGGTGCAGACTCCCCTCGAGACGCGACAGGGCAATAGCCAGACGCCGTTGCCCGGAGCGCCAGTCTAGCCGCGTGTCCAGACTGCCGATTCTGGCATCCCCCACGGGCCTGCCGTCGACGATTCCCCCGAGCAGGGTAAAACCCCAGGTTCCCCGCGTCTCAATGGAATCCGGCAGCCAATCGGAAAACAGTTTCCAGGGCAGATTCGAGCCGCTCATAGACAGGCCTTTAACGGTATTTTCCGCCACCGAGACGGAGTCGTGGCTACACAGAGCAATGGCGTCGCTTTCGAAACAAAAAGGCTCTATTTTCGCCACTTGCTTGACACTGTCGTAGCCCAGCCCGATGCTTTCCCGCAGGCGCCAGGAACGCCCGGCAAACTGGCTGGAAAAAGACGGGCACTGGCCCCGCCAAATCCCGGCCGCCAGTTCCCCCCGGCAGCTAATGCGGCTGCTGTAACCCTGGGGATGGAGCCAGTTGATCCGCACCTGATGGGTGGCGGCCGTGCCGCTTGCACTGCCCATCAGGTCGCCCAGGGGCCGCGTTTGCAAGGCCAGTTTTTTCACGTCAAAATCGAGTTCACTACGCTGTTGACCGAGTTGTTCCAGCCGCAACAGGATCTCGCCGAAAGCGAAGCGGATATCCCGGTCAACGCCCTGCCGGTACTGAAAATCGCGCGCCTCCAGCCGTGCATCGATATCGGGACGGCGCGGGTCACCCCTAAGGGTCACCCGGCCGCTCAATGCGCCCCGCAACGACGGCCACAACTGCTGTGTGTCGGAAAAATCGAGCAATGCCTCCACAGCAGACCCGGCGTCGGCGCTCAGACTGCCGCTGGCGTGTAGCGAGTTTGCGCCCTGGTGCAACTGCAAATCCTGAACAATCAGACGCTGCTGTTGCCAGACTATGTTGCCCCGACCACTCAGCGGACTTTGCAGCACGGTGCCCCGCAATGTTTGCAATTGCATTTCGATACGGTCAAAAGAGTTTGACCAGTTCAGCCTGCCCTGCAACTGCAGATCGTTGTCTCCGACCCAGAACGGGCTGGTAAAACGCACGTCGAGATCTGTTTCCAGCGCCTGAAGCCTGCCTTTCAGGCCCAGTTCGGCATTCTGAAGCTGCCATTGCCGATCGCCCAACGTCACGGCTTTGCGCAATTTGAGATTGGCGGCGAGGGGCAATTGCGGGGCCAGTGTAGACACCGCCAGATCCCCTCCCACTGACCAGGTACCACGGGTCTCCAGACCGATAACAAGTTTTTCCAAATCGCCGCCGAGGGTGGCGGCTATCCCACCTAAGGGGGATTGGGTATCACAGTCCAAACGGGCCCGCAGCGGATAAAATTCCCGCAGTTGAATCTCTCCCCGGAGCCGGCCGCCCCGGCACCACAGGTGATCGAAAGCCGCTTGCGTCACACCGATACGGTGGCCTTGCCAACGGCCTTTGAGCGTGAGGTCGCGCAGAGACAGACGTTCCTGTTGCGCGTGGATCACAGTCAACGACTGTAATCGCAGCTGGCTGACAGAGAGCGGTAGCGGCAGTTCCACCGCCGCCAGGCGCACCGGTTTGTCGGCGTCAACCGGCGCCCGCTGCGATGCCGAGGTGGCTATCTCCAGGGCCCGCGCCGACACCCGTTTCACACAAATTGTCAGGCGCCACAAGCAGCTCGGTACAATGTTAAGCTCCGCATCGGTGAGCCTCACGCGGGTTGCACTGTTTCGGTATTCGAGATTGAACCGCAATCCCTCTATCAGATTGCCCGACACCGGTGTCACGTTCAGCTCGGGAATCCATTGTCCAAGCCGGTCGAGCCAATAGCGATTGACAGCCGCAGAATGTAACGCGCCGTAAGCGATAAGGTGAATCAACAGGGCGACCAGGATAAGCGCCTTGAGTAGATTTTTTAGCAGCGTTTTCAAAGCGTCCTCTTAACGCATGACGAAAACCAACCGATTACAAAGGCAGTCCCATATAAATATGCAAACGCGGCGAGTCACCGCGATCGCGGGCCAGCGGCTGGGCAATGTCCAAAGCCACCACGCCGATGGGCGAAAGCCAACGCAGACCGATTCCCACGCTTGAGTGAAACGGCTCGTCACCGTGACTGTAAGCCCTACCGCTGTCGGTAAACAGTGCCCACTGCCAGGAGGGCAGCCAGCGACGACGGTATTCCAGGCTGGCAACATTCAGATACTGCCCACCGATCAATTCACCGGCACTGTCCTGCGGCGACAGGGTTTCAAAATCAAACCCCCTTACAGTTTGATCTCCGCCAGTGAAAAAACGCCTCGAAGACGGCACCTGGAGAAAATCGCCGCTGAAAATAGCACCGCCTTCCATCCGGGCGATAAACTGATTATTTTCGGACCATTGGTTGAGGTAACGCAGCCCGCCGGAGAAGCGCACAAAATCCGTATCCGACCCTATGGCGGTGCTGCTTGCCTGAACGCCGAACCAGAGTTTATATCCCCAATAATGGGGCTCTGAAGCCTCCCCGTTGGCCTGCGTACGCGTCCAGTTGCTGCTCGGGACCAGGTAGGTTACGGTCTGTTCCGGTTCCAATCCCTGACGGAATTTTTCCTGTTCCAGATTCAGGTGGTAACTGTATTGCCACTTTTCCGACTCCAGATTGTGGTAGGCCAGACCCGTGGTAAGTATGTCAGTTTTGGTATCCTCATGTTTTTTTGCTGGTAGCCGCTCTGCCAGGAC
>JARROD010000091.1:11585-23101 GCA_037384225.1 Exilibacterium sp.
TTCCAGCGGGTTGTGCCAGGGTATCCGGTACTGTAGCGAAAGTTCTTTGCTTATCCCCGACGCTTCCAGGTTGACCTCCACACTGTCGCCGCGGCGGTTTACCCGTGGTCGCTGCCAACTGAAGCTCAGGCGCGGCCCGGTGTCCGTACCAAACCCGGCGCCGGTGGAGTAGCGGTAGGAAGGTGCATCTTTTAACTCAATATCAAGTTTTACCTGGTTGGGGGGCTGCGGTTGTGTGTCAATATCCACAGAAGAAAAATAACCGCTGTTCAACAGCAGGTTGTAAGCCTGCCCGATTTTATCCACGGTGTAGTCATCCCCAGGCGACAGTTTTACCATCTTTTGCAACAACTGTGGGGATAGATCACTGCCGGTATAATCGATGGCGGCGATCCGATAGCGTTCACCGCTGGACAGCAGCAGGGAAACATCGGCCCGGAGCCGGGACAGGTCGATGCGCAGCCGGTGTTGAATCAGGGTGGCGTCGATATAACCGTTTCTTTGTGCCAGGGATAAAAATTCGCGCTTAAAATTCTCATAGACACCATGGTTGATCGGCGTGCCCGGCGCAAACGGATGCCGGGATATAAACTCGGCGAACTCGGAGTCCGTGAGATCACCTCCGTCGACAATGCGTATCTCCACATCCCCCCAGGTGACAACCTCACCGGGAGTAATACGCAGAGTCAATTCACCCTCGTCGTGTTGATATTCCACGGTGGCATTATAATACCCCAGCGCCTGCAAGGCTTGAGTTACCGGCCGCTGCAAGCGCTTCTGCAAGCGTTCTTTATCCTCCAGGGGCAATGTCTCCAGGCGCGAGAGATGCAGCCGCAGATTTTCCTCAACCGCTTTATTCACACCGGTAATTTCGATGTTTTGAGCCGGGTGGGCCCCGGAGTGCCAAACCGCCAGCAGCCAAAAAACAAACCACCGGGCGGCGAATAAAGTTCTCAACATTTCAGCGTTTTCCACGAGCCGTTTAATTCATCATTTTGGAGGTGCCGACCTGGCTTGCCCGGAAAATTCGCGCCATGTCGTCGGCGCATAAATCCTCCCACCCCTGTGCGCTGCTTTCACTTCCCAATGGCTGCAGTATAACTCTGGGTTCAGAGATACATAAACCAGCCCGACCCTATACCCAAAACGTTTGGGGTTTAGGCACACTTTTTTGACAAGATGGCAAAATACGGATGAGACTGTCAGAAGAAGATAGGCCTCGTTCATCGTTTCGCCCGATGTTAGGTCAGAGGAGAAGCAGTCTCTCTGACCGGATCGATTGGCACCTATTAATGGACGAAACGTAATGGACGAAAAGACGAACGAGGCCAGAAACTAAATAACGGGCAGAAGTAACTAATTTTGAAAAGCTAATGAAGTAGAACCGCAACCAATAACGCGTGATCACCGCCGCCTGTCGCTGTCAGGCAGCGGGACTATCTGTTGCCTCCACGGCGTCAGTGCATATGCTGATAATACTCAATGGTTTCAGGCGTACACCCGATGGTGGCGTGATCCGAGCTCTCCATCAAGGTGATAAACTGGTCGTGGCCGATATGAATCAGATGCCGGTGGTCACCGGCTTCAAAATAGATTTCATCGGCGTGTCGCAGCGAGTTATCCCACACTACTTTCAATCCATAAGCCTGCCCCAGGGGAGGCACCGCGCCGGTTTCGCAATCGGGAAACAACGTTCTCAACTCATCCTCGGTTGCCAGCCGGTAATGGCCGTTGTAATCGCGATCAATCCAGTTCATCACCAAAATATGAGAAGCCGGCAACACACACATCAAATAGCGGTCCTGATCTTTGACAATTACCGCTTTAGCCAGTTGTGACGGTGTCACATGGGCGCTGTGAGCGGTCTGCATTGAGGTAGTGGAGTGCGGGTGCTCAAGCACATCGAATGGCACGTGACTTTGAGATAAAAATGACTCAACTGCTGGAGATAGTCTCATCATACTAACTCCTCTTAAGGATGTTATACAACAAATTATAGTCGACTGCGTTTTACAAAAATCGGTTATTCATTGTTTGTTAAGACTATTTTTTTCTAATAGAGCAACGGCTTTACACAGAAACCTTTTTAGGGAATCTATCTGCGATCAGGCGTGTGCGTCGACATGTGAGAGGTGTGCACCTCCGGAACCAGTACATCGGGCGCAACGTCGTCCAACAATTCCGGGGTAACCTGCTCCAGCGCCGGATGTTGCAGACAGCGCTGCAACAGTTCATCGGTCCGGTGCAGGCGTCGGCTGGCCTCGCGGGCAATATTCAATACCAGCAGTCCGAACAGTTCCTTATCCGTGTCAAAAATTGACATCAACGACTCTTTGGACAGCACCATCAACTCGGAATCGACTACCGCCACCGTGGTGGCGGAGTGAGCCTGGATACCGATCAACGAGGTTTCCCCGAAGCAGGCCCCGGGCAAAAACTCGATTTTCGACAGCGGGTGGTGGGCGTAATCAAATACCAAGCGCACGGCGCCGGAGAGGACTATGTAAATATACGATGGCTTATCACCCTGTTTAAAGATAATTTGTTGCGCTTTATAGCTGACCTTCTTTAGGTGTTTAAAAACGGTGTAAAGCTGCAGTTCGGACAAGCCTCCAAACAGTGAGATTTTGTCCATAATCTCCAATGCCCGATCCACCTCCATCAGGGGATCACGGGGAACTTGCTCTGTCATAGTGCCTCCTGCTCTGTAGTGCTCTCTACTTACAACATCAGTTAACTACACCCGATATCTACACTTCAATAGCTACATCGGAACGACTAGTTGAACAACAGACTTCTTCTACACCTATGGCAATATACCCCTAGTGCCTAACTCATAGCTATTGGTATGCTTTGGGTATATCACAGTCTAAAGTACAATCGATTACAGCTTCAACCAAAGCTGCAAAATGGTGGTAAAGTTCCGTGAATGACCATTTTGCAGTCAGCTGCGGAGTTGAGTGATCAGTGCCATCCCCTGTGAATGCAGTCTCGACTGTGGCGGTGACCGCGAAATCCCCGAAATCCGTGCCGGTTGCTTCTCCATTGGTGGCTCCCGTAATCCCAGAAAAATCCATTGCGATGGCCATATCTCCAGCGATTACCACGGTGGTGATCCCAGTGGCGATCCCGGTGCTGAAAATCGCGAAAACGGTGATGGTTACCATGGCGGTGGTGGTCGATATGATGCTCTTTGTGGCCCCGCCTATCGTGTCCCTGATAATGGTCTCCCCCACCGTGCGCGTAGGCGCCTGCTGCCATAACCAGTGCAAACAATGCAATCAGTAACTTTTTCATAGCGAACCCCTTGCCTGTCCAGATCTCTGTATGTAGCCGCTATCTTATAATCTATAAACTGAACTGCACCTGAACTGTTTTTTCCCACAATCAATTTTGTGTTTTCGCGCTATACCCAAATCTCAAACGCTTTGGGTATATTCTTGTAATAGCCTTGGCGATAAAAATAGTTGCACCGCAAAGCGTGAACCGCTTTTATTTTTCAGAAGAACCTGAGTGATGGTGATGTGGGGAACCAGGCTCTGTCTCCGCGTCACCGCCGTGGCCGAAATGGAATCCGGCGGCGGCGATCGTCCAGACACCAAAGCCGATAATAGCCAGTGCAAACAGCGTCCGCAGTTGACGACGCTGAATAACCGACTTAAGCCGCTGGGCGAAAATACCACTGGCGAGAACGGCCGGCAAGGTCCCCAGCCCGAAGGCGAGCATGGTGGCCCCCGCCTCGAAGGGGGTGGCAGTGGCGGTGGCATAGGCAAGCGCGCTGTAGACGAGTCCGCAGGGCAACCAACCCCAAACCGCCCCCAACAGCAAGGCCCGGGGTGCCGAGGTAACAGGCATCAGCCTCTGTCCCAGCGGTTGCAGATGGCGCCAGAGTGAGTGTCCGGCACGCTCCAGATAGGAAAGCCCCCGCCACCAATCGGCGAGATAAAAACCCATGCAGATAAGCAGCACGCCAGCCAACAACCGTAACACACTCATCCCGTGCCCGCCGCTCACCACGCCTCCCAGGGCGCCAAGCAGAGCCCCCATTAACGTGTAGGTAGTGATACGCCCGAGGTTATAACTCAACAACAGCGCAAGACGCGCGCCGCGGCTCGCTTCAGGTACAGCGAATGACAGTGCCCCCATAATGCCACCACACATACCGATACAGTGTGCACCCCCGAAAAAACCCAAACCAAACGCGGTGGTGTAAGCGAGCAGGTTTTCCATTTAATAATCCGTCTAACTGATATACCCAAAGCATTCGCTGGGGAGTTTGCAACAATAGCGGTATCAATCATTTTTATCGCCGCCCGGATTTGATTCGTCCTCGTCGAACAAAATTCTGTGGGCTTCCGTATCAAGATCTTCGTACTGCCCGGATTTTATGGCCCAGAACAATATTTTGATTGCAACGGCGACAAAAACCAGTGCAATGGGAATTAAAATATACAGACTTTGCATTCCAAGTTATCTCTTACTCGCCACTGGATCTTGCGCTTTTTTCCCCAACCGCAAAGCATTGACGACCACCACCAGGGAACTCAATGACATACCGATGGCTGCCGCGTAAGGCGGTACCCAACCCGCCGCGGCCAACGGCAAAGCGACACCATTGTACAACAGCGCCCAGCTTAGATTCTGGCGGATCACCCGCCGCGTGCGCCGGGAAAATTGCAGCGCCTGCGCCAATACCCGCAAATCGCCATGCAGCAAAATACTGTCGGCCCGGCTCTGCGCCAAATCCGTCGCCGCCCCCATGGCCACCGATATATCCGCCCCACCCAGCACCGGGATATCGTTGATGCCGTCGCCCACCATCAGCACTATGTCCCCCTGTGCCTGACGCCGGCGGATATGTGCCAGCTTCTGCGCCGGACTCACACCACTGTGATAGTCTTCGATGCCAAGCGCGGCAGCCACGGCTTTTACATTGGAGGAGTGATCACCACTAAGCAGTTCGACGTCGATTCCCCGTCCAATTAATGCCCGTACCGCCGCGCTTGCCTCCGGCCGCAGCCGGTCGCGCAACTGGATCCAGGCCTGGGGACCGCGGCTATTGGCCAACAAAAGCCACTGCCCCGGGGCCGGCGCAGCGCCTTCAATCCCGTTTCGACGGTCACAAACAATTGGCGCCGTCTGCTGCCGACACAGGGCCATTGCATAAGCGGTGGTGCCGAGACGAAAGCGTTCGTTGCCAACCCGCCCTTCTACCCCCGCGGAAGTCTCGCTGTGCAGGTCCGCCGCATAAACACGACCGCGAAACTCGGCGAAGGCTTCGGCGATCGGGTGGCTGGAGCCCGCTTCCAGGGCCGCCGCCACCGCCACACAATAGTCCCGTTCGAGATCCCCGCAAAGCACCACGTCCTCGACCCGGGGCTGCCCCAGCGTCAAGGTACCAGTCTTATCAAAAATGACTCGCGTGACCTTTTCCAACCCCTCTATGACATGCCCCCGCGTGACCAGTAAACCCAGGCGACGCAAGTGTGTCAACGCCGCTGTCAGTGCCGCCGGCGTCGCCAATGACAACGCGCAGGGGCAAGTCACCACTAGCACCGAAAGGCTTACCCACAACGCTTTCTCTGCGGCCCAGTGCCACCACAACAGCGCCACCACTAGGGTGATCAGCAAGACAATACCGACAAAATAACCCGCCAGCCGATCCGCTATGGCCACCTGGCGCGGTTTTTCCGCTTGTGCCTGCTCCACTAATCGCTCGATGGTCGACAGCCGGGTTTCACCTCCGACCGCGGTGACCTCCACCAGCAGACTTCCCTCCTGGTTCACAGAGCCCGCCACTACCAAGTCGCCGGTGCGTTTTTCGATGGCGTCGGCCTCCCCTGTCAGCAGCGCTTCCACAACACCGCCGTGGCCTTCCTGCACCCGGCCGTCACAGGGAATGGTTTCACCGGCGTTGACCCGTATCCAGTGTCCCGGCTTCAGCGCTTTCAGGGGAATATGTTCACTATGCTCGACCCGCCCGCGCTCAACCTTGCACACCGTCAACGGCAATAACCGGGCCAGGCTTGCGGACTCCAGACCATTGGCGTGGCGGGCGTGCATTTCCAGATAGCGCCCCAGCAACAGAAAAAACGTGAACATGGAGACAGAGTCGAAATACACTTCGCCGCTGCCGCGCAAGGTGGCCCAACAGCTGGCCCCATAAGCCAGGCCAATGGCGGTGGCCACCGGGACATCCATGGACAAATGGGCACTTTTTAACACCCGGTAAGCGCCCTGAAAAAACGGCTGTGCGCTGTAGAAAACCACCGGAGTGGCGATCAATAGACTGATCCAGCGCAAAAACATCTGCCAGTTTTCACTGATGCCTTGCAGCGCCCCGGCGTAGAGGGCAATAGCCACCATACCCACCTGCATCATACCGATGCCCGCCACGCCCAGGCGCATTAACGCCTGGCGGCTTTCGCGCTGAAGCAGGGCCTGCCGGCTCTGGTCAGTGGCCGGCACAGGCCGGTAACCAATCGCTTCCAAGGCTGCCATCAAACCGCTCAGGGATTGTTGCGCGGGTCGCCACTGGAGGCTGCAGCGGCGCGTATTGGCATTGACAGTGACGCGCTCGACACCGTCGAGTTTGCCCAAATGATGCTCAATCAGCCAGACACAGGCGGCACAACTGATGCCTTCGAGCAACAGCTGTGCCCGGTTGCAATCACCGTCCACAGCCGTGACGAAATCACGCTGAACTTGCGGGGAATCGTAAACGCTGTAATCTCGCGCTGCTGGTGCCGGACGCTCGTTGAGTTGGGTTCGGTAGCGATAGAATCCACTCAGCCCGCCGTCAATAATGGCACTGGCCACAGCCTGGCAGCCGGGACAGCAAAACGATTGCTCACAGCCTTGCACCGACAGTTGAAAGTCCGCTCCCGGAGGCACTGGCAAGCCGCAGTGATAGCAGGCCCGCGACGCCTCTGCGCAACTCACTGCCACTGATGATTGAGCACCCATGCCAGTGCCGTCAAGAACGGTTGAAAGACAGCCGCGACTGCTGTCGCAGATCTATCTCTCCGGTCAAACGCCACTCGGTCTGATTGTGTTTTTTCCGATCTAGGGTCGGTATTAAAATAACATACCATTTGTAGTCGAGGCGGCCGTCCAGGTCGGCGCGGTAACGGCCGGGCGCGATTTCAGTAAGCACCAGTTGCCGGTCGCGTTCGGCACTGGTGGGGTGGTTGAGCAAGGCCAGCAATTTTTGCGGCAGCCGGTTCTGGTAGCGGGGGTCAATACTCAAGGACAGAAAAACCTCCCCCACCTTCCGATCGAAGCGCAATTCACCGGACAACCCCAGCTCCAGTGCCCGCTTATCCTGCTCCAGGCGCTGGTTGATCATGCGCCCTTCCTTGTAGTAGTTGTCGGTCACCACATCGTCTGAGTAGTGGTAGGCTATGGTCGCTGTTATCGAGGAAACCACCACCACCACTATCAGCGGTGCCAATACAAACCACGACCAAGACTCTCTATACCAGGGTTTCAGGGCTTCGTCCGTCATTTTTTAGGTCCGATAAAACGGCTTTCCTGCTGCGCTGTAATTTTTGCATCATCCTCAGCAGTCACTTTTACAACAATATCATTTTTTGATGCCCGCAACGCCTCGGTTGTCACGGAAACCCGTATCGGCAGGGTAAAGATCTCGCCCTCCTCCAGGTACACCGACTTGTTGCCGCGCAGACGATAGTCGTAATCCCCCTCCACCTCAATGTGATAGCGGTGGGGATTGCGGTCCATATTATTGATTTTAACCGTATAGACGTTTTGCACCTCACCACCGGTGACCCGGTACAGACGGGCGCCGCGGTCGCGGATAACATCAACGGAGATCGGCGTTCGAGTGGAAACCGTGTAAACAAAGACACTCACCATGGCGAGTAACAGCAGCGAATAACCAAACAGGCGCGGTCTGACAAAATGATTCTCGCCACTGTCCAGCGAGTGCTCAGAGGTAAAGCGAATCAATCCGCGCGGGTAATGCATTTTGTCCATCACTGCATTGCAGGCGTCCACACACAGACCACAGTTAATACACTCATATTGCAAACCGTCGCGAATATCGATGTCCACGGGGCAGACCTGCACACACCAGGAGCAATCGATACAATCGCCTAACCCCTTAGCTTTATAGTCATCCCTGGGTTTGCGCGGGCCGCGTTTTTCACCCCGCTGCGCATCGTAGTGAACCGCCAGGGTGTCCTGATCGTACATCACCGACTGAAATCGCGCATAGGGACACATATACTTGCACACCTGCTCACGCATCCAACCGGCGTTGAGGTAGGTCATCCCGGTAAAGAAGAAGGTCCAGAAGGCGGCGGCGTAGTGAACGTTGAAAGTGACAAAACCCGTTTCCGGATCGCGGTGCGGTACAAACAGGCCCAACAGTAACTCCCTTATCGGTGTAAAATAACCGATAAAGGTCACGCCTGTGATAAAGGCAATCACAACCCACAGTGTATGCTTACTGCCCTTGCGCACCCATTTTTCCAGGTTCCAGGGCTGGCGGTCGAGTTTAATGCGTTTGTTTCTGTCCCCTTCGCAAAAATATTCAATGGACATGAACATCAGCGTCCACACGGTTTGCGGACACGTGAACCCACACCATACCCGCCCCACCAGAACCGTCACTGTAAACAGGGCAAAGGCGGCTATAATCAGTATCCACGCCAACAGCATGCCGTCTTGGGGCCAGAATGTCATCCACAGTATGTGGAATTTTCTTTCCGGCAAATCGAACAACATTGCCGGGCGACCTTCGATAACCAGCCACGGCATCAATAAATAAGCGGCGATTAACGGCAGCCCGGTGTAACGTCGTAGCTTTTGATAAAAGCCCGTAATTTTGCGGGTGTAGATTTTTTCTTCGGCTTCGTAAAGGTTTACGTAGCGAATTTTATCCTTGGTGGATTCTTTATCCGCGCCATTAGTCTCCTTCGTTTTTTTAACGTTCGTTTTAGCGGCGAGTTCAATAGCAGGAATATTTTCGTTCACGCCAGTACCTCAGATTTTTGTTAAACACACCCGCTAACGGCTCGCGTTAAAACTGCTCAGGATCAATCCGCGACACGCCTGATGACCTGCCGTGGGCTCCCATAGCGGCGTTGCCCTGCTTGCAAAGGGCTGGGCCATTCGCGGCGCACGGCGCCTTGCTGTGAAAGCCCACGGCAACGCTGATTGGGCGTTTAATGGCGGGGCAGGGCACTAGTCTTGCTCCAGAGAAAGGCTGTAGACATAAGCCGCCAACAAGTGGATCTTTTCGTCTTTCAGCTTGTCTTTCTGCGCCGGCATGGCGCCGAAGCGACCCGCCCGAATCGTCTGGCGAATTTCTTCCGGACTGTCGCCGTATAACCAGATGTTGTCGGTCAGGTTCGGCGCCCCCAGCATCTGATTGCCGCGACCGTCAGCACCGTGGCAGACAACACAGTTTTGACTGAAGACCTTCGCTCCCTTGGCAGCCCGTTCAGCGTCGTGCTGTCGATCGGATAAAGCCAGAACGTGCTCTGCAACGTTATTGACATTCTCCTCTCCAATCACATCTCCCCAGGGTGGCATCTGTCCATTGCGACCGTGAGTGATGGTCTCTTTTATCTTCTCCGGGGTTCCACCGTAAAGCCAGGCGCTATCAGTGAGGTTCGGAAAACCAAAGTTGCCGCCGCCGTCAGCACCGTGACAAACCGCGCAGTTGTTGGCGAACAGACGCAGGCCCATTTTGACGGCTCTGGGTTCAAGCGCCACCTCCTCTATGGGCATATTGGTATAGGCACCGAAAGCTTCCTGGTAGTTTTGCTCCGCCTGTTCCTGTTCACGATCGAGCTGGTTGACTTGAGTCCAGCCAATGACGCCTTTCCAATTGCCCAGTCCCGGGTAGAGAATCAGGTAAATCACCGTAAACACGATGGTGCCCAAAAATAGCTGAAACCACCATTTCGGGAGGGGGTTGTCATACTCTTCAATGCCATCATACACGTGGCCTGTGGTCTTGTTTTCAGGGTCGTCTGCATCGCTGATCGCCACCTTGCGGTTGCCCATCAGCACCCAAAATACCAAAATTAAATTGGTGATAGTCAGACCAATAACCCATAGGCTCCAAAATGTGCTCATATTCAATCCCGCCTTTGCTCATCCACTGTAGTTACTTCCTCACCCTCGGCAAAGGGTAAGTTTGCCGCCTCTTTAAATCGCTGTTTTCTTCGGGGTGAAAACGCCCACCAGCATACGCCGATAAAGGCAATCATCACCAGGAGGGTGGAGAGACCGCGCAGAGTGTTGATATCCATTGTCTCGATACCTGTTGTGTTGTTAGGGTGTCTTTGTTAACGCTTGTGGTGCAACAAAGTGCCCAACTGCTGTAGGTAGGCCACCAGGGCGTCTACTTCGGTTACGCCTTTGACCGCGTCTTCCGCACCGGCTATGTCTGCATCGGTGTAAGGCACGCCGACAGATCGCAGCGCCGCCATTTTCGCGCCCGTGTGACTACCGTCCAGGTAATTATCAAACAACCACGGGAAAGCCGGCATATTCGATTCCGGCACCACGTTGCGCGGATTGTATAAATGCGCTTTGTGCCAGCCATCGCTGTAGCGGGCGCCGACCCGGGCAAGATCGGGACCGGTGCGTTTGGAACCCCATAAAAACGGATGATCGTAGACAGATTCACCGGCAACGGAATAATGGCCGTAACGCTCCACTTCGGCGCGTAGCGGCCGCACCATTTGGGTGTGGCAAACGTGGCAACCTTCACGAATGTAGATGTCACGTCCCTCCAGTTCAACCGCCGTCCAGGGCTTCAGGCCCGCAACCGGCTCAGTGGTTTCTTTGAGGAAAAACTGCGGCACGATTTCAACCAGACCGCCAAAACTAATGGCCACTATAATCAGCAACACCATCAGACCAATATTTTTTTCAACAAGTTCGTGATTTTTCACCGTCGCGCTCCCCTTTACGCTGTTTGCGGTTTTGCAGCGGTTGTTTTTTCATTCTGCGGCTCAGATATGGTTCGATAGGCGTTATAAGCCATCAGCAGCATACCGACCAGGAAGAAGGCACCGCCCAGGGTCCGCACAAAATAGCCCGGGTAGCTGGCTTCCACTGCTTCGGCAAAACTGTATGTCAGGGTGCCGTCGGCGTTGAATGCGCGCCACATCAAACCCTGCATAATCCCGTTCACCCACATGGAGGCAATGTAGAGAACCGTACCACTGGTGGCCAGCCAAAAGTGGGTATTGATCAGTTTTACGGAATACATTTGTGTACGGCGATAGAGAATTGGCAACAAATGGTAAACCGCGCCGATAGAAATCATTGCCACCCAGCCCAACGCACCGGAGTGGACATGTCCAACAGTCCAGTCGGTGTCGTGAGACAGAGCGTTCACGGTTTTAATCGACATCATCGGGCCTTCAAACGTCGACATGCCGTAGAAAGACAGAGACACCACCAAAAAACGCAAGGTCGGATCCGTACGCAGCTTATGCCAGGCACCGGACAGGGTCATAATACCGTTGATC
>JARROD010000092.1:0-19470 GCA_037384225.1 Exilibacterium sp.
CATAAAGTTCAAAACAAAGCTTTAATTTATAGCCTTATTTTTAAAAGCCTGCTTGATTTACGCTGTAATAAAGCTACATATTACCCGTAAGTCAGCCAGATCCCCGGCTCGTAACCGACGTTGTCTAAAAACATTGCCGGTTAAGGGTAGACAAATGCCGGTTGCGCGGGTTTAAACGTGTCGAATTCGACAACCGGCGTCAATCCCTCTTTGCCGGAATCAAACTCTCCAGCTACCCACCACCACTGCCTGGCGGGATTCTGCATCACCTGCTGATAGTAGTCGGCAAAGGATTTTTGCGTAACGCCAGCCACTGCGGCCGCCAGTTGTTCACGACGATCGAAACTTTTTACGTCATGCACGATATTGTCCCAATACCGCTGTGCCTGCTCAAACTGGTTTTTCGGCTGCTCCTTCAGGTTCGCCATTACCGCCTGTTTGTGCTGCGTCAGGTCCGTCGGCAGTTCCTTGCCGAAACCTTTCGCAAAGCCGTTAATTTCATTGATAAGCCGTTGTACCGAAGCCACCGGCGACTGCACTACCAATGCAGTACCCGGCACTTCTTTAAAGGGCATTCCAGTGACAAACACCACATAGCCCAATTGTTTCTCGGTGCGCAATTCATGAAAGAAAGGCGCCTTCAGTACCTGCTGCAGCACCATCATGTGCGCCATATCCTCAACACTGTCGTCCCGACCCTGCAGATACAGAGTAACCGCGGCATCCTGGTGATCCGCCTCCACCGGCGTGTAGAGCCCCTTGCCTTTTTCGGGTAGTTTGATCACCCTCGCCTGGGGTAGTGGCGATTTTTCCCCCGCGCCGCTCTGCACCAGTTCGCTTTGCACCCGCATCGCCAGTTTGTGCGCTTCTTTGCGGTCGTAATTGCCGTAGATGAGTAGGTCAATATCACTATTAACAAACAGTTTGCGGGAAAACTGATCGAGATCTTTCAACGTTTTATTCTCAAGCGCCGCTATCAGCTTATCCCGTTCCCAATAGGGTTGAAAAATAGCCGCCGGCATTTCCCGCAGCAACTGCTGGTACGGGGGCTGTTTGCTGATGTTGCGCCATTGCCGAATCACTTCCTGTTGCAGGTTGGCAAAGCGCTCGGCGTTGAAATCCGGATCGGTGACCACACCGAGAATACGCTCCAGCAGTACTTTCTGCTTGTCATTGTATCCACTGACCCGGATATCGAGCCCGCGGGTATTGGCGTCAACGGAGAACTGCAATCCCGCTAATAACGCCGGATAGGCGAACTCGTTGAGCGAGTCGTTCACCATCCGCACATAGAGTTCGGTCAGCGCGGCCGTATCCGCCGATTGCGCCGCGGCCGGGGATTTTACCCGCAGAAACAGATTCCCCCGCGGCACCGAGAACTGATCGTCCTGTTTAAAATAGGCGCGAAAGCCCGTCGACGCTATAAGCTGCCGCGGCAGCGCCACCGGTACTGTTTTATCGTTGGTGTTTTTATCGGCTGTGTTTGTATCAATGCTGTTTGCGACGGCTTTAAGCTCCAACCGACGGGGAATAAACGGGTTTTTTTCCGGAAGCGCCAGTTCCGCGACCAGGTCGGGCTCGACAGCCGCCAGCGCCGGCGTTAACTTTTCCACCCGGTAGGGAGTCTGATACATATCCGTCACCCTGTCGGTGGCCACCGATTGCGCCTCGAGTGTTATGAGCACATTGCCCAGCCTCAGGTCGGACAAAAACCGCTTGATCAGCTTTTTATCGTAATGCGCGAACAAGTGGCTGCCGCGAAGTATGTCCTTGGGCTCAAAATAATGCATACGGTTAGCCAGCGCACTGACGGTTTGCATCGGCTCGGCTTTTTCCTGAAACCGGAAGGCGATATCCGCGAGCTGCCGCTGCTCCTCAAAGCGCCACCGGTCCAGCCCCTGGCGCTGAATCAGCTCAATAGTCTTAAAGACCAGCGCTTCGACTTTAGCCTGCTGTTTCACCCCCTCCGGGGTAAGGGAAATAGAGATGTCGAAAACAGCCCCTTCCCGACCCGACAGCCCTTCCCCTGCACTCAACCCTTCAGCCCAGCCTTTGCGCTTGAGCAGAGACAACAGGCTCCCTTCACCTTCATGCCCGACTAAATTGCCAATGTACTGCAGCGGCTTTTCGCGGTAATAGAGATCCACTCTGGGCAGGGGAAAACTAAAGGAAAGGTGGCGAATCTCCTGTACCGGCTTTATAAACAGTTTCGACGGCAGCAAGCCCTTCGCAAACATCGGTTGCTCCGCCGGCGCGCTCTGCGGTTTTTCCGGGGCTTTGCCAGCCGTAGCGCCGGCGACCTTGGAAAAACGGCTGCTGACCATGGCCTTCAAAGCCGACAGCGGTTCCTTGCCGAGTACCACCAGGGTCATGCGTGAGGCGGTGTAATGGCGCCGGTAAAACGCCAGTAAATCCTCTCTGACCGGATCCTGTTCCCGGTCCGCAAGCGTATCCAGGCTGCCGACGCTGAATTTGGCCAGCGGGTGTTGGGGGTTAACCACCTGGCGCAGCACATCAAGGCTGCGACGAAAATCGTCCTTAATTTTCGCTTTGTACTCCGAGTGAACCGCGTGACGTTCTCGGTCTACATATTTTCCCGTAAACAGGGGGGAGATAAAAAACTGCGCAAAGCGATCCAGTGTCGGTTCCAGGTATGACGCTTCAATATCGAAAAAATAATTAGTATGTTCCAGGCTCGTATACGCGTTGTGCGTGCCACCGTGGGCGCTGATATATTCCTGATACTCCCCGGGTTGCGGGTATTTTTTCGTTCCCAGAAACAGCATATGCTCCAGGAAATGCGCCAGTCCCTGGCGGTCTTGCGGGTCAGCGCCACTGCCTACATACATATCCAGCGCGGCGGCGGCCTTATCCGTCTCCGGGTCGGAAATCAGCAAAACCTGCAATTGATTTTCAAGCCGCAGGTATTCATAGCGACGCTGATCGTTCTCGCTTTTGATAACATCTACGCGGGAACCTGCCAGGGCGGGTACCGGTACCGCGGTAAAAACAAACAGGGCTACCAGAACAAAAGTCGTCCACCCCCCCGCTGCTGTGTGCCGGCGCTGAGACAGAGGATTAACCATAGAGGGCAGTACTGAATTTTTGGCTGAGGACTTCATCGACAACTACACTTCCACTTCTGATCGTTGTTTTTTTGAATGATGCTTTTCCGTTTGCAGCTCGTTTTCCGGTTGTTCGCAGGAAGGCTGATCACGTGTTGGCCAGGCATTGTGGATGGCTTTGATCAAAGTTGCCAGTGGAATGGCGAAAAATACGCCCCAAAATCCCCACAATCCCCCAAAAACCAGGACCGAAAGAATAATCGCCACCGGGTGTAGATTGACCGCCTCGGAAAACAGCAGCGGTACCAGCACATTGCCATCGAGTGCCTGTATGACCCCATAGACCAGCAACAAATAGAAAAATTCCGAATCCCAGCCCCATTGAAAAAAACCTATCATGGCGACCGGCACTGTCACAACCGCAGCGCCGATATAGGGAATCACCACCGACAGGCCGACAGCAATCGCCAGCAACAGTGGGTAATTGAGCTTCAGCAAAGTAAAGGCCAGATAAGATACGGCGGCGACGATAAAGATCTCGATGACTTTACCGCGCACATAGTTGGCGATCTGTTCGTTCATTTCGTGCCAAATCTTGCTCATGACCGGGCGCTGCTTGGGTAGAAACGAACCCAGCCATTGCAGAATTGCGTCGGCATCCTTGAGGAAGAAAAACACCAGGATCGGCACCAGTATCAGGTAGACAAGAATCCCCACCAACACCGGCAAATTTGCCACCGAAAAGGAGAGGATATTCTGCCCCATATTGCCCAACTCCTTTCCGGTCAGGCTGATCAACTGCTCGATCTGGGTCTCGCTGAAAAACTGAGGGTACTGTTCCGGCAGCAACAGCAAAACCTGTTTCCATTCACTGAGCATGCCCGGCACTTCGGAAAACAACTTCACCAATTGTTGCCACAAAATCGGCAACATCACCAGCAGACCCGCGGCAAGGGCGCCGGCCAATACCAAAAAGGTCACGGATACGGCAATCAGGTGTGGGGCGCCAGCCTGCTTCAGCCGCTCTACCATACCCTGCATTAAAAACGCAATGATTACACTGGCGATCATGGGCGCAAGAATATTGCCCATGGTCAGAATAACGATAGTCCCCACCGTGAGCAGCACCGCCAACAACACGGCTTCCTCGTCGGCGAAATAGCGCTCCATCCAGTTACGAAAAATAGTCAGCATGACGGGTCCTATCAGGCCTTTTTCAATATATAGATGTAATGGTTGTCGCTCTCGACAAAGCTGATCAGTTCATTGCCGCTCAATTGTGCAAAGGCGCGAAAATCGCGCACCGACCCCGGGTCAGTGGCAATCACTTTGAGTGTTTCACCACGATTGAGAGTGTTCAGCCCCTGCTTGGCTTTCAACAGCGGCATTGGGCAAGCCAGCCCGGAAGCATCCAGCGAGTGGGTAACAGATATATCATCATTCATCTAAATAGTTCTCTCATATAAACGTTTCTTTACACTCCACTAAATTTGAACAAATCCTGGATTTTCCACTCAAATCTGGGGATTTCCATCGCGTTATGATGAAATGGGGTTCACCCGCACTATGCAGTTATCCTGATACACGCTAAAGTATCGCAATTTACAGTTAGTAATCAGGTATTAAGCACTCTTTGAAGGCTAGCGCCCTATCCTTTATTGAAGGTTATGTGAGTGATTTAGTAGCCTGTTGAAACTCAAATCCAGCCTAAATCTAGCCTATTGATTGTAGGCTAAAAAATGAGGATCCCTCAGGAGCAGACTTTACCGTGCACCCCGGAATCCGCAGTATTGCTGCAAGCGCTAAAAAATTTTTTCTTTGCTCCCTTCTGTTATTGCCCCTTACAGTGCGGGGAGCTAATGTAAACCTCCCGGAATTGGGCGACGCCAGTTCGGCGTTGGTGTCGCCCGCCCAGGAATACGAACTGGGCCAAACCTGGCTGCGATTGTACCGCAGTCGCGTGCTGACGTCCTCAGATCCTTTGCTCTACGACTATCTTGAGGGGTTACTGGACAAACTGGCCCCCAGCAGTCAGCTGAAGAACCAGCGTCTGGAGCTGGTCGTCGCCAAAAACCCCACAATGAATGCCTTTGCCGTTCCCGGGGGTGTTGTCGGTGTACACACTGGCCTGTTCCTGTACGCGGAGACTGAGCACCAACTGGCCTCCGTGCTCGCCCACGAACTTGCTCACCTGAGCCAGAGACACTTCGCCCGCGGTCTCGAACAGCAAAAAAACGCTACTCTGCCAACGCTTGCGGCGATGCTGGCGAGCCTGGTACTGGCGGCCACGGCCGGCGGCGACGCCGGACTGGCGGCGCTAACCGCGACCCAGGCGGCGGCACTGGACTCACAACTGCGTTTCAGCCGTCAGAATGAGCAGGAAGCCGACCGCATCGGTATGCTGACCCTGGTCAACGCCGAAATGGACCCGCGAGCGATGCCGGAAATGTTCGAGCGCATGCTGCGCGCTACCCGTTACACCCGCCGCCCACCGGAATTTTTACTCACCCACCCAGTGACAGAAAGCCGTATCGCAGATTCTCGCAACCGGGCCACCCAATACTCCAAACGGCAGTATCAGGACAACCTCGACTTCCATTTAATGCGCGCGCGCGTGGCTCTCCTACACGAAAATATGCCCAGTGAAAGCGTCAGGCGCTTTGCCAATGAGTTGGAAGGCGATACGCTTTCACGAGACGCCAGCCGCTACGGACTGGCCCTGGCGTTAACGGCAACGGGAAAATTGGACAGGGCGCGGAAAACCCTGGCTCCACTGCAGGAAAAATATCCTGACAAGGCTGCATTCAAAATCGCTGAGGCTGATATCGAGGCGGCGGCGGAAAATTACCCCAAGGCGCTGGAATTGCTGAGCACACGCCTAAAAGCGACACCCAATAACCACGCCCTGATTATCCGTTATGCGGAGCTGTTGATGCAGGCGGGCAACTACGCCCGTTGTGAGCAGGTACTGCAGGATTACTCACGCCAACGCGCGAACGATGATTATGTCTGGTACCTGCTGGCGGAAGTACACGGCCTGGCCGGCAATATCCTGGGAGTACACCGGGCCCGCGCCGAGTATTTCATTCTCAACGGTATTTTCGACAAGGCGACACAGCAACTGGAAAACGCCTTAAAACTCAGCAAGAATAATTACCACGAGAAGATACTGCTGCAACAGCGCCTGAAAGATGTGATAAAAATGCGCGAAAAGGCCACGCTTTAAGCGTTTGGCATAGGGTTGCACCAGCGCCCCCGGCCCAGCCACTCGCCGATCCCGGCCACGGTCATGGGCCGGCCAATATAGTATCCCTGCGCCTGATCGCAGTCCATGCCGCGTAGTATATCCAGTATCGCCTGACTCTCGACGCCCTCCGCCACCACCTTCAGACCGAGATTATGGGCCAAGTTTATGGTCGAGTTCACAATAATTGCGTCTTGTTCATCCTCCAGCATATTAACCACAAAGGAATAATCTATTTTCAGCGCCTGCACCGGCAACCGCTTTAAATACGCCAATGATGAATAGCCAGTGCCAAAATCGTCAATCGACAGTTGCACACCCAGCTTATGCAGCTGCCCCAGTACCCGCAATGCCCGCACCGGATCAACCATAATCATACTTTCCGTAATCTCCAACTCCAGCGCTGACGGCAATAGCGCATACTTGTTCAACAGCGTCGCAATCTGGTCGGCGATCATCTCATCCAATAAGTTGCGGACAGACAAATTCACCGCGACGCTGAACTTTAACCCCTGAGCCTGCCAGTCCGCGCACTGGCGGATACTGTTTTCCAATACCCAGAGTGTCATCGGTTGAATTAAATCTGTCATCTCGGCGAGCGGAATAAACTCCCCCGGCGGCACAAATCCAAGCCGCGGATGATTCCAGCGCAACAGTGCCTCGACACCGAAGACACGGCGCTGCTTCAAATCCACCTTGGGCTGGTATTGCAGGGTTAACTGATCACGGCGAATCGCCCGCCCCAGATCTCCCATCAGCGCCAGCCGCTTGGGTGAGTGGGGATCGATTTCAGGGCTGTAAATACACACGCCCTGCATTTGCCTTTTGGCCCGATACATGGCCACGTCCGCATAACGCATCATAGTGCTTAAATCGCGTGCCTGATCGGGGTAAATCGAAATGCCGATACTGGCACTGACCTCTGTGTAAAATCCGTCCAGATTAAACTCTTTGCGAATCGCGTACAGCACCCGGTAACCGACCACCTCTGCCTGTTTGTAGCTGCCGATACTCGACAGGAACACCGCAAATTCATCCCCTCCCAGGCGCACTACGGTACCGGGAAGTTCATCCAGCTCCGCCTTGAGTCGCCGCCCCACCTGCTTCAGCAATTCGTCTCCCGCATGATGGCCGAGCGTATCATTGATTTCCTTGAAGCGATTCAGATCGATCAACAACAGCGCACAGCGCCCCTCTGCCTCGCCGCTGTCTGTCACTGAAAACAGCCGCCCCATCTCCCGGTAGAGAAAATTGCGATTGGGCAACTGTGTCAGCGAATCGTGGTTGGCCTGATGCTCCAGCTTGGCAAGGTAGCGGCTGCGTAAAGTCGTGTCTCGGGTAACACCCCACACTCGCATTAACCGGCCTTCTTCGACAATGCCAATCGCCGACATCTGCATGTACAATTGTTCCCCTCTATGGCCGAGACAAACAAACTCCCAGTCCGTCAACCGGTAACGCCGGTCGATGAAGACCTCCAGATCCAGCCTATAAGATTGTGAACCGCTGCCATGAAGACTCTGGCCCAGTGCCTGCTGAGCATTGCAATACCCGCACATCCTCGCCATCACTTCATTGCATTCCGCCAGTCTGGCTCGCTCAGTAATTTGCCTGACCTGCTCGGCTTTCGGTAGTGTGGTATCGACAGGCGGTTCGATATCATAACGCCAAATGGCCTCTGCGCTATTGCTGATAAAGGCCCGGTAGCGAGCCTCACTTTCCAGCAGTGCTTTTTCCCTCAATACACTTTCCGTAATATCATTTACCACCAGCAGCGTACCCGTGATCTCGCCGGCGCTGTTATTAATCGGAATCTTATCGACGTTCAACCAACGCTCCTGACCGTCGCCGCGTTGGCAGCGTTCCACTGACCCCAGCTGTGCCACACCTGTGCGCGCCACCTGCAGAATTTCCCGCTGGCGCAGCGGGGGATCATCCCAACCCATGAAAAGCTCCCAAAAATTCTTACCCACCGAATAACCGTCGCGGAACCACTGATTGGCGAGCCGATTGCAACTTTTCACGGTACCCTGGTCGTCCAGGTACCAGATACAGGAGCGCATGGAATCGAGCAATACCCGCAACTCCCGGCGCTGTTGTTCAATGGTCTGCTCAATGCTTTTTCGATTACTGATATCCGTCGCCACCAGGCCGATCGCATGTACCTTGCCGGTATTATCGCCGATGGGAAATCGCACCGACAGATAAGTGCTATCGGTAGCACCGAAAGTCATACTCTCTTCCAGTTGAAAAAGTCGGTTGCGCTTTAGCGTCAAGGCATCGAACTGACGTATCTCCCGCGCTCGCTGTTGATCAAATAAATCTAAATCCGTTTTGCCATAGATTTCGCTCTCGTTCTTGCCGATCAATCGGCAAAATTCCTGGTTGGCAAGCAAATACCGGCCTTTAACACACTTTGCCGTAATCGCCGAATTGGTATTGTTCAAAATGCTATAAAGCAGGTGATTTTGATCGCGAAGATGATCTTTTCCGATAGGTTCTGACTCGGGCGTCGGCGCCTGCCTTTTTGCCACCACGCCGCAGGCAACTCGCTCAGCACCACCATCCCGATAGGACCGTCCATTAAAGCATACCCCGCGTGTTTTCCGATCGCCGACGAATTTTTTATCATCGAGCAGGTTCACATCACAGGAAAAACCCTCTCCACTATGCAGGCTTTCCTCTATCGCGCGGGAAAATAACTCACGGTCATCGGGAACGATCAGATCCAGCAGCGAGGTTATGTGTGTTAACGCCTTTCGAGAAACCTGAGTGATTGCAGCAAAATTTCCAGCAACCTGAATGTCGCCGCTATCCATATTCCAGTGCCAAACGGCAAGATTCCCGGCCTCGAGAACGCTGTTGATGAAATAGCTTTCATCACTTTGCTTCACCGAAGTTCTAGCCAACGTTTTATCTCTCATAAGGCGACAGACCAACTATTATGGTTTCAATATTCCACAGACGTTTGCTTACAACCACGGTTTTAATTTTCCTAACTGTTTCTGCTTACCCTATATGGGCATTTATCTCAGCTACAGTGTAGTCAATCTAGTAATGGGGAGGTCGATCATCATAAGTAGAGCTGTGTTGCTGTTCGACCTCTGACATTAGATCCTTGAACTTAGTAGCCAAACTTCGCATCTGTTCACGCAATTCTGCAATCACAGTATCCTGTTTGGCGATCGTGATGTTTAACTGTTGGAGGGTATCCTCCTGAAAAGCGAGTCGAGTCTGTAGATCAACGACTGTTTCTTCCAGTAATTTATAATCGGACATCATATACACTCATTTAGCTATCAGAATTATTCATTAAAAGCGCGTTGTTTTTCACCAGCCTATTGCGGGTATAGATTACCTACGCCTGTAAAAAAGCAGGGTTATAACGTGGTGGCGGCGCGGTTGCTAACGTCGACTATTTCGTGCATTGCCCTTAAAGTTTTGCACCGCAAAATTTACAGTAGGAGGCATCGATATCGTGGCCCGGTCGAAAACATTCGGAACATTGACGGCCGAGTCTTTCGCGGTGCAGCTCTTGGGTCAACTCAGCCGTCAGTATTCCGGTGGGGACGGCAATGATCGAATAGCCCGTAAGCATGGCCAATGCAGAGATGATCTGACCAGGAACAGTATGCGGCACAATGTCCCCATAACCGACAGTCGTTATCGTCACTATAGTCCAGTAAATACTTTTGGGTATGCTGGAAAACCCGTTTTCGGGCCCTTCGACCAAAAACATCAACGAACCGAAAATTGTCGACAACACCAGCACTGACAGGAAGAAAATCAGAATCTTGCGCCGCGACAACAACATCGACCGGATGAGTACGTTGGCCTCACTCAAATACCGCACCAATTTCAGTATGCGAAAGATACGCAGAACCCGCAGTAAACGCAGGATCAACAAATAATTGACATTGGTGATAAAAATTCCCAGATAGGTGGGCAATATCGCCAGCAGATCCACCATGCCGTAAAAACTGCGGATATAAGCGACAGGTCGAGGTGAGCAAAAAATGCGCAACAAATATTCGGTGGTAAACAAACTGGTGAAAAACCATTCAGCGGCATAGAGATACTGGTGATACGGATCAAACCAGGTAATCGAGTCCAGCATTACCACCAGCACACTGAGCAGAATACTGTAAATCAATAAGATATCAAATAGCTTCCCCATGGGTGTTTCGGTGCCGAAAATCACCTCGTGAAGCCTGGCCCGTAACGAACGAGCCCGTAACGAACGTTGTTTCATACCCTATCTCGATCGCGAGGCCCAGCCCCGCATTATGTGTACAGCCGCCCAGTCTATAGCAAGCGAACGAATCGATAAAATGAATAGGGGAATTATGAATCAGGATTGTGACTGCGGTAAAATGAGCGACTACCACAATGACCGAGAAAGAACACAGGGTGAAGACAATGGCACTGGTGCTAAAACCCCTGCGCTGCCCCTACTGCCGGGAACCCATGGACAAGCGCTTACTGAGACAACGCGGGCTGTTGAAACGGTTCCTCAATCGCAAAGCCTTTCCCTGCCCCTATTGCGAGCGCGCGATCAAATTCCCCGAACAGGCCGATACCGTGCTTGCCGTGGGGTTGTTTGTGGCAGCGATATTGGCCCCGCTGTTTCACTTCTGGCAGATGGAGGCATTGGACAGCCGGATTTTGTTTGGCATTGGCACAATTATTTGCGTTGTCGGACTCTGGACCCAGAAGCTGGTTAAGGCGTAGTCTGGAAACGGGGGAAGTGTTTTCAGCAACGCCTCTGTGACAGCTTTCTCATCAGCAGCGGATTGATTTATGAGTAACAAAAGAAGTGACAACCGTAATAACAGTCTATCTAACAATATTTCCAACCATGTTTCCGACAATGTTTCTAAAAACAGCCGGCTGGTTTATTCCACTGAAACCGGGCGCGTCAAAGAGACTGCGCCGGATCCAGCGCGGAAAAAAGGTGATGGAATCGTCCGTATTCGCCGCGAAACCAAGGGGCGCAAGGGTAAGGGCGTAACCACCGTCAGCGGCGTGGACCTGGCGCCGGACGATCTCAAGGCACTGGCCAAATCCCTAAAACAAATATGTGGCACCGGGGGCAGCGTCAAGGACGGGGTGATAGAAATTCAGGGAGATCACCGGGACAAGCTCAAAACCGAGCTGGAGGTGGATACAGAACAGGAACGCCCCTTTGACCCGCAACTGCTCAAAGAACTGGTGAGTGTGAGAATGCCGTTCGGGCGTTTTAAGGACCGCATACTGGCGGACTTACCGGAACCCTACCTGGTCTGGTTTTGCGGCGAGGGATTCCCACGCGGGCGGCTGGGGGAGCAGCTTGCCCTGTTGTATCAAATCAAGGTGAACGGGTTGGAGTATTTATTGAAGCCGCTGCGGCGGGAGTCTGGCGATCCTTAGGGTCGAGCACACCCCTTAAGCAAGTTGGAGCCTATTTTGCTTTCTTTTCCTTAAAAGTTCTCAAACGTCAAAATAGTGACTATCGGAGCGGAGAAGAAACATGGAACCCTTGGACTTTTGGCCTCTTATTGACACATCCCTAAAGGTGGCACTGGGTGCGGCTATTACACTGGTGGCCGGCTGGGCGATGAATCGGGGCAAGGCGATTTTCGGGACTGGCGAACCCACCCCGGAGAACCGGCGCCTCGAGCTGTTGGAGCAGGTCTCGGCGGATGTCGGCAATGTCAATCACATTTTCGCTAAATACGCGGCACTGGTGATCGAATCCACGCGCTTCGGCGCCCGCTGGCCGGCGGCACGCAGGGCGGAGTTGGAAAAGGTGAACCAGGAGCTGGTGGCGGCGTTTAAAAAAATGTCCGACGCGGAGTCCAGGCTGCTGATGCTGGGGGAAAAGCTGATGGAAAAAACACTGCGGCTCTACAGCGCCAAAATCGCCTACTTCCGCAAGCAGGTTTACGTGGGGCGCCAGGATATCGGCGAAAAAGAGATTGCTGCTATCCGACAGGAAATTGCGCAGCTGCGGGAGCAGTTTTACGACATTTTAAGTAAAAAGTACGATCGGCTATTGGAAACCGCCCGGGCTTAAAGCGACGGGCCGTGCCGCTATTTACTGATTCCCGTAACCCATCAGGCGCTGGTAGCGTTTTTCCAGCAACTCATCGATAGGCACTTCTGACAGGGTCTCGAGCTGCCCCACCAAACGTTCTTTGAGCCGCCGCGCCATGGTATCCATATCCCGATGGGCGCCACCCAGAGGCTCTTCGATAGTTTCATCCACAATCCCCAGCTCCTTCAGAATAGTGGAGGTTACCCCCATGGCTTCGGCGGCAAGCGGCGCTTTTTCGACCGTCTTCCAGATGATATTGGCGCAACCTTCGGGTGATATCACAAAATACGTGGAGTACTGCAACATATTCAGATGATCACCGACACCGATCGCGAGCGCCCCGCCCGAGGAACCTTCGCCGATAACAGTACAAATAATCGGCGTTCGCAGCCGCGACATGACTGCCAGATTTTGGGCAATGGACTCACTGATGCCCCGCTCTTCACTATCGATACCGGGATAAGCACCGGGTGTGTCGATCAGCGTCAGTACCGGCAGCTTGAAGCGCTCCGCCATATTCATCAGACGCAGGGCTTTGCGATAGCCTTCAGGCTTGGGCATACCGAAATTGCGGTGAACTTTTTCATGGGTACTGCGGCCTTTTTCCTCACCGATTACCATCACCGGGCGCCCGTCGATGCGCCCGATACCGGCCACGATCGCCTTGTCGTCGCCAAAATGGCGGTCACCGTGCAGTTCATCCCAGTCTTCGACAATGCGCTGAATATAATCCAGTGCATAGGGCCGATGGGGGTGGCGCGCTACCTGCACGATCTGCCAGGGGCTGAGGTTTTTGTAGATGTTTTCAGTGAGCTTTACGGACTTTTCCCGCAATTTGGCTATTTCTTCAGTGATGTTCAGGTCGTTGTCATTGCCTACGAGCTGAAGCTCTTCAATCTTGCCCTCAAGTTCCGCTATCGGCTGCTCAAAGTCGAGGTAGTTCGGATTCATAACTAAGCCATTAACCCTGCGCTTAAATGGTTTCGGGGGTAAAAAATGACGCCTAAGATACGCTAATCCACAGGTGCCGTCGACCGTTATTGGCCCGTTTCTCCAGACAGTCTGGCTGGATCACCATGTTAATAAAGCAGATAGAACTTGTCCCGTCCATAAACCTCGCGCAGATTCTACAGCAGATCCTCCGTGAATTTGAACTTCCCGTCCAGCCCCAACATCTGATGGTTCTTGGTATCGCAGCGATAGTGATTGATTACTACCGTGCAATTACCCCCAAGGTAAGGAGCCAGGCGGCGACTGCGTTCATGCGTGACCAAACCGGACGATTTGTTTCTTCCTTCTCGAATTCGGTACCCCGCATACCCAGTGTATCCGCGAAAGAGTGGCAAGGCCCCAGGATCGCCAGGGCATTACCTGCCAAAAAGCGCTTCCGTTTCCAGAAAACAATTCGCTCGATGGGTACACTGAACCTGAACCAGCGCTGAATGAGCGGTTGCCCTGATCGAAATAGACCAACCGTAAAATTTTTTCCCAGATCAAGATATTTCGTTCAGTTTAAATTCAGCTGCAACGGTTAACAATGCACCCCGCTACAACACATCCGTTCGTTAGCAGGTTGTTATTAAGCATTGACAAACAGTCAAACACTTTTTTGATAAGGGAAATATTATGAAAAAATCATTGGTTGCATCCATGTTAGTACTGAGTCCGTTCACAGTAATGGCCGATGAACCATCCTATAACTATGTTGAAGGGGGTTATTACCAGTTGGATTTGGATGATGCCGAATTTAAAGGATATCAACTGCGCGGTTCATTGGCGTTTAGCGAAAATTTGTATGGTCGCCTGGGCTATTGGGCTGCTGATGACACTTTTACCGTGTTTAATACCAATATTGATGTTGACTTGAGTGAGCTCAGTGCCGGATTGGGCTTCAAAACACCTGTCGGCGCGAACACTACCGTCCATACCTATGCTGATCTGGTGCAATCACGGATAGACGTGGAAGGTAACGATGACAGCGAAACGGACTATCGTCTCGGCTTCGGCTTACGCAGTAATGTAGCGGAGTCAGTAGAACTCTTTTCCGATATTACCTGGACCGACTATGACGTAGATAATGAAACGGCCCTTCAAGTTGGCGGCGTGTTCCATATCAACAAAGCCTTCGGCATTACCGTCAGTGCAGGATTAAATGACGAAAACGACAAAAACTACACCGTCGGCGCACGCCTCTCATTCTAAATAACATATACAGCCCATCCTGCGGCGAATTCAGCACCGCTAAGGTCGCGAATGGCCCACAGTTTGGGCTGTCATGTTGAATGTACTTATTTGTCGCTCGACACCTCTTTTATGCCGTTCAACAGCCGGTAAATTTCACTCTCGGTGGTCAACACCAGCGTCGTCTTGTTATCGACAATCGTCTGATAGGTTTCCAGCGTTTTCACGAATACATAAAGATCCCGCGACGCTGAACTCTGGTTGTAAGCGGCGGCGTAAATTTCCGTCGCCTGGGCATCGGCGACGCCTTTGATGGTCTGAATTTCACGGTAGGCCTCCGATTCAATGCGCTGCAAATCCTTTTCCTTGTTGCCGATAATCCTGGCGGCCTCTCCTGCCCCCTGGGAGCGAAACCGCTCGGCAATCTGCTGGCGCTCGCTGATCATGCGGGCATAGATTTTTTTCCGTACGCTGTCATTGTAATTGATGCGCTTAAAACGGATATCCAACAATTCGATACCGAAATCCGCCAGCTTGCCGGAAGCCGCCGCCAGAATATCCTGCTCAATCTGGCGCCGGCCACGTTGTATCGGCAGGAGTCTGCTGATATCCACCTCCGCCAATAATGGATCGATTGACGGTTTCCTGCCCTTGGTGGTGCGGATAATTTCAAGCAGTTCGTGCTTGGCCACGGCGTTGCGTGTTTCACTGCCCAGAATATCCTCCAGCCGCGACTGGGCGCTGCGCTCGTCCCGCAGTCGCAAAAAATATTGCAGTGGATCATTGATGCGCCAGCGCCCGAAGGTATCGACGGTGATATAGAGTTTGTCTTTGGTGGGCATATCATTGGCCGATCCATCCCAAAGCAGAATGCGTTTCTCGATGCGATTGATCTTTTGGATAAAAGGCACCTTCACTTTCAGACCGGCTTCCGAGATGATATTTCCCACCGGTTTTCCAAACTGGGTGATAATAACCTGCTCGGCTTCATTCACACTGAACAGTGATTCATAGGCGATAATGTACAGAGGAAAAAACAACCCCACCAGAATATAAGCTGTCTTGTTCATTTTGCTTTCCCCTGTGGCTGGTTGAGTTGCAACAGCGGCAGTACCGACGCGGCGCGTTCATCAAGTACAACTTTGGAAGACACTTTCGGCAAAACCTCGGACAGGGTTTCCAAATATAAGCGTCGCTTGGTGACTTCAGGCGCTTTGAGGTATACCTTCAGCAACGCGTTAAACCTGGCGGCGTCCCCTTCCGCCTGGTTGACGCGCTGCACAGCGAACCCCTGCGCTGACTGAATTTTCTGATCAGCGGTACCGCGCGCCCGGGGGACGGCTTTGTTGTATTCCCCGCGCGCCACATTGATCATACGCTCGCGCTCCTGTTGGGCTTCGTTCACTTCGTCGAAAGAGGCCTGCACAGGTTTGGGGGGATTGACATTTTTCAATTGTACCTGATCGATGCGCAACCCCATCTGGTACAGATTCACCACCACCTGCATCTTGCGCTGGGCGCTGTCTTCAATATCCTGGCGCCCGATGGTGAGCACCTCGTCCACCGTGCGGTCGCCGATGACTTCGCGCATCACAGATTCCGAAATATCCCGCAGGGCCGCGCCCGGTTCGCGCACGTTAAACAGGAAATCGAAAGCATTGTCGATGCGAAACTGAATAACCCACTCCACCGACGCGGTATTCAAATCGCCGGTAACCATGGTGGTTTCCAACTGCCATTCACGCGGCGAGGTAAATTGCCGCGGATTAGTGGCGCCGGGGGTACCGAAACCGAACTCTTCTTTTAGCTGCCGTTTGACGGGCACTGGGGTGATGGTGTCGATGCCAAAGGGGATCTTGAAATGCAAGCCGGGGTCAACCACGTCGTGATAGCGCCCGAAGCGCTGTACCACACCGACCGACTCCGCCGAGACGGTGTAATAGCTGCTAAATGCGGTAACGGCCAGAATGGCAAGCACAATGCCCGGCAACAGGTACTTTTGGGGCACCTCGAAATCATTATTTTTCGTATCAATGCGTCGAATCATCTTTTTCCCCCCTGGGGATTGTGTACAACCGTAATACCAGCGACACTTCCTTTGAGTGATAGCCGGAAGAATTCACTTTGTCCACATGTCTTTAGTCTTTAGCCTCTAGCGGCAAAGTATCCGGTTTACCCTCTCGTCAAAACTAATACAGCAAAGACACCTTATCCCGCCCATAAACATCGCGCAGATTCTGCAGCAAATCGTCCGTGGGTTTGATCTTCCAACCCTGCCCCAGCACCAGCCGGCCTTTGGCGTCACTGCGGCAGTAATCAATCACTACCTGGCAATTACCTTCTCGGTAGGGTTCCAGAATACTGGCCAACTGTTTGGAGAAGTTGCTCGGCAGGGCCGCCGACTGCAATTGCAATTGCAGGCCCTTGGCCTGGGCTTCGCGCACATCACTCAGTGAATGCACGGCGTCTGCCCGCATTTTCAGGCCACCGCTGTAGTCATCAAAACTCACCTGGCCATCGACGACCAGTAGACTGTCTTTCACCAGCTTATCGCGGTATTCATTTAAGGTATCGGAAAATATCGCCACTTCAATACGCCCGGAGCGGTCATCCAGGGTGATAAACGCCATATTGTCGCCGCGCTTGGTTTTCATCACCCGCAGCCCCACCACCAGCCCTGCCACCTGCTGGCCGTTGCGCTCGGGTTTTAAATCGACGATACGCGAAGAGATCAGGTGTTTGAGTTCGTGTTGGTATTCATCGATCGGGTGCCCGGTCAGGTAGAGACCCAGGGTTTCCTTTTCACCGTTGAGGCGCTCTTTGATATTCCAGGCGCGGGAGCGTCGAAATTCACTGTAAACATCGCCGCCGCTGTCGGCGCTGGGGACGACATCGCCGAACAGGTCCCCCATGCCGGCGTTGGCGTTGGCCGCACTCTGCTCAGCGGCCTTGACCGCTTCGGCCATGGCGCCGAACATGACCGAACGGTCATAATCCAGATCCACACCGGGCCCGAGTGTATCCACGGCACCGGAGCGTATCAGGGCCTCCAGAGCCCGCTTGTTGACCTTGCGCGGATCGACGCGGGCGCAGAAGTCAAACAGGTCCTTGAAGGCCCCGTCCCGGTCGCGGGCGGCGATAATATTTTCCACCGGCCCTTCGCCCAACCCCTTGATCGCCCCGAGACCATAGATCACATTGTTGTCGCCGTCGACGGTGAACTGAAAATCGCCGCGGTTGACATCCGGCGGCAACAGGGTCAGCCCCATGTTGCGACACTCTTCGATAAAGGTCACCACCTTGTCGGTTTTGTCCATATCCGAGGACATGGTGGCGGCCATAAAATGGGCCGGGTAGTGGGTTTTCAGCCAGGCGGTCTGGTAGGAAACCAGGGCGTAGGCGGCGGAGTGGGATTTGTTGAAACCGTAACCGGCGAACTTTTCCACCAGGTCGAAGATTTTGATCGCCAGTTGGGGATCCACACCCTGATGTTTGGCCCCATCCTGAAACACTTCCCGCTGCTTGGCCATCTCTTCGGGCTTTTTCTTACCCATAGCGCGGCGCAGCAGGTCGGCACCACCGAGGGTGTAGCCGGCCAGTTCCTGGGCGATCTGCATGACCTGTTCCTGATAGACGATGACGCCGTAGGTCGGCTGCAGTATCGGCTTGAGCTTTTCGTGCTGGTACTTGGCATCGGGGTAGGCCACTTCGGCGCGGCCGTGCTTGCGGTTGATAAAGTCGTCTACCATGCCCGACTGCAGGGGGCCGGGGCGAAACAGCGCCACCAGGGCGATCATGTCTTCCAGGTTGTCCGGCTGCAGGCGCTTGATAAGGTCTTTCATACCCCGGGATTCCAGCTGGAACACCGCGGTGGTTTCAGCCTTTTTCAGCAGTTTAAAGGTCTCGGCATCGTCGAGGGGTATGGCGTTTATATCCAGAGGCTGCTCACCGCAATCGCGCCTCTGGCGGTCGATCATCTGTTTCGCCCAGTTGATGATAGTCAGCGTGCGCAACCCCAGGAAGTCGAACTTCACCAGCCCCGCGTCCTCGACGTCATTTTTGTCGAACTGGGTAACCAGGCCGCCGCCGGTTTCATCGCAGAACAGCGGCGCAAAATCGGTCAACTTGGTGGGTGCGATCACCACCCCGCCAGCGTGCTTGCCAACGTTGCGGGTCACCCCTTCAAGCTGCAACGCCATATCCCAGATTTCCTGGGCATCGCCATCGTTTTGCAGAAACTCCCGCAGCATGTCCTCCTGCTCAAAGGCTTTGTTCAGGGTCATGCCCACATCCGGCGGAATCATCTTCGACAGCTTATCCGCCAGACCGTAGGATTTGCCCTGCACCCGCGCCACATCCCGCACCACCGCCTTGGCCGCCATGGTGCCGAAAGTGATGATCTGGGAAACGGCGTCGCGCCCGTAATGATCGGCGACGTAGCTGATCACCTGGTCGCGGTTTTCCATACAGAAATCGACATCGAAGTCGGGCATGGAGACCCGCTCCGGATTGAGGAAACGTTCGAACAGCAAGTCGTAGGCCAGCGGATCGAGATCGGTGATTTTGAGCGCATAGGCCACCAGTGACCCGGCCCCGGACCCGCGCCCCGGACCCACGGGAATATCCTGGTCTTTAGCCCATTGGATAAAGTCCATCACGATCAAAAAGTAGCCGGGGAACCCCATCTGGATAATAATATCCAGCTCGAAGCGCAGACGCTCTTCATAAGCCTGGCGCCGCTGCGGATAATCGGCGGCGGATGGGTCCAACAACACGGCTAAACGCTCTTCCAGCCCCTGGTAGGAAATCTTCTCGAAAAACTCGTTTTCCGTCATTCCCTCAGGTATCGGGTACTCGGGCAGGAAGTATTTGCCCAGCACAATATCCAGGTTGCAGCGCCGGGC
>JARROD010000093.1:0-11466 GCA_037384225.1 Exilibacterium sp.
TGCAATGCGATCAGATAAGGGGAACAGACAACCGCGATAAAGAGTGACAGCAAAAATGGCTCCAGAATATCCGCCGCGGCTTTCATCCCAGCGACAACGATAATGAAAGCCGCGGTCAATAGCATAAACCGGACAATAGGGGAAAATTCAATCGACATACTTCACTCCACTTGTGGCTGTTTTTTCCAAATCGAGCACTTGCTCTCAACGCTCACAGCGATTGTTCAAGCAATTTGCCCCCGGGCCAAAGCCCGGACGGCGCTCTATACCCAAAGCGTTTGAGATTTAGGTTTTCAGAGTGCGTCAATTTTTGTCCCTGGCAAGGCGCGACGACGCCGCGTGGCAGGCCCCACGTAAGGAGGAGCAACGCTGCCAGGGACAAAAAGGGGCGTGCTCTGGAGGCCTAAATCTCAAACGCTTTGGGTATAATTGTCAATAAAATCACAAAAGTAGAGAGAACTCTATTAAAACAGAGACACAGACAGGGTAGTGGAACCGAAGTCATTTCATGCGTACATATTATTGGATAAAAGTTAACGTTTGACAGCAATTATCCCATACAGATAGAGTTAGCTACCGGACTGATACTCACTAACGGAAACATCGCCATGCCCCATAAACTCTTGCCTCCTTTGCTCACGACTATTGCCCTCAGCGCTGTATTGGGAACCGCGACACTCCCCGCTTCGGCGGAAATTATTACCCACTGGTACTTTGGCGCAAACTACTTGAAAACGGAGTACGATATCGAGGATATAGACCAAAGCGGTGCATTTCTGGACGGTTCAACACTAACGATAAACGCAACAACTGAGGACAGCAACGGCAAGGGCTGGAAACTGTTCGCCGGCTACCAGCTGAACCGATATCTGGCGGTGGAAGCCGGGTATGTAGATCTGGCAAAGTACACTCAATCAGGCATTCGCAATTTCGATGGGGTCATTTTTCAATCCGCCGACGGTAACGATCAGGTTGAGATAGATATTCCGGGAAGCATAGAAATAGACTTGCATCCAAAAGGCTTTGAAGTAACGGGCGTCGCCATTTCGCCTAAATTTTATGGCTTCACAGTCAGAGCTCGGGCCGGTGTTTTGATTTCAGATTATGATGTGAAGACTAAAGTGGTTGCCAATATACCGGCTTTTTCCCTGGGTGAGGAAGACTTCGAAGCTAATACACAGGTGGGAAGTCAGCAGGAACAATCCACTGAGATAGAACTTCTCGCGGGTGTGGGCCTCGATTATCGCATCGGCAACGACTGGAGCCTGGGATTACACTGGGACAGATACTTTGATGTGGGCAATGACGATATTGGTGAAGAGGATATCAATGTAATTGGTTTAGACGTATCCTATCACTACTGATTTTACCCACCTCTAGCGTGCGAATTCATTCTGAAAACAAACAAGCCCCCTGGGAGAAGCCTCTTGCCCAATCGCAATTAGCGGTTCGCGTTGCTAACAGTTGCTCAGTAACAACGATAGGATAAATACCTGTTATTTTATTAAAGCTGCGATTGGAATAATCAATTATTTGACACTAGACGCCGTTAGCATTAGCAGTGTCTGCAATTTTGGCGTTCCCAGAAGAAACATTACCAGTATACAAAAAAACAGTATTTTCCCAGTATAAAAACCCATTTACTTCACCCGCACCAACTTGGCTACAACCCCGCACCGGGCTTGTAGCGCACCGGCCTTCGGGAGTATATAAATAAGGTCTACAATAATAGCCTTAGTCATCAGCGTCGTTGACTACAATCACAAACAACTCGCCTGGATTTACCTTAGCGTCGTGGGTCCCTCAGAACCCGCGCCCAAAGGTTGGCCATAGCTGAATTCAACCTGATTGCCGGCTGGGTCAACCACCCCACAATAGTAACTCGCCGGCCATGGATCCTCACGCGGAAGCCACAGCAGACACCCCTCCGCAGCGGCTTTGGCCGCCATTTCATCCACTGCCAGGGCGGAGTCAAGAGCAAACCCCAAGTGGCTGTAACCCGCCGCCAGAGGGCTATCTCCAGGTCCGCCACCAATCAAAACAATAACGAACTCCCCTTCCCGCCCCGGTGATGCAAGCCAGAGAACCGGTTTTTCCTGCGTTCCATGCCGAAGCGTTTCTTTCATGCCACAGAAATCGACATAGAAATCCGCACACTTATCGACGTCAGGAACGTGCAACGCAATATGGGTCAGACTAATCGCGCCCACAGTCCACCTCCAGTATCCTGGATTTAATGCTTAAACTTAATGTTCCCGCGTTGCCCTGAACTGAATATTGGGGTAACGCTCCTCGCTCAACGACAGATTCACACGCGAGGGGGCGAGATAAGTTAAGTGTCCACCACCGTCCAGCGCCAGATTATCCCTGCACTTACGTTTAAATTCCTCGAGCTTTTTTGCGTCCTCACACTCTACCCAGCGCGCAGTATTTATGTTGACATTTTCATAAACAGCTTCCACTTTATACTCATCTTTAAGTCGGTAAGCCACCACCTCAAACTGCAACACCCCCACTGCACCAACCACAATATCATTGCTGTTGAGTGGAAAAAACACCTGTGTGGACCCCTCTTCCGACAACTGCTGCAGGCCTTTCTGCAGTTGCTTGGTTTTCAAGGGATCCTTGAGTCGGATACGGCGAAACAGCTCCGGGGCAAAATGCGGTATTCCGGTGAATTTAAGTACTTCACCCTCGGTAAAAGTATCCCCAATCTGGATAGTACCGTGATTGTGTAGACCGATAATATCGCCGGAAATCGCCTCTTCCACCGCACTGCGGTCTCCGGCCAGAAAGGTAACCGCGTCGGCTATTTTTACATCCTTGCCAATACGCACATGGCGCATTTTCATCCCCTTGTTGTAGGTGCCCGAGCACACGCGCATAAAGGCAATGCGGTCACGGTGTCGCGGATCCATGTTGGCCTGTATTTTAAATACAAAACCACTGAATTTATTTTCGTTCGCCTGCACCGTCCGCTGACGCGTCTCCCGGCCCAGGGGCGATGGGGCCCACTCCACAAAACCGTCAAGCATCTCCCGCACACCGAAATTGCCCAGTGCAGTGCCGAAAAATACCGGTGTCATCCGCCCCGCGAGATATTCATCCAGATCAAACTCATGGGTGGCGCCTCGCACCAACTCGATTTCTTCGCGTATATCATCGGCATAAGGACCTAAAAGCCGAATTGCTTCTTCACTGTCAAGCCCCTTGATTTGAATATCATCGGGGATGGTGTGTCCTCTGCCTGACTGATAGACGTGAATCATATCTGTGTAAAGGTTATATACGCCCTTAAACTCCTTTCCCATCCCCAACGGCCAGTTGATGGGAGCGGCGACTATTTTCAAAACTTCTTCTATTTCATCCATGACTTCGATTGGGTCGCGAATATCGCGGTCCATTTTGTTGATAAAGGAAAGAATCGGCGTATCGCGCAGCCGGCACACTTCCATCAGCTTAATGGTGCGATCCTCCACCCCCTTGGCGCCGTCAATCACCATTAACACAGAATCGACGGCGGTCAGAGTCCGATAGGTATCCTCAGAGAAATCTTCGTGACCAGGCGTGTCCAGTAGGTTTATTGTGCGCGTTTTATAGGGAAACTGCATTACCGATGAAGTCACTGAAATGCCCCGCTCCTGCTCCATCGCCATCCAGTCCGATTTCGCATGCGGGCCTTTCTTGCCTTTGACCGCTCCGGCCAACTGGATAGCGTTACCGAATAACAACAACTTTTCAGTGATAGTGGTCTTACCGGCATCCGGGTGAGAAATGATGGCAAAGGTTTTGCGGGCCGCGAGCTGTGCGGCAAACGAGCTGTCGGTCATAATTAAAATCTATAACTTGGAGTATTTTTAATGTCAACTTTCCACATTACAAGTTGCGACCATTGGGCCTTGACAAAAAAGGCCGCACTCAGTCAAGCAACGGGTGCGACATTCTAGCGGGTTTGGAGCGTAAATGCACAAATAGAACAGGGAAAGTACGTGGCACGCCGAACTCAGCCAGATTCGAATTGTAGGGATAAGGCCTCGGCACGTGGAATTATCAAATATTCCCAATTCAGATTTAGGTATAAAATACCGAGGAAAGTTAAAAATGGCCTACCGTCCAAAATGACCGGGGCCAATAAGGTTTAGGGAATTCTTATGGATGGCTCAAAACTCGTACATAGCATCCATCGATATTTCAGACAGAGTGGAATCCACTGAGCCTACAGCTGATTGATCAAACTGGTCATCTACTTTGAAGCCGTGGTACTGGTAGGACAAGCCGAGAGACAATTTTTCCCAAATAGCATAACTCAGCCCCATCTGTACAAAATAACCATTTTCGTCAAATTCTGTCTTCTGGCCCCCAGTTCCGAGGGTATCTGTGAATAGGAATTCTCCATCGTATCTCCCGTACCCAAATCCCAAAAACACCCCGACGCCGGAGTCAATAGGCAAATTGATTTTCATAGCCAGTGTAGTTGCACTCAGTTCGGTATCACTAGAGTTACCCGATTCATAATTTTCTTCGATGGTACCGAAATCTTTGTAACCCAGCTCAAATGCAATATTGGGATTCAACCTAAAACCAGCAATTACCCCGTATCCCACACTGCTATCATCGACCAATATACTGCTCTGCTCCCCATCCAGCTCAAGGTTGGTGTAGTTAAGTCCTCCCCCCATGTAAAATCCCGCCATTAAATCAGGCTCCGCAGCAGCAGAGACAGAAACTGTAGCAGCGGAAATAAGAGAAACCAGAATTGTGGTAAGCGTTGTTTTGGGCATGATTAGGTCCTGAAATAATTTTAGTTTTAATGAAGGCGTTAGAACTTTAACGAAAACAACAGTGGCCGCTGTGAAAAATTACTGATTTTTCTGGTAGAAGTTGCGGAGAGACACAGAGAAAATTATTTTTGCCAACGTATTGGCACCAACACAGGAACTAATCAGCCTTAAAAAATCAACTAAGCGGCACGTTTATTGGGTTGTGCACCACAATTTTCCGGCAACCCCCCAAGCCTGACCCGCAACCAGAAGTAGGCCAGTCCGCCCGTCGTGATATTGGTAAGCGCAGTCGCGACAAACAGGCCACTCAACCCAAACAACGTCATCATGGGCCAGACCAGGGGCAAATATATTCCAATAACTCTTAAAAAGGAGATAACCAGGCCCGGCAATGGCATTCCCAGACCATTAAAGGCAGCGTTGATCGACATAACAATACCGTAAGCTCCATAACTGAAGGGTACCAATATCAGATACTGGACCGCCACAGAGAGAATTTCCGGTGTATCACTAAACGGCGCGGCAATAGTTTCACCAGCAAACCACAGAACTATCCCCAGGAACACACCAAAGCCGAGGCAAAACACGGTCAGCACTCGCAGAACTTCCAACAGACGATCGCGCATCCCCGCACCGAGATTCTGTCCGCAGAAAGGTCCGACAACACCCGACAATGCATAAAACACAATTAACGCGATTGGTTCTATCCTTACAGCCACACTGAGCCCCGCGACAGCGTTGGCGCCGAATTCGGAAACCAGTCGTACCACTACCATACTCGAGAGAGGAATAATCATATTGGACACCATCGCCGGCATACCAATATGCATGATAACCCGCCAGGATGCCCGCACCACCCGCAACCGCACAAAGGGGTTAACCAGCATTTGTAGGCGCCCCTGAAGAATGTAAAACGCCACGGCCAGAATCAGAGCGCGGGTAATCAGAGTTGCCAGCGCAGCGCCCTTCATTTCCAGCCGTGGAAAGCCCAGCAGCCCATAAATCAGCAAGGGATCGATCAGCGCATTAAAAATCGCCGCTGCTATCATAATGTATCCCTGAATATGACTTTTTCCCATCGCCCGCATAGAAGCCATTGTCACCATGGGTACCATTAAAAAAGGCGCGCTCAGGTACCAGATACTCATATAATCCCGAATCAACGGCAACAGTTCTGGCGATGCCCCCAGAGCCGAAAACAGAGGGTCTATAGTCAACCAACCGAGAAAGCTGACCACTATAGAAGTCAGTAAAGTCAGACTCATACCATCCGTTGCCAAGCGCCTGGTAAATGTCTCGTTACCGGCACCTATAGCCCTGGCCACCGACGATGACGTGCCAGCCCCCACCCCAATAGCCACCGCCGTCAGCACCGCCACCACGGGAAAGGTAAAGCCCATGGCCGCCAGTGCATTATCCCCCAGTTGTGCCACAAAAAAGGTATCCACAGCATTAAAAGACATGGTTGCCAGTAATCCCCACACCATGGGCATGGCCATACTATATAAATGGCGGGAGACAGATCCTTCCGTAAGTGTAGGGTGCAGAGTGTGCAGCATAAATATCCCTGGGAAGTTGTATATCAAAAGGCGGGCAGTATAGCATCACCTCCCGGGGAAAATCTGTGTGACCAAGAGCTTACAGCAGTAATGGCTGGAACCACTCACGACGTATACCCAAAGCGTTTGAAATTTAGGGCCTGTAAAAACGGTGGGAGAATTATATTCCTAGCGGCTTGGCGAAAATTAGGGCATCTTCGCGCCGATCCTTACCGGGATAATAGTTCGGGCGTACACCCACCTCACTAAATCCGAGCCGGTCGTATAAGGCTATCGCTGCCTGATTGGATTTGCGCACTTCGAGAAATACCATGTCGATACCGGGTTCCAGACGCGAGAGTATAAACTTAAGCAGAGCGTAGCCTATACCTTGCTGGTGCAGGCGCGGGCTGACCACATGATTGAGGAGTTCAGCCTCGCCACCGCCACTGGATATAATTGAGTAGGCAGCGATTTCCTGTTCAACATAGGCCATCCAACATTGATCGCCACAGCGAATGCTGTCCTCAAAATTCTTTCTGGTCCAGGGGTGGGAGTGAGCGATGGATTCAATATACATTACCGCATCCAGGTCCCGTGTCGACATCGGCTGAAATTGGAGTTCGATACCGGTGCGGGTTGTTGAGGTAACTGGCGGCTGAAGTGGCTTCATAAACGATCGGTTCGTAAGGGTTGAATCGCCCTCCAAGTAACAGCTTTTAATGTGGGATTCTGCAGCATCGCGGCAAGACTTGGAGTGACAACGGCGGATACCGCTCCTAATTCAGATGTTGTAAACGCCTCCAATACTATGGTTTTTCCCTGCAATTGTGCAAATGGTTGAGGTTCTGGTAGCACGTAACGAGCCGCCTCTTCGCCCATTAACATCAAATACCTCGCTGGCCGCTGCAGTAACTGAACATCCAGATACCCCTGCAACATATCCCTCGCCTGCGCCTCATCCTGGTTGGCTGGAGCCGCGTCTACCATGGGCCAGCGCAGTATCTCCGCTTTTGGCAACGCCGGTAAACTATACCCCAGGGCGGCAACAATATTGGCTAACAGCAAATCCGTCGGCAGTGCCAGCTTTACATCGCGGGAATCCACGATCAGAAGTTCATCGCTGACCCGCCACAGGCCGAGCGAAAATCTTGCTACGGGTGAGGAAATCGTAGAAATCCGTGGCTTACTTTGCAGTACCTGCGCCGAGGTCTTCTCCCGTCTGCTCTCAGTCAATCCACTCAGTACCACAGACATTGAGTGGTTGCCTTTCTCAACCGGCACCGACGTGTCAACGTGTGCGGTTTTGAGACTCGTCCCGGCCAGGTAATCCGATTCCGACTCAGGGGGCTGCCCCACTATTTCGACAGGAGAAGTGCCACTTCCAGCCTCGTTGGGCCCTGCCGCGGCACTATTTGTTGCGTGCCTGGTTGCGTGCCTGGTTGCGTGCCTGGTTGCGTGCATGGTTGCGTGCATGGTTGCGTGCTCGGTAACCTGCGCTATTTCCTGGGGGTATGCCTGCGGCAGCGGCAGGGTACAGATGCGCGGCACAGGCGCCCCAGGCAAAATCCAGCGCGGTGTGTAGCTGTCGATTCCCAGAGCCGCAAGATACGAGTGGCGCTGAATTTCATTCACCTGCTTTGCTGTTCTCCTGTGCTTTTTGCGTCTATTTTACACGGCTAATGCTAAACCGCCAGATATCATCCAACCACGCAGCAGGCATCATACCCCGTCGTGTTGTGGATGTGATTTGACCCATCCCGACCCGAGCAGGTTCAGAGCGTGTAAATAAGCTTTGGCCGAAGCGGCAATGATATCAGTGTCTGCCCCAACACCATTGACCAGATCCCCATTGCGCTCCAGACGCACAGTAACATCCCCCTGGGCCTCCGTGCCCTGGGTAATTGCATTAACTGAATATAGTTTCAAATCCGCACCACTGCGGGCAACCTGTTCGATCGCTTTAAATACTGCGTCCACCGGTCCGCTACCCTGTGAGTGGGTAGTTTTGGGCTCTCCATTGACGATCAAAGTAATATTCGCCGAGGGTGACTGCCCTGTCTTACTTAATACCTCCAAGGATTGAAGGTGGTAAATTTCCTGCACTTGATGCTCCGCATCGGATACCAGCGCTTGCAAATCCTCATCAAAAATTTCGTGCTTTTTGTCAGCCAGCTCTTTGAAACGACTAAAAGCGGCATTGAGTTCTTCCGGACTGGCAAATGTAATGCCCAGATCTTCAAATCTGGCCTTCACCGCCGCCCTGCCTGAATGCTTCCCCAACACTAGCTTGTTGGTCGTCCAGCCCACATCTTCAGCTCGCATAATTTCATAGGTTTCACGGTGCTTCAGCACACCATCCTGGTGGATGCCGGATTCGTGAGCAAAGGCGTTGGCACCGACAATAGCTTTGTTGGGCTGCACGGGAAAACCTGTTATCGAAGATACCAACCTCGAGGTAGGTACAATATAAGTGGTATCTAATGAACACTGCACCGTAAACACGTCCCTGCGCGTGCGCACCGCCATCACGACTTCCTCCAGGGAGGCATTTCCAGCCCGCTCACCTAAGCCATTGACAGTACATTCCACCTGGCGTACACCATTCATTACCGCCGCCAGAGAATTGGCTACCGCCAACCCGAGGTCATTGTGGCAGTGAGTGGAAAAAATTACCTTGTCGGCGTTGGGAATCGCTTCAATCAAACGCTTAAACATGGCCCCGTACTCATCCGGTTCACCGTAGCCGACGGTATCGGGAATATTGACGGTGCCGGCACCGGCATCAATCACCGCTTCGATAATGCGGCACATAAACTCATGCTCCGAACGGCTGCCATCTTCCAGTGAAAACTCGACATTATCGGTATACCGCCGCGCCCGCTGTACTGCCGCGACCGCCTGCTCCAATACCTGATCCGGTCGCAGTTTCAACTTGTACTGCATATGAATGGGCGAAGTGGCAATAAAAGTGTGAATTCGCCCGGAGTTCGCCGGTCTGATCGCCTCACCGGCCCGGTCAATATCAGCATCAACAGCGCGCGCCAAACTACAAACCGTTGAGTCCTTTACTATTTCCGCCACAGCCTTTACTGCGGCAAAATCACCTGGGCTGGCAATGGCAAACCCGGCTTCAATGACGTCGACACGCATCTTTTCCAGCATTTTGGCAATGCGTATTTTTTCTTCTTTGGTCATGGACGCACCAGGGCTCTGTTCGCCATCGCGCAAAGTGGTATCAAAAATAACTAATTTATCTTTATTCATTACAAACAAGCTCCAAATCGGCTTCTGGCTGCGCATCGTAGAACAGCCACGTTGATCGGGTCAGAGTGAAAAAACGATGGGAAAGAATAGAGAGGTCGCCCTAAGGCAGTCGCAGCAAACCACCGACGGAAATCCTCCTCTCGGGACCAGTGACCACAGGAGAGAAAAAGGCGCTTGAAAAAATGGAAATGATAATTACGACGCGCATACCTATACGGGTGCCTAAATATAATGGCGATGTTTACCACTATAACGAGGACATCCCCGCAGGTCAACAACCATCCTACAAAATGGCCAATTACAGTAAAATATCCTAAATTATATCGCTAAAAAATTGGTTTTTAGGATAAATATTTCGAAATAAGCGGTGAGACAAATATTTTGAGCCAAGCCTGGTAACTTCTCAATAACCCGGGGTAAGCACAGTGTCAGGCGGACGTCCGGCAGTAGATGGCCCAGACTGTTGGAGGCATGGATGCCGACGCCAAGCCTACACGGACGTACTTGCCGGCGTGTCTGGGCCAACTACCGCCGGATGGCCGCCGGATCGAAGGCACAAATACCCCGGGTTATTGAGAAGTTACCAAGCCTGCATTCGCCCTGCTTATAACAATGCCTCCACTTCCGAGGCAATGGCTTCCGGTTTGTCCTTGGGCGCAAAGCGTTTTACCACTTCTCCGCGACGGTTAACCAGAAACTTTGTGAAATTCCACTTGATAGCCTCAGTGCCGAACACCCCCGGCGCTTTCTGCTTTAAATACTTGAACAGTGGATGAGTATTGTCTCCATTGACCTCCAGCTTCTCAAACAAAGGAAAACTAACCCCAAAATTAAGCTCGCAAAATTCACTGATCTCCCCACCAGAGCCGGGCTCCTGTTTACCGAACTGATTACAGGGAAACCCCAAGACCTCAAACCCTTTATCTTTATAGGCTTTATACAGAGATTCCAACCCTTTGTACTGTGGCGTAAAACCACATTTGCTGGCCGTATTTACAATCAGCAGCACCTTCTCTTTATAGCTGGAAAAATCAACAGACTCCCCCGAAATGCCCTGGACCTCAAAATCGTATATCGTCGCCATAGCGGTAGTACCTCTTTAATCTAATTTGCACACAATCATTTATGCATGCAATTATATTGCGCACAAATTAAATAGCAAATAAAGACGCCTAATCCAGTCACATCCTCCTCTCAGCGGCTTAGGGCCGTGCACGACCCTTATTGCCGCCCCAGTTTTAGAGTCTGAACTTCAGGCCGTTTCAGATGAAATATCCTGTTCGGATTCCATTGCTTCATACATGCGCCGGCTCAACTGGCTGAGCGCAACAATCAAACAAAGTACCAGCAATAGCATACTGAAGCAGAAGACAAACAATCCCATCGCCAGGGGCGACAAACTCGACACCGCAACCATTGGATCATCGTTGGGTACCATCGACATTGCCGCCATTCCCGTGTAATGCATTCCGCACACAGCGACCCCCATTACGACAGCGCTGCCAAGTTTTTGAAAATTTCCCGTGAGGTTAAACGATAGCCACAATGCCACCGTTGCCGAAACCACAGCGATGACGATGGACACTGCCACCAATACCGTGTCGTAATGCATATCGGCTGCCATAATCATCGCTTCCATACCGACATAATGCATGCTGGCCACTCCCAATCCGGCAAACAAACCGGCGGCCAGCAACCCCAACGTGGAATCGCCACTGTTTGCCACAATGTAAACACTGACTCCCACAACCAGCACCGCAATCAACAGCGATAAAAAAGTAATCCCTATATCGTAAACCACAGGCACCGATGTTTGGTAAGCCAACATCCCAATAAAGTGCATTGTCCATATTGCGCCGCCCCCCAGTGCTAAAGCGGCA
>JARROD010000094.1:0-11437 GCA_037384225.1 Exilibacterium sp.
TATACCCAAAGCGTTTGAGATTTAGGTGTGCAGAGTGCGTCAATTTTTGTTCCCCCCTTCCTTTAACAACAGGGGCGCGACGACGCTGCATGGCAGGCCCCATGTGAGGAGGAGCAACGCTGCCAGGGGCAAAAAGGGGCGTGCTCTGTGCACCTAAATCTCAAACGCTTTGGGTATATATATGGGATGCTAATATTGCCGTACCTATTCTTTAGGGTTGTGGACGCCCCCTAGTCATCACGGAAGGCAGCGAAGCGGTGGGTGGAGGAAAACTTATGCAATGATGGGTATTACATAGATTGGCAAACGGATTTTCGACCAATAGCGGCCATGTTTGTCCAGGGTAGCGCTAGTGCAAACTATAATTCCCGATAGGGGGTGTAGTAAAATACGAAACTGTGGATTAATTGCTCAAAACTTGGGAGCTATCTGTATTGTTGTCTTCGGCGGAAAAAAACAAAGGGCCAGCTTATTGGCTAATCATCAGTGTCATTCCTCTGTTGTGTATAGTCTGCGAGGCCATTTACCGGCTCCTGGACGTCGATATGATCGCGGTATCGGGCCTGTCTTCAGCGGCGCTGGAAAACGGCCAGTATTGGCGTCTGCTGTCGGCGAATCTGGTTCACACCAACACGGTACACCTGGTGATGAATCTGGCGGGGTTTTATTTGATCTTTGTTTTTTGCTCGGAGCGCTGTCCGCCGGGCGCGTTTTCACTGTTCACTTTGAGCTGCGGTGTCCTTAGCTTAACAATCCTGTCATGGTGGCTCAATATCAGCTGGTATGTGGGGCTATCGTCCGCCCTGCACGGGCTTTTAGCGCTGCTGGTTGCAACTGCCTGGGCGCGCGATCGATTGCTGAGTCTCGGTGTTGCGCTATTGGTAATTGTCAAGCTTGGGATCGAAGCCCGAGAGGGTGGGGATACGCTAAGTTCGGCACTGATCGGTGCCCCGGTGTTCTGGCAGTCCCATATTACAGGCGTTGTGGCTGGTGTTGTGCTTACTCCCCCTTTGTTAGGGCTGACAAAAAGAGCATCTGAACAATAACGTTGACTGCCCCAGAGGCGTGCATGTCCCTTATCCTTCGTCGACCTTTGTCTCCAGTTTTTTCAACGGTGTCAGACGGGTTTCCTATAGTGTGACGGGGGGCATGAACGGTGAATCGGCCACTACCCAAGTCAGTGTAACGGTACAGGACGGTGCTTCCAGAGGCCGTGGGGGATGCTGAGCAGGGCTTGCAATTTTGGCTTATGTCCCTATTAATGTACTCGATGTGAATTGGAAAGGGAGGCGCATTCAATTGAACTGAACCCATTGAATGCGGCACCCTCCAGCGTGGAGAGAATGAATGAATCAAAATATTGTCGAAGTTACCCAGGAGAACGCCCAGCAGGTCATCATGGATGGCTCCATGGATCACTTGGTTGTGGTGGATTTTTGGGCGGATTGGTGTGCTCCCTGTAAGTCTTTGCTGCCACTTCTGGAGAAACTTGCGACGGAATACAGTGGACAGATGGTGCTGGCAAAGGTTAATGCCGACGACCAGCAAATGCTGGCGGCACAGTTTGGTGTGCGCAGTTTGCCCACTGTGGTGCTGATTAAGGATGGACAGATGGTGGACGGATTTATGGGTGCGCAGTCCGAATCCGCTGTGCGAGAAATGCTGGACAAGCACCTCCCCAAACCCTGGGATCTGGCCTTGCAGCAAGCTCAGGTATTGATCGAAAACAGCGATTTCACCGCCGCCCTGCCGGTTTTGCGACAGGCTCACACCGCGTCCGGCCAGCGTGCCGATATCGCTTTTGCCCTGAGTCATACTTTGCTGGAACTAAACCGTATCGACGAAGCCGAACAGATATTGGACGCGGTGGGGCTTGCGGACCAGGACGCCGAGTACCGGCAACTGCGCGCCCGTATCACGTTATTACGGGAAGCGGCGAAGACACCGGAAATTCAAGCGCTGGAGGAAAAACTCCAGGCGCAGCCCGAAAATATGGATATCCACTATCAGTTGGCATTGCAGTACAGTCAAAACGGCCACCATCGGGAAGCGCTGGAATTGCTGATCGGGATTTTGCGTAAAAATCTCAATTACGAGGAAGGTGCGGCGAAAGCGGCGTTAATGGATATTATTGCCGCCCTGGGCAAAGGGGATCCACTGGCGGCGGAATATCAGCGCAAAATGTATACACTGCTTTATTAGGCTTTGCCCCAGCGGCCTCAAGCAATCAGTACGAACTGGAGAGTGCGGCTTATGAAAATATCGTCTCGAAGCACTTTATTGGTTATAGGCGGTGGTGCAGTAATAGGTGCCGGTGCGTGGTTGCTGGACCTTGGCGGTAGACCGGAGCCCAGAGAACCGGCAACCGCCGAGGCAACGTGGGACACTGAAACCGTTCCAGCTCCGCCAACGATGAAACCGGCGCAGGTTGTCGCGCCGGACAGTGTCGACGAAATGCAGGCTCATGAAACCGTAGACATTCATCCTGCGCCGGTCGAGGAAACCGCTGTTGCCCCTGTTGAGCCGGATGCGGCAGTGGACGACTCCAGCCTGCCGCCGCTTTCGCCCAAGACCCGCGCGGCGGTCAACGAATTGATTAATCGCAGCCACGAGGGACTGGTGGTCGAACCCGCCGCCGGCGGTGGTGAAAAGGTTGATTTGCAGGGGCGTTTTCGCTCGGTTCCGGTTGCCAGTCGCAACCCCGATGGCACTGTTGTCGTCCGGGAAGTTATGCAGGAGTCCGAACCACAGCGACAAACTGAGACGCCCGGGGATACGGAATCCACCGATTAGGGGCATGCACGCCCTTTAAATCTCATCGTCATCGGCGACACCATCGCCGTTTGTGTCTTCCTTGAGAGGGTCGGTATTGTAAATATTCAACTCGTCGGCATCACTCAGGGTATCGCCGTCGGTATCGCGCTTATTAGCGGCTGTGCCGAAACTGAATTCTTGTTCGTTGGTCAGGGTGTCGCCGTCCAAATCCTCTTGCGCATCATTATTATCACGGGGGTTGAGGCCATTGAGCACCTCCCAGACATTGGGCAGGCCGTCGCCGTCCTGATCGGCCTCTTCGTCGAGGGGCCAACCCATATCCATCATTGCGCCTATGTCCAGCGCTGACAGCAAGTGAATGTTCGTGCCGGACGCATTGGGTTCCATCAGCTCATCGGGTTGCAGACTGGTGTCCCAGTGACTGAGTGAAGAGCCCTCGTCGACTACGCCGGGGGTATACATCATCACGCCTTCACCTGCAAAGGTCGAGATAGCGCCGAAGTTCAGGGTTTCAATACCGGCGCTTACCGCGCTGCCGCTCCAGAACGTAAGCGATGTAATGCTGCTAAGTCTCTGGCTGTCGGTGAGCGCGGAATAGGGGGTGAAATTGCCGTTGCGGAGGTTCTCGGTAAAGGCATCGGCACGGTTCTGAAACAGGGCTCCGGTATCTATCTCGACCAGTGAAACAAACCCCAGCCCGTGTGCCAACTCATGCAAAACGGTATGGAAAAGGTCTATTTTGCGTCCTGAAAGACCGTCCAGACCATAATAAAAATCTGTACCGCCGAGACAGCCCGTTGTGCCGATGCGGCTGTTAAAGAAAGCGTCAATGTCTGCTGTCCCCGGAGACAGGTCGGTGCCGGCCAGATTATTGGCGAGTGCTGAAACATACCAGGTATTGGCGGAGGGCGCACCGGCAAAGCCCCGATTGGCGTCTATTGGGCTGGCGGCGCCGATGACACCTGATTGATCGTCGCATTCAAGCTCGTCGAAGCGGATATTGAGCACCACATCCGTATTGATGTCGAGCGCTTCTGCCCAGACTCTTGCCGCTTCCTGGACTACTATCAGGCGCTGCTCACCAATCGTAGTGCCAGGGTTGCCTCCAACCGGGGGGACGCTGGTAGGGTCATTGAGCCCCTCTGACGCGCTGTCTGTAATATTGATAATAAAACCGGCCACATCACCGCCCGCGGTAATGCGGCTATCTATTCCACCCGTGTCAGTGTTGTCGTTGCCACCGTTGTCGTTGCCACCATTGTCACTGCCGCTTCCGCCCCCGTCCCTGCAGGCTGATAATAGGGTGCAAAGTGCGATGGTGAGGAATATTGAACTTCGGTCACTAATCATATTGGGGGCACAAGCAGGCGCTAACGGTGTATGTAATCCCACGGTATTAATGAATCTCACTGGCTACAGTAATGTTTATGGCCGGAAAGCTGTTATCCGGTAATCAAGCATACCAGCATTTTAGATAAAAATATGTTAACGTTATTGTGCTTTTAAATTCTGGCAGGATACGGCTTGTGCCTGTAGAAGTTTGGCAAATTGCTTTGCTGCCGGACCCGTTCGCTGGCGTTTTGGGAATACCAGCAACAACGGGACTTCCCGGGTTCCGCCCTGTTGCAGTGTCAGGGGTTTTAGCTCACCGCTTCTGAGGTGGGGTGCGATTTTGTCTTTTGGTACCCACGCAAAACCAAAGCCCTCTAACAGCAGTTCAATAGAATTGTTGAAGTGATTGACAGTCCAACGTTGCTCCGCACCCAGCCAGCCCACATCGAGACGCCGGTAAATACCGGAGTCTCTGACGACAATCTGTCGATAGGATTTCAGATCGCGTTCGTCGAGAGGCAGGGGTTTCTGGCTTAATGGGTGCAATTTATGGGCTACTGCGATCATTTCTGTAGTGCCGAATTTTTCACCCAAAAAGCCTGTGGGTTTAAAGCTGGTTAGAACCAAGTCCGCCTGCTGTCGGACGATGGCGTCTTCGGTGCCCGACAGGGCTGTCTCCACTAACTCCAGGCGAATACTGGGGTGTTGTTGCTCAAACTCTCTGAGCGTGCGCAGCAGTAGCGGAGTGGGGCAAATGACATCGATGACAATCATGAGTTCTGCCTCCCAACCCAGGGATAGACTGTGGGCCAGGCTTTCCAGATTGTCGGCATCATTGATTAAACTGCGGGCGTGTCGCAGTACAGCTTCCCCGGCCTCGGTGAGCACGGCGCGGCGGCCTTTAACGGTCAAAATGGTAAGTCCCAACTGATCCTGTAGTCTTTGCAATGCGTAGCTGAGAGTGGACTGGCTTTTATTCAGGCGCTCAGCCGCCGGCGCATAGCCACCACAATCAATCACCGCCTGCAGCATCCGCCATTGCTCCAGAGTGGGTTTACCCGAAGCGGGTTTGCCGGCGGCAGGAGAGGGCGTGATTTTACTCTCCATCATTGACTTTTTGTCCATATCGATTTATTCGAATTAATTGAGCTGAAAAAGGAATTTTAATTAAGTTTTATTTAAGGTCTCCAGCTTTTTTATAGGGTAGCAAACGCAGAAGGTATTGTTTGAATATTGCAGGCACAGGCTAAAGTGCGGCAGGAAAATGGGGGTAGACAGATTTGGGACTCCCAGACATTGAGGGTGGCGTTAGGTCGACATCAGGAAACGCTGATACCGGTTCGCCCAATTGATAACCTCAACTCGATTGCGGGAGTTGGTTTTTTTGAAAATGCTGTAAACATGCGCTTTCACCGTATGTGCGCTGATATTGAGTTCATCGGCAATTTCCTTGTTTCTCGCCCCCATTGTCAGCAACTCGATCACCGCACGTTCACGCCGTGTTAGCGACTTCAAAACGTCACTGTTTTCATTTGCCACCTCCTTCTTACCGCCGCGCCACTGTCGAATAACCTCTCCCAGAACGATGCGGCTAAACCACAGTTCTCCCTTAAATATAGCGGCCACGCCTTTGACAATAATATCCAATCGTTCACCTCTATGGAAAATACCATCCAATCCGGCCCGCAACGCTCCCGCTTCAAAGTCCATGTCGCGTTCACAGCCGATCAGTGCGATCCGGTACTTGTTGGTTAGCCTGTTACAAAGGGTCGAGAGATCACATGAAGCCCGTTCACTGTCTCGCCAGGTCGGCCAGTGCACGAGGCTCAGGGTCTGGGGCGGTAATTGCTTTTCCGGGCTCGACAGCCGCTGAAGCCCGGGTTGTAGCTGGGATAAGGGCGTTGGAGAATCTTGTCTGAGCCTTTCGATGATCGTGCTTTTATAGCCGAGCGATTGAAGCAGATAGTTCAATCCGGAAAGTTCACCGGTGTTCGGATTACCCACAATCAGGATTTCTGGAGTTTGTTTTTGATTCATTATAGAAATTCCTTGTCTCATCCTCTCTTCCATTAAGAGCATGAACATCGAATACCCCTCAAAAATAGGCTGGGGTAGGCGTATATTTGTCATATATCATAATATTTTGTCGTCAAAAACATTTTTTGAGTGGTTGTTGTCTTACCCCTATCGTTGCATAAATTTTCGAGTTCAGGACCTTTTAGAGCGGTATTTTCAGGGACGTGCGCAGATTTTTCTAACCGGAGCATAGCTCAACCTATGTGAGGATTAGAAAAATTGAGCACGGCCCTGAAAATGCTGCTATAGAAGGAGCGAAGCGGTCCTGGGCCGAAAATTTATGCAACGATAGGGTTACCTCAGTTTTCTAGGTTGCCGGGAACGTCAGGCTCTACAGCTCAGGCTATACGGGTTTCAGGCTATAAGCGCTAATTCAGCGTGACAAACCTATTTAAAGCGGGGGAATACTGGCATAATTGCGCTCCAAAACTCATCGCACGGATGACCTATGTGCTCGCGTTTGTCCCTCGCTAGGCCCTCTGTGCCGTTCGCTATTGAGGATAACCATGCAACCAAAGGTCAAACCTGGCAACCCCAACTTTTCTTCCGGTCCTTGCAGTAAGCGCCCCGGCTATAATCTAAACCAACTCGATGTAACCACTTTGGGCCGCTCCCACCGTTCGGCGCTGGGCAAGGCGGCTCTGCGGCGCGCCTGTGACGACACCGCCGCGGTATTGGGACTGCCCGCCGATTACCGGGTCGGGATTGTGCCCGCTTCCGATACCGGTGCCATGGAAATGGCTTTGTGGTCTTTATTGGGAGAGCGTTGTGTCGATGTGCTGGCCTGGGAATCCTTTGGCCAGGGCTGGGTTACCGACATCGTCAAGCAATTAAAGCTGGAGGATGTCAGGGTGATGGAGGCGGATTACGGCGAGTTGCCCGATTTGACGCAAGTCGATTTTTCCAGGGATGTGGTCTTTACTTGGAACGGGACCACTTCCGGCGTAAAAGTACCGGATGGTGATTGGATTGACGCCAACCGTGCCGGGCTGACTATTTGTGATGCCACGTCGGCCGTATTCGCGATGGAAATGCCTTGGGAAAAACTGGATGTGGTGACCTTTTCCTGGCAGAAGGTGCTCGGTGGGGAAGGTGCCCACGGAATGCTGATTTTGAGTCCGCGGGCTGTGGCGCGACTGGAGAACTATACGCCACCCTGGCCGTTGCCGAAAATATTCCGCCTCACCAAAGGCGGTCGCCTGATCGAGGGGATTTTTCGTGGTGAGACCATCAATACCCCCTCAATGCTCTGTGTGGCCGATTATCTCGATGCCCTGGATTGGGTGAAAAGTATCGGCGGCCTGGATGCCACGATCGCTAAATCGAAACACAACCTCGCGCTGCTGGAAGCGTTTGTGAAGGATAATGACTGGATAGATTTTCTCGCCGCCGACAGCGCCCAGCGCTCTAATACCAGTGTTTGTCTAACCCTCAATGTCGACGACGATCAGGTCAAGCAAATAGTCGCGCTCTTGGAGCGTGAGGGCGTCGCTTATGATATTGGTGCCTATCGTGACGCCCCGGCTGGTTTGCGCATCTGGTGCGGTGGTACGGTTGAGAACAGTGACCTGGAGGTTTTACTGCCCTGGTTGAGCTGGGCCCACGATCAAGTCGTGCAGAATTCTCCGGCCGGGTGATCAGCTTTACCAAACTGACTCCGAAAATTGTAACTTCTCAATAACCCGGGGTATTTGTGCCTTCGATCCGGCGGCCATCCGGAGGTCGTTGGCCTGACACTGTGCCCACCTCGGGTTATTGAGAGGTTACCTAAAACTGACAGAACAAATGGATTGGGTATGTATAACATTAAAACGTTCAACAAGATTTCAAATCTGGGATTGCAGCGCTTTCCCGCCAGCCACTACCAGGTTGGCAGCGACATCGAGCGACCGACAGGCTATCTACTACGCAGCCATAAGCTGCATGGCGATCTGTTGCCAGACACATTACAGGCTGTGGCCCGCGCAGGTGCCGGTGTCAACAATATCCCGGTAGAGGACTGCACCCGTCGTGGCATAGTGGTCTTCAACACACCGGGGGCAAATGCCAATGCGGTGAAGGAGCTGGTGCTGGCGGGACTCCTGCTGGGTTCGCGCGATATTCTGGCGGGGGTCAACTATGTCAACACCCTGACCGATATTACTGATGCCACTGCCATGTCCCAGTTGCTGGAAGCGGAGAAAAAGCGTTTTGCCGGCAATGAGCTGATGGGAAAAAGTTTCGGTGTGGTTGGCCTCGGCGCAATTGGCTCCATGGTGGCCGAGATGGCGTTGGCTCTGGGTATGAAAGTGGTGGGCTATGATCCCGCACTGTCGGTGGAAGCGGCCTGGCGCCTGCCGAGTCAGGTGCAGCGCATGGAAAACCTACAGTCGCTGTTGTCCGCTTCGGACTATGTATCCCTGCATGTACCCGCTGTCGAGGCGACTCACCATATGATCAACAGCGAATCCCTGGCGTCGTTGCGCAAGGGCGCTGTGCTGCTGAATTTTGCCCGCGAAGCCATTGTCGACTCCCGGGCCATTGTCGCCGCCCTTGAGACAGGGCAACTGCGACGGTATGTTTGTGACTTCCCCGAACCCTGCCTGCTGGGGCGCAACGGCGTGATCGCTATGCCCCATATCGGCGCCTCCACGGCGGAAGCGGAGGACAACTGCGCCGTGATGGCGGCGGAGCAGTTAATGGATTACCTTGAAAATGGCAATATCAGGAACTCGGTCAATTTTCCGCCCATTAGCATGGCCAGAAACAATGGTACGCGCCTGGCTTTCGGCAACGAAAATGTTTCCGGGGTGCTGGGGCATGTGCTGTCGATACTGGCGTATCACCAGGTCAATGTGCTCGATATGGTGAATAAAAGCCGCGATCAGGTTGCCTACAACATTATCGATCTGGAGCAGGCACCGGACACGGCGGTGATTGAATCCATCCGCAAGGTCGAGCACGTGATCAAGGTTCGCGTTTTGGCCTGATAATTTCGGCCAATAACCGGCAAGCGTCAGCTTCGGTAAATATGCCGCAGACTTCGCCTTCCCGGAGTACGATTACCGCGGAAATATGCTTTGCCGCCATAATATCCACGACCTTGGCAAGGGGGTCGTTGGCGTCGGCGACATAGGCTTCGGTGGCATGAATATCGGCCACCAGCAAGTCTTCGCTGCTGTCGTATTGATGGCCGGGCAGGGTCAAATGGTGAACATCGCGCCGGGTAATGATGGTCTCCAGGCAGCCTTTTTTCATCACCGGCAGGTGCCTGATGTTATATTTATCCATCGTTTGCTCGGCTTCGCTAACCGTAGCGCGACTGTCGATAAAAACAGGTGACGGTGTCATAACCATAACATCACCCATGAGGAGGGACTTGTAGTCGACGGTCATAGTGATTTCCATCCTTAACGGTAACTGTTTTAAACCTAATTGGCCGCTCAAATAAAGTTTCTTTCATGGCAGCATCGTAGTAGGCCCGCTTCGCTGAGGGTATCCACAGACAGTTACACTCTACTATTGTGGTTAGCCGGGGTACTTGATCCCTGTCAGTATCGGTTTGGTTTCTCCCGGCGCGGCCCCGCGCCCCGATACCCCTGTACCTCGATACTGCTGTATTGATACAAATGTAGAAATAACCCTTGACTATCGCTGCTCGCCTTTCGATAATGCGCCGCTCTTGCAATGGTGGTCCTTTCCGGTCCCCCCGCAATGATTAACTGCGAACCCCGCCAGGCCCGGAAGGGAGCAACGGTAGCAGTGACATCATGTGCCGGGGTGTGGCTGGTCTGGATCACCACCCTTCCGTTTTACCCAGAATCACTGCACAGCCCCCACCACAGGTCATTGGTGTATCTATTTGCCGAGGCTGGGATATAATTCTCTTCTTTAGCCGCAAATCATTAGGGAAGCCGATAATGTCATGAGCTACCAAGTATTGGCCCGCAAGTGGCGGCCGCGCACCTTCCGTGAAATGGTGGGGCAGGAACACGTACTGCAGGCACTGATCAATGCCCTCGATCACAATCGGCTGCACCACGCCTACCTGTTTACCGGTACCCGGGGCGTGGGTAAAACCACCATTGCGCGTATTCTGGCAAAATGTCTGAATTGTGAAACCGGCGTCAGTTCCCAGCCCTGCGGAACCTGTGGGGCCTGCACGGAAATCGGTGAGGGCCGTTTTGTCGATTTGATCGAGGTCGACGCGGCTTCCCGCACCAAGGTTGAAGATACCCGAGAATTGTTGGAAAACGTACAGTATGCTCCGACCCGTGGTCGCTATAAGGTGTATCTGATAGACGAGGTGCACATGCTTTCCAGCCACAGTTTCAATGCACTGCTGAAAACGCTCGAAGAACCTCCTCCCCATATTAAATTTCTGCTGGCGACCACAGACCCGCAAAAACTGCCGGTCACCATACTTTCTCGCTGCCTGCAGTTCAATTTGAAGAACATGGCCCCGGAGCGAATAGTTCAGCATTTGCAGTATGTGCTGGAGCAGGAAATGGTGCCCTTCGAGGAGTCCGCACTCTGGCAGTTGGGGCGGGCCGCCGACGGCAGCATGCGCGATGCCCTGAGCCTGGCCGATCAGGCGATCGCCTTTGGCGGTGGCAAGGTGGCGGAAAGCGAAGTGCGGACAATGCTGGGCACCATCGATCAGGCCCTGGTTTACGACATCCTGGAGGCGCTCGCCGAACTGGATGGAAAACGGATTCTGGCTACGGTGGCGCGCCTGTCGGAACACGCGCCGGATTACAGTGCGGCGCTGGCCGAATTGCTAACCATACTGCACCGCGTTGCCATTGCCCAGGCGCTGCCTGAAGCGGTGGACAATAGTTTCGGAGACCGACACCAGGTGCTGGACCTGGCCCTGCGTGTTGCCGCGGAGGATATACAGCTTTTTTACCAGACCGCATTGCTGGGGCGTCGCGATTTGCCTCTGGCACCAGACCCCCGGGGCGGGTTTGAAATGGTTTTGCTGCGAATGCTGGCGTTTAAACCACAGGGGGTCGCCGATATCCCCTCGAGGCCATTGCCCGGGGCCGCGACGGGCGGACAAGACGCCCAACCCCGATCACAGGAATCCAGGACTGTGCTACAAAAGCCTCAACCTCCGGTACAGGAATTACAGTCGGAGCCAAAGGCGTCTAATCCCCAGCTCCAGGTGCCTGATCCCCAGCTCCAGGTGCCTGATCCCCAGCTCCAGGCGTCCGATCCCCAGCTCCAGGTGCCTGATCCCCAGCTCCAGGTGCCTGATCCCCAGCTCCAGGCG
>JARROD010000095.1:0-14342 GCA_037384225.1 Exilibacterium sp.
TAATGCTATGGCATTTTATGTATCACGTAAACATTCATTTGAATTACTGTAAAACTAGGAGGGTGTTGCGAAAGGCGAAGGATCAGCATATGCTATGTTAACTCGTCGATATTTTGAGTGAGTCCCTTTTATGGCGTCATAAAAAATCAGGGTGAGAATAAAAATATATTCATTAGAGTTCGAAGTTTTCTATGATGTTGCTCTGATATCTGATGCCTAGTAATTAGTCTGATGTCTGATAATTAGTAAGATAGCTGTACAATGTTAAATTAATATCATTCTTAAATGGAGAAATTAAGATGAAAACATTTTTAGCATCACTATCATTAATATCGCTATTGCTTGCAGGTCATGCCTATGCACTTGATGGGAAGAATTATAATGCTTCATCCTGTGTCGCTTTTGTTGGGAATGGTAAAACACTGAACTTTAGCAATATCTATAATAATTCCAGTAGTTCAATACTTAGAGTTGATTGTGTTGCCACAAAGGACCTTATTAAAAAAAGTATCAATTCGGCTTGGATTGAAGTTAAAGATCTTAGTAATGCCGAAAATGTTAGTTGCACATTAGCTAGTCATTACAATGTTATTGGTGAAAGCGGCGGAAGAATCTGGAGCCAAAACAAAAAAACCAATGGCATTAATAGTAACTGGCAAAGGCTGAGTTATACGGGTCTTGGTGCGAATAATAATGGTCATTACTATTTTAGTTGCGATGTTCCCAAACGCACCAGCAACGGGGCTTCATGGCTTGGTACTTACCATATAGATGAAAATGATTAGCGGGTATCCGGGCAATTAACTTTTTCACCTGAAGAGGCTGTCAATTTAATCGAATAGGGTTTCAATAGATTTCTCACCCGACGGACGCTGTGTTTTTCTTGAGCGCAATTTGTCGGGTGAGCTTTCAGTTGAGTCGTAAGTGGTTCGGTGAAAGTGTTAGAAAAACCAGTGCAATTTTTATTTATATGTGCTTTAAGGAGGTTAAGCTCGTGTATCGCCGATTGTTGTTTATTGCTATTTGTCTGGCGTTCATCGTCTCTCTTGAATACTATTTTAACAATCAAAAGGCCACAGAAATTGATAATCATACAAATAGTAACAATGTAGAAAATTCACCAGAGATTAAATATACAGTCGACTCAGGTAGGGCTAATTCTTCGGATCAGATTTCCCAGTTGAGTAAAATGTTAGAGCAAAATCAGCGCAAACTTGGGGAATTGTTAACGCATATCAAATTGCTTGAAGAAGATAATAAGTCAATTCACTCAGATATTGAACAACTGCAATCACAGACGGATAGCTATTCGCTTTCTACTGAACAGGTTTCAGATAATTCTAAAGAGGATACTTCAGCTAAAGCAGATACGCTTGCTTTATTTTATGATGTTTTTGAACGTGAAATTGAAGATGAGGACTGGTCTGTCGTTGCAACCGCTAAACTAAATCACGCACTTCAAACGTTGACAACGTCTGTTGAGGGTGCGCAAATCGACCAGGTGGCGTGCCAATCAACTGTATGTTTTGCATCCTATGAATTACCTTCAAAAGATGCCCTGCAACAAAGTGTTAGTTTGGTTGGTAACAATTTGGGGTGGGAGTCTAAAGCTTATACAGAGTACAATATATTGCCGACCGGAGAGGTAGCTGTAGAAAGCTTCTATATGAGAGAAAACACTGACTTTCCCGGATCCGTTACCGACGTTATAGAATGACGTCTGAGTTGGACCAGGCCTACCCGCCGAGCTGCCATGTCAGTTGGCAACTCGGGTCAGAGGCAAAAAAATCATGGACTGAGAGCGAATAGGAGTAATAAATTGATACCGGATTACTGACTGGAATTTCCATGTGATTTTAAACACCCGGTCAGTACCGCTAAAGTCTAGGGGTTACCGGCCATTCTCTTTAATAGTTGGCCTTGCCGCTGCTGAGCCAATTCGGGATTGACAAGCAAATTGTATTTCGAAGGTGCTTCCAGAAAAGGTATCAGCATAGCCGCATCCGTTGTCGATAATTCGCTATAAGGTTTATTGAACAAATCGTCGTGACTGTAATAATTTTCTTCCTCATGCACTATCAATGCTTTGATCAAGGCCGGTGGAACCTTATTCAACACTACCGTTTCCCGGGATTGTAATGATTCGGCATAATCCCGGTTAATGGTTTCCAGAATTTGCGATATCTAGAATAATTCGCTCTGGTGGTTGATCACGCGTGATACTAAGCCATAGGATATAGCCTGTTCTGTGTTCATCCAGAAGTCCCGTTCGATGTCGAGCATGACTCTATCCAAGGGTTGGCCCGTCTGGCGGGCTATCACCCGGGCGATTCTTTCCCGGGTTTTTACGATCTGTTCGGCCTGTATCGCGATATCTGAAGCGGGGCCACCGGCGCCGCCCGCGGGCTGGTGAATCAGGAATCGGGTATTGGGCAGGCAAAGTCTTCTTTCTATGGGCGGTGAGAGGAAGATGTGGGCGGCGGCGCTGCCCACCCATCCGGTGCCGACTATTGTGACGGGTGCATCGATGTAGTGGATCATATCGTGGATGACATCACCTGATTCTACATGCCCTCCGGGGGAGGAAAGGATTAGGGTGATTGGGTCGCTGGATTTGTGGGATAACGCCAATAATCTCCGGCTCACGGAGTAGGCTTGTTTGTCGTTGATTTCTCCAAATACAAGTACTTGCCGGGTTTGAAATGTGATCTGTTCTTCAATCTCCCGTATTTCATTTGGCTTGTTGTTGGAGTCTTGGCTTTCAAGTGTTTGGCTGTTCATTGTGTTCTCCCGAAGCTGTGTTGTCACCACTATAGCACTATAGCCATGGTTCAGAAACAATGCCGCCAGCCGGTATTCAGTGTTTAAATATCGTTTGTGTATAAGGCGGCGCGAATGATGAAATGTGAAAAAATCCGGCCTCGTTCATCGTTTCGCCCGGTGTTAGGTCAGAGGAGATGCGGTCCCTCCAGAGACCGTTTGCGGCAGGGATGCCGCAAGCGAGCCCCCAGGGAAGGGTTTACGGCGTGTCTCTGGAGGGACGGCATCTCCTCTGACAGGATCGATTGGCAGCGTAAGTGGACGAAACGATGAACGAGGCCGGATTTTTTCACATTTCATCATTCGCGCCGCCTTATACACAGACGATATCTAGCGGGGAGTTGCCGGCTCAACGTGGGTGTCTTTCGGGTGACATAAACGATAACACAGGTTTCGTTCTCGCAGAGGCCCTGGCCGATACCGGTCACGCCGGTTATCGACATCAGGGCTTGGGTATGTTGTTTGAGTACTTCTGCAATTGGCTTTACCGGCATTGCCTGGGCTCGTCTTTATCCGCGACAGATTGAGGTTCTATACCCAAAGCAAAAGGGGCGTGCTCTGGAGGCCTAAATCTCATACGCTTTGGGTATATACCGCCTAAAAATTAACGCTTATTTCGTTGGAGCAGGTGGCAGTGCCGGCTTCGCAAATTTTGTAGGTGTATGATCCGTTCCCTCTCAAGTCGATATTATCGGTGTAGGCGCCATCGTTGTTTGTGGTGGCGAGATCATTGCCATTGCGAGTTATAGCGATGTCGCCGGAAGTCGCACCACTCCAGGTCAGATCGACTTTCTGAAGTCCTTTTATTTTATAGCCCGTTGCGGACAAGTTAATTTCATCGCCGGTCGATACCGTTACCAGTTGTGACTCGGTATCGGTGGCGCCTTCGTTGTCGGTTACGGCTAAGGTTACCGAGTAGGTTCCGGTGGAACCATAGTTATGGTTCGGGTTTTGTGCCGTCGAGGTGTTGCCGTCCCCGAAGTCCCAAGACCAGTCCACAATACTGCCATCCGAATCCGTGCTCGTGTCCGTAAACGAAGCGGTAAGGTCGGTGGTGGTGTAGCTGAACGAGGCAAGGGGAGGGTTGTTTGTGTCCGGGGCGGTGGAGCAGTCGTCGATGGTCACGGCGAACCTGTTCAGCACCGGGACAATCGGGTTGGCAAAGGTGCGCGATGAGCCGCCCGCGAACAACAGCCCTACGGGGTTTGAATTTCCATCGTCGGTGACAATAAGTGACCCGGAGTCGCCGCCTGCGCTAAAAGTTCCGGGTGTAACAGAAAACTGATTCACAAACGTTGCGGATTTCTTGCAGGAAAATGGTCCCCGTGTCTGGTAGCAGACCTCTACGGTGACATTGATTTCGGCTACACTGCCGTGGGTGAATCCCGTTGTTCGCCCGTATTTCATTACCTCATCATTGACGTTCGCTTCGACGGGGGTTGTGCCAGGCGCACCGTAACCGTCGCTTGGTGTTGCACAATCCACGGCATTGGTCTGGGCGATTGCGGCGTCCATTGCGTTGTTAGCGCCGGTGAAATCGATTTCCTCATAGTCGGCCAGTGTGCCTATGGCATCGTCCGGGTCGATACCGCCATCGTAGCTGCCCGGTTGTATCACATTGTCGCCAACACTGGCGCCATTGCTGTTGGCATAGACGTGGTTATTACTCAACGCGTAAACATGGTTGCCGTCGGTAACCCGTACCCCGATAGTGCCGGCCGTGATATCCGGATGGCCGCTGGAAACGCCGATGGGGACAGGGCGGGGAAAATGCGCGGTAGTATCGGCCCGGGCGATAACCATCCCGGTTACTTCGACGTGTACCGGATGGCCTTCCAGGTTTACGGGAAGATCGGGGATTCCCGCCCTCGTTGTGAATATTTTGATCACTGGTTTGCCGGCGGCATTGAGACCGATGCCTGTGCCAACAACGCCGGGAATAGACAACAGTGATGGGGTATGGGCGTCCTGCACTTGAATGGCTCGCGCGAGACCAGGGGGATCTGCCGACAACGACAGTGGCGATATGATTATCAATAGGGGTAGCAGTAAGTGGCGCAGCAATTTCATAAATAACCTCTCTTTCCTTCTCTCTTTTAACTGTGATTAACGCATTGCCCGGTCTGTCGGTCTGGAGACGGTTTCGCTCTGGATTATAGAAAGCGAACAGCGTACTGTGCGAACGTCCAATTACATCAGTTATAAGTACAACTCTTTTTGCACTTGCAATGTATATAGTGTAGTTGTCGCCAAAATCATCATTAGATATTTTCGCAGTATCGAGTAGCAGGCGTTATTAAGGGGGGCACGACTCTAAGCGCCCATACCGGAGAGGTAAACCATGCAAAGAATGAACTTATGCGCACAGGGGCCCAACTTTTCGCGTTTTGTTTACGGTTGGTGGCGGCTCGCACAATGGGGGATGACTTCCCTGGAGATTCAACAACGAATAGAGGATTGTCTGGCGTTGGGGGTGACGACTCATGATCACGCCGACATTTACGGCGATTACCTTTGTGAGAATTTGTTTGGACGGGCGCTCAAGCAGGCCCCCTGGTTGCGGGAGCAGATTGAAGTGGTCAGTAAATGCGGTATCCGGCTTGTGTCCCAGAGACGGCCGCAGTATCAAAGCCAGTGCTACAATACCAGTAAAGCCCATATTATCGCCTCGGCTGAGAACTCATTGCGTGAATTGCACACTGATTATCTGGACGCATTGTTGATTCACCGCCCGGATCCTTTGCTGGACGCCGATGAGGTGGCCGAGGCTTTTAGCGCGTTGCGCAGCAGTGGCAAGGTAAAGCATTTTGGTGTCTCCAATTTCACATCATCGCAATTCGAACTGTTACAGTCGCGGTTGGATTTTCCCCTGATCACCAATCAGATAGAAATTTCTGTGCTTCACCTGCCGTCTTTTACTGACGGTACACTCGACCAGGCACAACAATTGAGGCGCTGCCCCATGGCGTGGTCAAGTCTTGCCGGTGGGCGCCTTTTCAGCGACAGCTCAAACCGGGCCGTGCAGGTGAGAGCGGTCCTGGAGCAGGAGCGCCGTGAAATCGGCGCGGCATCGCTGGATCAGGTGGCGTTGGCGTGGCTGTTGATGCACCCGGCGAAAATCCTTCCAATCGTCGGCAGCGGCGCAAAGCAACGCCTGCAAAGCGCCGTGGCGGCTGCAGATGTTCAGCTATCGCGGGAAGCCTGGTACCGTATTTATGAAGCCTCGGCGGGGGAGCAATTGCCCTGACCGGTGAGCGGCGCGTGTCAATCACACACGTCGCCCGTCACCGCCGAAGCCTGGCCTCCGCCATTGCCGATAAACCCGAACTCAACCGATTGTCCTGGATTAATAACCGCGTTCCAGCTCAGATTGCTGGCGGTCCAGGGTTGAGTGCCGGAAACATCCACCCCGTTGATCAGCCGCTCGCCCCAACTGGTCAAAGTGTTGGGATTGAAGTTGTCAAGATATCCAGGGATACACAGCATTACATAATGCCCGAGGCGTCGTGGCGAGAGCCCGGTTGTTGTTTTTAAATATAAATACTATTTTACATATAAATTGGAGCTGTGGTATACAGGCAGTACAGAAATAAAATAACAACAGCCAGCGGATATGGCGGAGGTCGAATGAATAATACCTATCATGACAAGGCCTACAATAGCGATAGCAATCGGGCTATACCCTGGAAGGGGATCGCCGTTTGGCTGCCATTGTTGCTGATTGTCGCCCTGTTTTTTATGTGGGGTGTGGCCAACAACCTCAATGATATTTTGATCGCCCAGTTTAAAAAAGTCTTTGTTTTGACTGATTTTGAATCGGGGCTTGTGCAGTCGGCGTTTTATTTTGGCTATTTCACGTTCGCCATTCCCGCCGCCCTGGCGATGAAACGCTTCGGTTACAAAACGGCTGTTATATTTGGTCTGCTGCTCTACGGCTGCGGCGCGCTGCTGTTTTATCCCGCTGCGCAGGCGCATCAATACAGTTATTTCCTTGCCGCGCTGTTTGTTATCGCCAGTGGGCTGGCGTTTCTTGAAACCTCCGCCAACCCGCTGATTATTGCCATGGGCGATGCGGCTTCGGCGGAGCGGCGACTTAATTTCGCCCAGTCGTTTAATTCACTGGGGACTATCTCCGGTGTGCTGGCCGGGCGCGAATATATTCTTTCGGGAATCGAACCCACCCCGGCGCAACTGGAAGCGATGACGCCGGCGCAGTTGAGCGCTTTCTATGCCACCGAAGTGCAGGCGGTACAGGGACCTTACCTGGTCATTGCCGGGGTGGTGTTGTTTTGGGCGTTACTGGTGCTGCTGACGCGGTTTCCGCCGCTGGCTAAAGGCCACGAGGAGTCCGGCGCAGTGATGCGGCTGGCGGATTTTAAAGCGTTGTTGCAACGGCGCCATTACGTGTTCGGTGTCACGGCGCAGTTTTTCTATGTCGGCGCCCAGGTCTGTGTGTGGAGTTTTATGATCCGCTACGGCCAGCAGGCGTTGCCCGGCGCGGGGGAAAAATCCCTGGCCACCTGGCTGACCTGGTCGCTGGTACTGTTTATGATCGGCCGCTTTGTCGCCACTGCTCTGATGGGGTTTATCGCCCCGGCGCGATTGATGCTGGGGTATGCGGTGGTCAATGTCGCGCTGTGTCTGGTGGCGATTCTGTCTCCAGACCTGCTCGGTATGGTGGCTCTGGCGGCGACAAGTTTTTTCATGTCACTGATGTTTCCTACCATTTTTGCCCTGACGATAAAGGGGTTGGGCCCGCTGAGCAAGGCCGGTTCGGCGTTACTGATTATGGCGATTATCGGCGGAGCTTTGCTCACCGCGTTAATGGGGTTTGTGTCGGATCTGACGGCGATCCACATTGCGGTGGTGGTGCCGCTGGTTTGCTTTATCGTGGTGTCGGCTTTTGCCCGCGCCAGCGCGGCGGTCGGGCGATAATGCGTATTATTGATGCCCATCAGCATTGTTGGGACTTGGCGCGTCCCGAGTGCGCCTGGCCAGGCCGGGAACTCGCTCCCATCTACCGTGATTTCAGTCCCGATGACTGGCGGGCTCAAGCGACTGCGCATGGGGTGACAGGTGCGCTGCTGGTGCAGTCCCAGCCCAGTGATGCGGATACGGATTACCTGCTGCGACTGGCCGCCGGGCACGACTGGATACTGGGGGTTGTGGGTTGGGTGGATCTGGCGGCGGACAGGGTTCTGGCACGTATCGCCGAGTTGGCATCGCAGCCGCGACTGTGCGGGTTGCGGCCGATGCTGCAAAATCTGGCGGCGGACGACTGGATTCTTCAGCCGGCGCTGGCCGGTGCCCTGGCGGCGATGAGTGACTTTCAACTGCGCTTTGATGCTCTGGTATACTCGCGCCATCTGCCGAGTATTCATTCGCTGGCCCGCCGTTACCCGGGGCTTAGAATTGTGCTCGACCACGCCGCCAAACCGGATATTGCCGGCGGCGAGTGGCAGCGCTGGGTCGATGCTGTGGCGCGCCTGGCCGAGTGCCCCAATGTGTGCTGCAAGTTGTCGGGGCTGCTGACGGAAATGGACGTTGGCCAGGAGGATACGGCGCTCGTGCCCTACGTGGAGTATATTTTCCAGGTCTTTGGTGCGCAGAGAATACTCTGGGGCAGCGACTGGCCGGTGGTGAATCTGGCGGCCGACTATGGCCACTGGTTGTCATTGAGCCGGCGGCTGGTGCGGGAGCAGGCGCCGGAATCCCAGCAGGCCGTATTTTGTACCAATGCGCTCAGATTTTACGGTCTGGAGCCGCAGTAATGATCTGGTGCCGGCGAGTTCCGGCCATCGCCGACCAAATTGGGCCGATTACTGAATGATTGAGAAAACCACCGTCATTGAAAAATCCGACAAAAAAGTGTCCACCGGCGCTGGTGCCGCCGAGGCGGGGAATCGCTACAAGGCGCCAGCGCTGGAGAAGGGCCTGGATATACTCGAACTGTTGGCGGCGGTGCCGAAACCTCTGACCGCTTCGCAAATCGCCACCAGGCTCAATCGCTCTGTCAGCGAATTGTTTCGCATGATGATGGTGCTGGAACAGAAAGGGTATATCGCTCAGGCCGACGAAGGAGGCGAAGGCTACACCCTGACCAATAAGCTATTCACCCTGGGGCTTGCCCGGACGCCGACTCGCACGCTGCTGGAAGCGGCACTGCCGGTTATGTCGGAACTGGTGCGGGAGATTGGCCAGTCCTGCCACCTGGTAGTGGCTTCCGGTGACCAGATAGTGGTGGTGGCGCGGGTGGAGAGTCCGTGTGATCTGGGGTTTTCAGTCCGTGTGGGCTATCGGCGGCCGCTGCTTCAGGCCACATCGGGTCAGACTTTGCTCGGATTTCAGCCGCCGGAGGGACAGCGCGCAATTCTCGCTGAGCTTAAAGAGGAGGATCCCGCGGCGCTGCAGGCGTTTATCCGGCGGGCAGAGGCAGCCGTGGAAAAGGGGTATGTGCGCACCGCCAGCGACTTTGTGGAGGGTGTAACAGACATATCGGCGCCAATTTTGGGCGCCCACGGGGCGGTGGCGGCGCTGACAGTGCCCTTTGTCAACTTTAGTCCCCTGGTCTGCAATATCGAAGAGGCGATCGAAAACCTTAAAACGGCTGCGCAAAAAATTTCCACGGCGCTGTCGGGACAGAATCACGTCGAATAATTCTCTGAACCCATTTCATCTCCTTAGACGTGTACGAAATAACTTCCGGCCCCTTTATCAGTAATAAAAAGGGGTTTCGAGGCGCCCGTCTGATGTCGTTGCGAAAACGCCGGCATAGTGGGCCTACGTCAAGTTTTCGCAACGGCGCCAGGCGGGATGGATCGGAGGCCCTCTCTAATCACTAATAAAAGAGCCGGAAGTTATTTCGTGCACGTTCCTTAACGTCTCAATAGCCCGGGTTATTGAGATTCTTCGCTGTGTTTTATAAAGCTTATTTCTATAAGTACAGGAATCTGTTGACATCGGCGATAAATTTATTTTTACTTGTAATAAGTTTTTCAAATATAAAAAGGTTGGTTTGTGACTTTAGCAGCGCTTTCCCAGCAGCGACGTTCACTCGGGTGTAGCGGTATTCGTGTTTCCCTGCTGGGTTTTGGGGCCGCGCCGATTGGCAACCTTTATCGACCGGTGCCGGCAGAGGAGGCGCATAGGGCAGTGCGCTCGGCGCTGGACCTGGGATTTAAATATTTCGACACCGCACCCTATTACGGTTTTGGTTTGAGCGAATCGCGACTGGGCTTTGAACTGGCCCGGGGCGGCGCTGAAGATGTGGTTTTATCGACTAAAGTAGGCCGCTTGCTGCGGCCCCTGGCGCCGTCAGGGGAGGCCCCGAAAAGCGTGCGTCATGGGTTTGCCGATACCCCTGATCTGGAGCCCCTATTCGATTACAGCTACGACGGGGTGATGCGTTCGTTCGAGGAGAGTCTGGGGCGTTTACAATGCCCTCAGCTAGGGCTTCTCTATGCTCACGATCTGGGTGCGGTGGTCCACCGAAGCGAGCATCGGCGGCAGTGGAAAATTTTCTCTGAGGGCGGTTATCGCGCGCTGTGCGAATTGAAACGCGCCGGCCTGGTGGGCGCCATTGGGCTCGGCACCAACGAGTGGCAGGTTTGCGAACAAGCCCTCGATGAGCTGGAACTGGATGTGTTTTTGCTTGCCGGTCGCTACACACTGCTGGAGCAGGGGGCCTGTCACAGCTTCCTGCCCCGCTGTGCCCGCGCCGGGGTTTCCGTGGTATTGGGAGGTCCCTTTAATTCGGGGATTTTGGCTACTGGCGTGGGCGAGCGGCACAGCGGGCCGCACTACTATAATTACGAGCCGGCGTCAGCGACGATTGTCGAGCGGGTGGCGGCTCTGGAGGCGGTCTGCGAGGCCTTTGTCGTGCCGTTGGCCGCGGCGGCGTTGCAGTTTCCCGCCGCACATCCGCAGATCGCCTCTGTTGTCGCCGGGTTGGCCAGCGAAGCACAGGTACAGCAGGCTAAAACATGGATGGATTGGCCGATACCGGAGGCGTTCTGGCAGTGTCTGCGCGAGCGCAATCTGGTCGATGAACTGGCACCCTTGCCGTCGTAAGCAGCGGCTGCGGGAGGGTTTGAAATAAAACATTGAGGTTTGGAGTTGTATGTCCAGCACCCGTGCATCTACGTCTACAGAGTCAACGTCAACAGAGTCAACGTCAACAGAATCAACCCCGAGTGAATCGTCGCGAAAAGTGATTTTACTGCATCCCGATGACAATGTACTGATTGCCGTTGAAAGCATAGCCGCTGGCAGCGAGATCTGTATTGAGGGTCGCCCATATCGGTTGCGGCAGGCCGTGGCCCTTGGCCACAAAGTCGCCCGCAGCGACCTGACCAAGGGGGATAAGGTTATCAGGTACGGCGCTGCCATTGGTTCGATGACGCGTGCGGTCGCGGTCGGAGAGTGGGTCCATCTGCACAATATGCGCAGTGATTACCTGGCCAGCCATACCCGCAAGGGCATTAACCGAAGTGAGAGCGAATGAGCGAGATGACTGATAGGAATACTGAAATTCACCACGATGGTGCCGGGGCCCTGGCGGGTTACCTGCGCCGCGACGGCCGTAAGGGTATTCGCAATGTGGTGGCGGTGGCGTACCTGGTTGAATGCGCCCACCATGTCAGCCGTCGCATCGTCAACCATTTTGATACGCAGGATGTGCATCTGATCGGTTTCCCCGGCTGTTATCCGAATGATTATGCCACCCGCATAATGCGGGCCGTGTGTACCCACCCCAATGTGGGTGCTGTGTTACTGGTGTCGCTGGGTTGTGAAAGCATGGACCGCGAGGCCCTGCAGGCGGTGATAGCGGACAGCGGTCGCCCGGTGTCACTGCTGGTGATTCAGGAGCAGGGCGGCACCGCCGCCACTGTGGCCCGGGGTATCGAAGCTGTCACCGCTATGCGCGGCGAACTGGCGGCGCAAAAAACCGTTCCCATGGCTATTGATGAACTGGTTGTGGGCACGATTTGCGGCGGCAGTGACGGCACCAGCGGTATTACCGCCAACCCGGCGGTGGGACGCTGTTTTGACACCTTGGTTGCGCAAAACGCTGCCTGTATTTTCGAGGAGACCGGGGAGTTGATCGGCTGTGAAGACATTATGGCCGAGCGCGCTGCTACCCCGGAGCTGGGGGCATTGATCCAAACCTGTGTGGAGAAAGCGGAACGTTATTACCGCACCATGGGCTTTGGCAGCTTTGCTCCGGGCAACGCCGACGGCGGACTGACGACCCAGGAAGAAAAATCAATGGGCGCTTATTCCAAATCGGGATCTTCAAAAATCAGCGGTCTGCTTAAACCGGGCGATAGGCCACCGGCAGGCGGGTTGTATCTGCTGGACGTGGTACCCGATGGCGAGCCCCGGTTCGGCTTCCCGAATATCTCTGATAACGCCGAGATTGTCGAGATGATTGCCTGCGGCTGCCATCTCACACTGTTTACCACCGGGCGCGGTTCGGTGGTGGGCTCGGCGATTTCCCCGGTGATTAAAATCTGCGCCAACCCGGAAACCTACGCCCGTCTCAGCGAAGACATGGATATCGATGCCGGCCGGATTTTGTCCGGGCAGGCGAGTCTGGACGAGGTCGGTGAGGAAATTTATCAGCACCTGCTGGCGGTGGCACGGGGCGCCCGCAGCTGTTCGGAAAACCTGGGACACCAGGAATTTATTCTCACTTACAAAGCGTTTGAACCTATCGGTCCGGCGTGCCTGCCGGCAACTGGCTAAATGCAATAAATAAGGGCTGATACACTAGTGGATAGAAGGTTATGGCAAAACTCGATGGCAAAACTGCATTTATCACCGCCGCCGGCCAGGGCATCGGCAGGGCGACCGCCGAGCGGTTTATCGCCGAGGGCGCGCGGGTGATGGCGACGGATATCAACGGCGATGCGCTCGCGGATCTGAGCTGTGAAACCGCCGTGCTCGATGTCACCGACCCGGTGGCGATTAAACGGCTGGCGGAGCAGCTGGGGGAGGTGAATATCCTCTTCAACTGCGCGGGATATGTGCACACCGGCACCATTCTCGACTGCGATGAAGATCACTGGCAGCGTTCCATCGATATCAATATCAACTCCATGTTCTATACCCTGCGCGCGTTTATTCCGGGTATGGTGGCGGCGGGCGGCGGCTCGATTATCAATATGTCCTCGGTAGCAAGCTCAGTGAAAGGAGTGCCTAACCGCTGCGCCTACGGTATGACCAAAGCGGCGGTGATCGGGTTGACCAAGGCCGTGGCAGCTGACTTTGTTACCGAGGGGATTCGATCCAATGCCATCTGCCCCGGTACCGTGCAGACACCGTCGCTGCGGCAGCGGCTGGAGCAAAGCGGTGATTATGAGTCGGCGCACAAGGCATTTGTGGCCCGCCAGCCCATGGGGCGATTGGGAGCCGCTGCCGAGATCGCCAGCCTGGCGCTCTATCTGGCCTCTGATGAATCGGCTTTCACCACCGGCGCGGTTCATATTATCGATGGCGGCTGGAGCAACTGAGAGACGCTTGCAGCCAAATAATATTTGTAGGGTAAACCCATGAAATTACTTCGCTACGGCGAACCCGGCCGGGAGCGTCCCGGAATGCTCGATACCGACCAACGGATCCGCGATTTAAGTGCGGTGTTGGATGATATTTCCGGCCCTGGTTTGCAACCTGAAACGCTGAAAAAAATTCGCGCCCTGGATATCGAAACCCTTCCAGTCGTCAGTACTGCACCCCGAATTGGTCCCTGTGTCGGCGCCGTCGGTAAATTTATCTGTATCGGCCTCAACTATTTGGACCACTGTCGGGAGACCGGGCAGGAAGTTCCCGCCGAACCTGTGGTGTTTATGAAAGCCACAAGCGCCATTACCGGACCCAACGACGGCATCGTCAAACCGCGCGGCTCGGATAAGCTGGATTGGGAAGTAGAGTTGGGGGTGGTGATTGGCCGCGAGGCACGCTATGTCGATGAAACCGACGCGGAAAAATATATCGCTGGCTATTGCACTGTGAATGATGTCTCCGAGCGTAGTTTTCAGCTTGAACGCGGGGGGCAGTGGGACAAGGGGAAGGGGTGCGATACCTTCGGTCCCATAGGCCCGTATCTGGTTACCGCCGATGAAGTGGCCGATCCATTGGATCTCGATCTCTGGCTGAGTGTCAACGGTAAAATGTATCAAAACTCCAACCCCAAAAATATGGTGTTTGGGCCAGCGCGCGTGATCTCTTATCTAAGTCAGTTTATGAGCCTGCAGCCGGGTGACATTATTTCAACCGGCACTCCGCCCGGCGTGGGGATGGGGCAAAATCCGCCAGTGTATCTGCAAGTTGGTGACGAAATTAGCTTGGGAATTGCCGGTTTGGGAGAGCAAACGCAAAGCGTGTTGTCGCCACGTTAGACTAAGCACGAAATAACTTCCCCTTTTTGTTTTATAGAGAGTCGCTTCCGATGCATCCCGCCTGGCGTCGTTGCAAAAACTCGACGTAGGCCCACCAAGCCTAAAGTTTTTGCGCCTAGCCAA
>JARROD010000096.1:0-12105 GCA_037384225.1 Exilibacterium sp.
CCCAACGGGCATTGCTGGAAGCGGCCAACAGCGCAGGCAAACCGCTTGTCATCGTGGTGATGTCCGGCAGCGCCGTGGCTGTTAACTGGGCAGAGGAAAATGCTGACGCTGTATTGCAGGCCTGGTATCCGGGCGAAGCCGGCGGCGTTGCTATCGCCGATACGCTGCTTGGAAAGAATAACCCGTCCGGACGTCTGCCTGTCACAGTCTACAAATCAAAGGATGATCTGCCGCCTTTTGACAACTATTCAATGGCCGGACGAACTTATCGCTACTTTAGCGAAGAACCGCTTTATTCCTTTGGATACGGTTTGAGCTACACTGAGTTTTCGTACTCTGATATCAGTCTATCTTCACCCACTGTAAACGCGGGCGACAAACTCAGTGTCTCGGCGACCATCGCAAACACCGGTGACAGAGCGGGAGAGGAGGTTGTGCAACTTTATTTGTCTGCAAAACCTCACCTGTCTCAAAAAGAAAGTGCCCGGAGATTAACAAACCAGGAATTAACAAACCAGGGACTGTTAAGGGAGTTGGCTGGGTTTAAGCGCGTTAAACTTTCTCCGGGACAATCCACTACCGTGCAGTTTGAGCTTGGCTCAAGACACCTGAGCACGGTCGACGCTGACGGCAATCGTGCTGTTCGGGCGGGATCCTACGATGTATTTGTGGGCGGATCTCAACCCGGGTACAGCAAAGGTGTGAATGCCGTAGTTAAAATAGAAAATAAAATAGAAAATAAAATAGAAAGTAAAACCAACATTACCGTCGACGATCATGCGCGGATCCCAGGTAACAAGACAGCGGGAGACTCCCCCTCATGATGACCCGTCGAGATATCATTCGCACCCTTGGTGCGCTCGGCATTGGAAGTGTAGGCACTGTACTGGGTGGCTGCCAGCACCTGGACGCCGCTTCACCCAAACCGCGGTTTCAGGTTGCCGGTAACAAATTTATGTTGGACGGCTCCCCATTCCAAATGCGCGCCGGTGAGATGCATTACCCGCGTATACCTCGTGCCCTTTGGCGCGATAGAATGCGCAAGTTAAAGAGTCTGGGGTTAAATACCCTCTCCACCTACGTATTTTGGAATGCCCATGAGAAAACCCCGGGGCAATTTGATTTTTCAGGAAATCTCGATATCTCGGCTTTCCTAAGGCACGCACGGGAAGTAGGCTTGTGGGTTAATCTCCGCCCGGGCCCCTAGTCCTGCGCTGAATGGGACAATGGTGGTTTTCCTTCCTGGTTATTTCCCGATGACAGTATTCCTGCACGTTCGACAGACCCTCGATTTCTGGGTCCCGCAGAGCATTGGTTAAAGCGCTTGGGACAAGAGATAACGCCCCTGATGATTTCCCGGGGCGGCCCCATCATTCTCACGCAAGTAGAGAATGAATATGGGTCTTACGGTTCTGATCATTCGTACATGCGGGCAATACACCGGATTCTGCAGAAAGCAGGATTTGACGGCATTTTCTACACCGCGGATGGCGCTGCCGTTATGCAGGGTGGCATACTGCCCGGGCTTATACCGGCGATCAATTTTGGCACCTATGCTCAGGCGCAAGCCGAATTTGCCAAACGCCTTGAAATTCGGCCCGATGGTCCCCTCATTTGTGGTGAATTGTGGGGCGGATGGTTTGATCACTTTGGTGAAACACATGCAAATATGCCCATTGAGCCACTTATTGAAAGTTTGAAGTGGATGCTTGATAACCAGTGTTCCTTCAGCTTCTATATGCTTCACGGCGGAACGTCCTTTGGCTTCTCAGCGGGCGCAAATTTCCAGCCTGACAGCCATTTTGCGCCGGACATTTCCAGCTATGATTATGATGCGATACTCGATGAAGCCGGCAGGCCGACGGCAAAATATCACGCGGTTAAAAAACTCTTTCAGAAGTACATTCCGTCAAAAAATTTCCCTCCCCTGCCAAATCCCGAGAAAGCCATCCACATTCCACGATTCAAGTTAACTGAAAGTGCCCCCTTGCATCAACTTGCCTCACAGGCGATACCTGCCGAAGAACCTCAAACATTGGAGGCGCTGGGACACACGCACGGATTAATGCTCTATCGCAGTCGACAGGAACTGACCCTGACGGGACGCTTGTCTATTGGCGATGTCCGGGATTATGCGCTGATTAAACTGGACGGTGCACACGGCAGTAACCGAGTAGGCACGCTTGATCGGCGCTTTGCCGAAACATCCTTGGACTACCACAATACGCATCAGGGAAGACTTGAAATCCTGGTTGATGTGATGGGCCGGGTTAACTACGGCAAGTGGGTTGGCAAAGATCAAAAAGGCTTGATCGGCCCGGTATTGATTGATGATAAACCAGTGAAGGGTTGGGACCACATTGCCTTTCCACTCGATGATCTCAGTACATTGCGCTTCGATAATACAGTGATTAAAGGTGCAGTGATTAAAGGTGCAATGGTTAAGGACCCCGCATTTTACCGCGGAGAGTTTACACTCTCGGAGCGAGGTTATACCTTTCTCGATATGCGCGGATGGGGAAAAGGTTATGTCTGGGTCAATGGGCACAATTTAGGACGCTATTGGTCCGTGGGACCGCAACGCTCTCTGTTCGTCCCCGCCCCCTGGCTGAAAACCGGCATCAATGAAGTGATTGTATTTGATTTGCAGGAGGATGCGGGGCGCGCCCTCTCAGGTGTTCAGAATCCAATCTGGGATATTGCCAGCAACGTTTAAATTTCAATAAGATATCAACTATGCCAAAACGTCGTGCCTTTTTAACCACAACTTTTTTAACCACGGTCAGTGCAATGGGGTTTGTATCCCCTTTGATACAAGCCTTAAGTCGACCGATACCGGCACCGGATTTATGCATGAAACCGAATGATCCATCCATTTTCACGCGCTCCTGGTTTGCCTGGGCCAACACCCTGTTCGGTGAATTAATATTGGACCTGCATAAGCGTAAACAACGATAGGGTAAACCCCACCTTCTAGGTTAAATGTGATATGACATGATTACCCGACGTGACTTAATCAAGGCTTGCACCGCGACGGCGTTTCTGCCAACGCTTGCGTGTACCTCTACAGATCCAAAAAACAGCACAGGATCAACGCACAAGACCAGGGTTGCTAACAGCCCCTGCGATGACGTGGACTGCTTCATTGGAACGGGAGGCCATGGCCACACTTATCCTGGTGCCACAACGCCCTTTGGCATGGTGCAACTTTCACCGGATACCAGCAATAATGGCTGGGATTCCTGCTCGGGTTACCATCAACGGGATGGTTCCATTATGGGCTTTTCCCATACTCACCTGTCCGGCACAGGCTGTGCGGATATGCTCGATGTGCTTGTGGTACCCCGTACCGGTGAGCTCAAACTTCACCCCGGTTCTCTCGAGAACCCTGATGAAGGGTATAGATCGCGCTATAACCGAAATACCGAATCGGCCAGCCCCGGTTATTACAGTGTGGAGTTGACCGATAGCCGCATCAAGGCAGAACTGACCGCCAGCAAAAGGGCCGGACTACACCGCTACAATTTTCGGGGTGCAAAAGAAGGCCACCTGTTGGTTGACCTCGCCCACGGTCAAAAGGATTGGTGGACAGATCAAGTCGACACCCGCATCAAGAACGCACAATTGCGGTTGATCGGCAATAATACCCTTGTCGGCGCCCGACAAGTATTCCAATGGGCACGCGGTCGCTGGATTTTCTTTGTATTGAGGACGTCTCGACCTTTTTCCAAAGCCGTCCTTTTTAATAACGACAAAGAAGTCATCAATGGCACAGAGACATTGGGAGAAAACCTTAAATGCGCATTGCATTTTGACGATGCCGGCGATGCCCCTTTGCTTGTCAAGGTCGGGATATCGTCCGTCGATATCGAGGGTGCACTGAAAAATCTTGACAGTGAGATCCCGGATTTCGATTTTGAGCGTGTGCGCAATGAGGCCCGTCTTGCGTGGCACAACGCATTATCCGGCATTCAACTTGAGACAAAAAATGAGGTTCAAAGAAAGATCTTCCAAACGGCGCATTATCATTCACTATTGGCGCCAACGCTTTTCTCAGATGTTGACCGGCGTTATCGCGGATCGGACAATGAGATCCATACCCTTAAGCCCGGTGAAGAAAACTACTCAACCTACTCTTTGTGGGATACCTATCGCGCCCTTCACCCCTTTTTCACCATTACTCAATGCGAACGTCTGCCGGCAATGATCGGCAGCCTGGTGCGTATCGGTTTACAAAGTCCGGCCGGTGCGCCGATTTGGCCGTTACAAGGGCGGGAAACCGATACCATGATCGGCTATCACAGTGCTTCTGTTCTCGCGGAAGCCTGTGTTAAGCAGGTTCCCGGAGTGGATTACAGTGCGGCTTACAGCGTTATTCGAAAGCGCGCTTTTGAAGACGATGTCCACGGGTTCGATGTATATCGAAAGAAAGGCTATATCCCGGCGGACCGGGTTGACGAAGCCGTATCCAGAACCCTGGAATTTGCACACAGCGATTGGGGGGCATCCAAACTGGCTGAGGCAGCCGGACAACCGGATGAAGCACAAACGCTGCGCGCGCGTTCCCAAAACTATAGAAATGTTTTTGACACGCGTATAGGTTTTGTCCGCGGACGCCTCGATGATAAATCCTGGGCCTCCCCTTTCTCCCCGGATTCGCTTGGCCATAATCAACAACGCTGGCGTGATTTCACCGAATGTAACGCCTGGCAGGCGACATTTCTCAATCAGCACGATATTTACAACTATATGGCACTTTTTGGTGGAGAGGACGCTTTCGAAGCTAAACTGGACGCGCTTTCCGCCGCCTCACCTGAGATGACAGACGGATCGCTTTCCGACATTTCCGGACTCGTGGGGCAGTACGCCCACGGCAATGAACCCAGCCACCACATCGCCTATCTTTACGCGTATTGTGGCGCACACTACAAAACCCAGGCAAGAGTGCGCATGCTCTGTGATACCATGTATCGTGCCGCTCATGATGGTCTTGCCGGCAATGAAGACTGTGGACAAATGAGTGCCTGGTATTTAATGAGCGCAATAGGAATCTATCCGGTTGACCCCATTAGTGGTGTGTATGTCTTTGGTTCTCCCCTGTTCCCCACGGTCAGTTTGTCGGTTGGGAACAATAAACGCTTTATTATCGAAACAAATAACACCGATCCTGCCGCGATATATATTCAAGAAACATACCTTAATCGTGAGGCTTACACCAAGTCGTATATTTCTCACAAGGATATAATGCGCGGCGGGGTACTGAAGTTTGTTATGGGGCGCGCGCCAAATAAGAAATTTGGATTTGATCCTGTGGACCGTCCGCCTTCGTTTGTATAAGCGGACAATCAATACTGATTTTCCGAATGCATTCGCGCGCATGTGAGCATAGGAACGTGCACGAAATATAAATAGACAAAGAAGGGGATTTTCAATGTTACTTTCTCGTCGTAAAGCCATTATTGGAATAGGTGCCGGTACCGCTTCTCTACTGGGATTATCCGCGTGTAGTCATATTGGAAATGAAAACATGGCGAGAATCGCCCCCTTTGGGGCAACGCCTTCCAATCGTCATTTGGCGTGGCACGACCTGGAGACCTATGGCTTTGTTCATTTCTCCATGAACACGTTTACCGACAGAGAGTGGGGCTATGGCGACGAACATCCATCACTATTCAACCCCACTGATTTTAGTGCGAGACAAATTGTCGACAGCGCAAAGGCCGGCGGTTTACGCGGCCTGATTTTGACCGCAAAGCACCACGATGGATTCTGTTTATGGCCCAGTCAATACACCGAGCACAGCGTTAAAAATTGCCCCTACAAAGGTGGAAAAGGCGACATTGTGGGTGAGCTGTCCAAAGCCTGTGCAAAAGCCGGCTTGAAATTCGGCGTTTACCTGTCCCCTTGGGATCGCAACCATGCTGAATATGGCAGGCCCGCCTATGTTGCGTATTATCACAATCAGTTGGAAGAGCTGACGACAGGGTACGGCCCCCTGTTTGAAGTGTGGTTTGATGGCGCAAACGGAGGCGATGGATACTACGGCGGCGCCCGCGAACGCCGCAAAATTGAAGCCGCTACCTATTACCAATGGGATAAGATCCGGGAAATCGTGCGTCGCAACCAGCCCGATGCGGTCATGTTCGCCGATGAACATATGGACGTGCGTTGGGTGGGTAATGAAAAGGGGGTTGCCGGCGACCCTTGCTGGCCGACCGTCGATGAAACGCCGTATACAATGCCGAAAGGCAACAAAGGGGTTCGCGGTGGGCACATCTGGAATCCGGCAGAGACGAACACATCAATCAGACCCGGTTGGTTCTGGCACGCCGATGAGAACGATAAAGTGCGATCCCCCGCCAATTTGTTGCGTTTGTATATGACTTCAGTCGGCCGCGGTACCAACTTGCTGCTCAACCTTCCGCCCGACAGAAGAGGCAGAATTCATGAAGCGGATGTGGCATCGCTGACCGGATTTAAAGCTATATTGGATCAGGCTTATTCAGCCGACCTGGCAGAGGGTGCCATTGTGTTCGCGTCAAGTACCTTTGGGCGCGGCTACGAGTCCGGCAACGTCCTCAAAGACACCGGTTATTGGGCTGCGAAAGAAACGGATCGGCAGGGAGCCTGGCTGCAACTTGCCTTACCCAAGGTCGAACGTTTCGATTTTATTCGCCTTGAAGAAGCGATTGAACTGGGTGTGCGCGTCGATACTTTTGTCTTGGAAATTGATGCCGGTGGTGATTGGCAGGAAATAGCCCGTCACACAGGCATCGGACATCAGCGTATCGTCCGGCTCGATCAACCGGTAGCGACAGACAAGATCAGATTGCGGACCCTGTCTGCCGCCGCCTCCCCGGCGCTGTCTTCATTCCACTTGTATTTGCTGCCGGCAATCGTCGAAGAGCCATCGATAAAGCGCGCGGCCGACGGCACTGTCACCATAGAAAGCGCCGAAGATTCGGTTGAAATACTGTATTCCCTGGACGGCCAGGCCCCTTCCGCCGTCTACTCGACGCCCGTTTCACTGGGCGAAGGAGGAACGCTCAAAGCGCTGGCTCGCCGGGGTGACAATGAAAGTGCGGTTGTTACCGTCGATTTCGATGTCGCCCCCCTAAACTGGAAAATCATCCGTGCAAATGGCGAAGGAAGCGATGCGATTCTGAGCAGGTATAAAGGGTGGAATGCCGCCGCCTTTACGGGTCCACCGGGTCAGGCTGTCGAAATCGTTCTGGATGTGGCACGCTCTTACAAACTCAAAGGTTTCACTTTACAACCGGCCTCTCAAAATCCATACGGTGCCGGACCGCCTGCAGCATTCACAGCCTGGGTTAGCGAAAATCTGAATGATTGGGGGGCTCCGGTGGCTCAAGATGAATTCTCCAATATTGCAGCAAACCGTAGCGAACAATACATTCGTTTTGAGACTGCAAAGGCTGGACGGTATCTCAAAATACGTTTACCGAAGGCAGTCAATGGGCTTGAAGTAATAGCTGTCGGGGGCATTGGCATTATCACCCGCTAAGGACCGTGCCTACTTCGCGAACAGTTGGCCGATGTCTTTAAATGCCTTGAATTCCAGTGCGTTGCCACAGGGGTCGAGCAGAAACAGGGTGGCCTGTTCACCAGCCTCACCCTGGAATCGAATGTGGGGCTCGATCACAAACTGGATATCGAAGGATCTCAGGCGCTCAACCAGCGCTTCCCACTGTCCCCACTCAAGCACAATGCCAAAATGCGGAACCGGCACATTGTGACCATCCACGGAGTTGGTGTGTGCCTGCTCCTGGGTAGCCATCTTGGCATGCTCGTGAATGACCAGTTGGTGGCCGTAGAAATTGAAGTCCACCCAGTGAGTGCTGGAACGCCCTTCTTCCAGGCCAAAAACTTCGCCGTAGAAACGACGGGCAGCCGGCAAATCAAAAACGGGGATCGCAAGATGGAAAGGTCTAATGCTCATTTCGGACTCCAATGTTGATGGTATGGTTAACGGCCGTACGCGACCTGAAAAATAAACGTTGCGGCGATGACATACTGTGAGATCAGAATTTGTCACCGAGCCCCGGCCGCCGGCAAGGGTGATCAACAGCGCCTGCGGACCTTTTTCCAGCAGCCGCATTGCGGCTTTTCTCAGGCTGCGGTCGTCGTCAAAGCGGGCCGCGCAGATGCGCTCCACTTTTGTTTTTATTTCCCTGATTTGGGATTTCTTTTCCGTGCCTTGTGCTAATTGTCTGTTCATCGCATCGTCACTGATTTGAGAAAGCGGCTGGCGCACCGGCATCCATCAGAAATACAGTGTAGTCTTTTGCGAGAGCGGCGTTGGTGATGGGTTGCGCTGTCGCCACGGACACACCGGCTGCCTTGGCAACTTCGTGGAGGATAACATTTTTTAGTGTTTTTTTACGACTCATTGGCTAAGGAACGTGCACGAAATAACTCTGCTATTGCCCCGAGATTAGCACAATGACGTCATAACTTAAACGATTAGAACGTTTGGGTTGATTCAGGATTAATTGACACTGAAACCAAAACAGTATTATAGGCTGATTTTACTGCGCTTATCGCAACCTATGAAGAAAGGTGGAAAAACTTCGACCAAGAAAAATTCCGCGCGACACTGAAAATACGGTTCTAAGGGCCTGATTCAAAGCGATACCTGACATTTAAATGAGCAGTGAGCGAGAAAAACATATTTTGTTTTCCTTTAAAGGTTTATTTATATACAATCCATCCCGGGAATATTTAATCAAGCTATATAGGGAGTTTAAAATGTGTAAAAAAATTGTAATCGCCGGTTGTTTATTGGCTGCGTCAATTTCCCAGGCCGGTGAATATCAGTTCGAAATGGGCCTTGATTACACGGAGACCGATGTCGATTCGGGGACGGAGGAAGACAGCCACACTGTTTCCGGGCGCTATTACCTTTCCCCAGTGGATGACAGCAAGGGCCCCTTGGCCGAAGCTGCATTTTTACAGCGAGCCAGCCATATCGATCTCAGTTATCAGAAAATCAATTGGGAAAATGATGCAATCCTAAATCCAAGTTCACGCCGCAATGCCAACAGGGGTTCCGTCGGCGCCACTTATATCTTTAAAGACAGCGGTTGGCTCCTTAGCGCCGACTACAGCGATGGAAAACAGGACGCCGGAACCTATGACGAAGACCAGTACGGTTACAATGTGGCAGTCGGAAAATATGTCGCTGAAAATACCCTTGTGTCCCTCGCCTACAACGAATCGGTACGGGATAATTCATATGACCTGGACCGTTACATTTGTGATTTTGATATGTGTTTATTTATTCCATTTAGGCGGGTTTCAAAAACCACTAAGGATGGCTTCAATCTCGCCGTAAAGCATGTCGGAAACCTGGGGCGGTTTGACTACTCCCTGCAAGCGGGATACAGCCAGGGAGAAGAAAAATACAAAAATGAATACTGGAGCAATGGTAATCGCCTCTCCCGCTATAGTTATGACAATGACTGGACCGGGGAAAACCTGGACTTTGCCTTTTATCCCAGCGATCGTTGGCGTATCGGTCTGGGTTATCGGCATAATGATACCGAAGGCTTTGATACCGAATATTACAGCGTTAATCTGCAATGGTTCATAACACCCAATATTGCGTTGGATTTCGGTTATAGTGAGGCCAAACCGCAAGAGGCAGAAGTTTATGGGTTCAGCTTTGCGGATTTCAACCAGAACAACGGGAGTGATGTGCTCGTGAGCCCTGACTATGCGTTCTATATGCCCGCTAATTCTATATCTCCGATCACTATTTTTGATGGAAATGGGGCGGTCTTTGGACTGGCGGCTCCAATATCACTTGACGAAGAAACTGTCAGCGTCGGGTTGAGAATACGCTTTTAAAGGATAGCCGTAACCAAGTTTCATTCCGTCACCTATGCCAAAATAAAATACCTCCTTGATAAGCCCTATCCAAGGAGGTATCGAACTACCTCCGAATGGCCGCCTGACAATGTACCCAACTCGGGTTATTGCGAAGTTACCGTCACTGAATGGCTGGACCTGATCTCCAGTATATAACTCGCACAGTTCGTGATACTATCAATGCAAACTATGTGATATTTAAAAGCAGGATATGAGCCCACAACCCACCACCTCCTGGTGTGTCTACATTATCCAGAGCGACGATGACCTCCTCTATACCGGTATTACCAACAACCTGGAGCGGCGCTGGCAGGCGCACCTACAGCAAAAAGGCGGTGCCAAGTTTTTCCGTGGTCGCAGGCCGAAGCAGCTTCTCTACGTGGAACGCGGACACGACCGTGCCAGTGCCAGCCAGCGCGAAGCGGCGATAAAACGGATGCCGCGAGCGAAAAAACTGCAACTGGTGGCCAGTGCTCAGCCAGACTAAGGGACGTACACGTTCTAAGGCAACGTTTAACCGTAAGGGAGCATAACAACAAGGGGTAGCGTCTCAATAACCCCGGGTCGGCACAATGTCAGGCGGATGGCCGCCGGATCGAAGGCACAGTACCCCGGGTTATTGAGAAGCGACAACAAAGGGCGCAACACCGTCGCCTGGCAGCCCCTGTAAGATGTTGGCGCCGCCATCAATTTAAGACCCCCCAACCTAATTTGGGCGTGTAAATTCATTTCATATTTTTATTTTTTGCAAATACGGAAAGTTTGATTTTCTTCTGGACCACCCTACTTTTTTATTATCAAAGCCTTGGAATCCACTAAAAACGTACTTTGCGCCAAAACGCAAAATATATTTCGAGAGAGGGTTCGTGATGGAAGTCGAATGCAACCGCAATAGTTTGAATATGCTTGCATGTCACTGTAATCAACGGTAATATCTAGTGACACTTAACTGCCTAAAATAAGCTCTTACTCTGATCAACATTATTATATATGGCAATTTTATGTTGATTGCCAGGCAAAGAAGATCGGACAAAGGAAGCAATAAATTCAACAGGCAAGCATTATTCATTGGGGGCAGACAATTTGAATAATCGGAAAGCCGACACGAAACGGCTGTTTTCATTCGATCAAGAGGCGCAAAAGTGGAGCGATCTTTACGAATCCGGTGATAATGTTCTCGACTACCATTTTATCCTGCGGCGCAATGCCGCTTACCGGTACACCGCCCGGCACCTGAGTAAGAACAAAAAAATACTGGACTTGGGTTGCGGGGCTGGCGTGTTTGCGCAAGCCGCGCTGGAGAATGGTTACCGGATAGATTGCGTGGACATGTCCGCCGATATGCTAAAACTGGCCGGACAGCGCCTGGAAAAATACTTGCCTGACAACTGCGGACTTTTCAACGCCGAAAGTGAAAAACTTCCCTTTAGGGAGCACAGTTACGACGCAGTTGTGTGTCTGGGCATGTTTGGCTATCTCGATAATGTGGATGCGGCATTAGCGGGGGTAAAACGAAACCTTTTCGGCCGTCATTCAAAAAATGTGTCGCCCGCCGAAACCCGCGATCGGACACAAGGTTTGGCAACTAAAAATTTCAACATCGATATTCTCGATAGCCCTTCAAACCTGACCAAGGGAGTGGAAAATCACAGCTTTTCCCTGACCGATTTTATGGGCCTGGGATACGGCCCCCTTTGTTTCAATAACAAGCAGATAGTGAGCAGCAAATTTGCGATCAAAATGAGCGACTTTCTCAGCCGCCTGTTTGCGGCGATAAGGATACAGGGCTTTACCAGATGGTTTGCCGATATCAGTATTTATGTCTTTACCAAAGCTTCCGGCGAGGAAGCCGAAGTGACGGAATACCCGCTCAAATCCCAATCGACATAGTTTGATGGGGCAACACTTTTTTAAAGCGATAGGGGTCAGGCCTTACATTTGACATCAAGTCTTTTTTGAGATTATTTTCCGTTTCGCTGCAAAAGCCCCGGTCAGAGATGGCCGGGGCTTTATGGTTTAAGCTCAGGCTTGTTTTTTAGTAAGCATGGTTCTCGCGAATTTCACTGAAGGTTTGTATGCCAATGGGCAATTTACGCTTGTTGGTGTTCATTTCGGAAGACTCGGGTTCACAGACCAGGCGGTGACCATATTACACCAGTGTGTTGGCCCTTCAAAACGGTATAACCTCTGGAGATATGGCGGACAGCTACCGCT
>JARROD010000097.1:0-11280 GCA_037384225.1 Exilibacterium sp.
TATAACGGTTACTCCTGGGATGGCGAACGCTTTGTGTACAATCCGTTTTCGGTGTTGAATTTTTTGGAGGAAGGTCGGTTTAAACCTTATTGGATGGCTACGGGTTCCCCCGAATTTATCGTCGAATATGCAAAGGGTGTGCAGCTCGATATATCCGCTTTTGAAGGAATGAAAGTATATGATTCTTTTATGGAGAAAAAGGATATAGATGCGGCTACGCCAGAGAGTTTTTTGATGCAAGCAGGATACCTGACAATTAAAGGCTATTCGGACAATAAATATACACTTGGATTTCCCAACCAAGAGGTGCGCAGAACCTTTAGCGATCTCTTGATTACCGGGCAGTATGATGTTAAGGATAGTGATATTTTAAGTGTGGCTGAAAACCTTACAAAAGCACTGGGTGAAGGTGACACTGAAGAAATAGTCAATCAATTCAAAGTCATATTTTCATCAATTCCTTATATGTATTTTGATAGCAACAAGTCAGAGCATTTTTACAGTGCGGTTCTTCTTATGTACCTGCAGGCTGCTGGGTTTGATGCTGATCCTGAACGTATTGGAAACAAGGGGCGGTTGGATCTCTCGATTAAGTTCGAAAACCATGTATATATTTTTGAACTGAAAACCGACAAGCCATCTGTAGCGATTCAGCAGATACGGGAAAAGAACTATGGTGGAAAGTATGCTAATTACGAGGTAATAAACATAGGGCTAAAAATTGACTTTGTTCAAAGAAATATAGTTGATTGGAAGGTGGAGGTTTAAAGTAGTGCCGGCAGGCACCTTTTTGATGGTCTGGCCATCGCCGGAGACCCGGTCAGTACGGCCCATCAGGGGCAATACCCGGTAGTCTGGCAAGTATGTGGGGGAGTCGAAAGGGCCTGCCGGGCATCCTTATGGAATTCAAGCGGGCGAAAAGCAGCAATCATCTGGATAAGCAGGCGGAAAGCGCCCTGGCGCAGATCGATCGGCTTTGGTATCAAGCGGAACTGGAACAGCACAAGACCGATCGCATTATCAAAATCGGCCTGGCCTTTGCCGGAAAACGGGTGGCGATGGCGTATACGGACGGTTAGAGTCGTGCACGAAATAACTTCCGACCTCTTACCACAATCTCTACTTGAGTAAGAATTATTGATACTGCTATCATCCGCCAGCAAAAAATGCGGATAGCAATAACCAATGCAATTAGGAATCACCCCCTCCAGGCGCCTGCGCTGCTTCCTCGATCCGAATCAAGCGGCTTCGGGAAAGCTTACCAAAGCCTTTGAACACAGTTTAGGCGCAGGCCTGTTCCAACTCGCCGCCCAACACAACACCGCACAACTCCCCCCCGACCTGCGTTTCTGGCACCAATTTGCCTGCGACTATATGACCGAACGCTGCCAGAGGCCGGAAACGGACGGAGAACTGAAAGCCATCGCTTTCACAACCTCCCCGGTTTACGAACAACGACTGGCCGGCGCGCCGCCCATGATCGGCGCGGAATATCTCTCCAGCGCCGTTTTTGAATACGCCTGGGATGAACTGGATAACTGGCTGTGCGAACAGGTCATGCAAAGCGGGGGGCCACTGGGAGCGTATCTTAAAAAACACGCGCCCCAGTGGCACCAAGTTGGACGAGTCTGCTTTCACCTGGCCGAAAACAAAAAAGACACCGCATGCCCCTTTGCCTTTATGGCCACCTATGTGCCCCAGCTTGGCGACGGCGCCCGCGCCCGACACCAGCCCCTGGGCAAGGCGTTGCAGCAATACGCCGGCGCCAGCAACAAAAGTGCCTTGATCAACCTTTTGTCTCCCGTGCATTTGGCCTCCAAATCCAGTGCCCTGATCGGTGAACTGGTGGAGTCCGGTGATATCTACTACCCCCTGGCCTGGACGCCAACGGAAGCCTACCGGTTTCTCAAGGAAGTTCCCCTTTACGAGGCCTCCGGTCTGTCGGTAAGGCTGCCGGACTGGTGGAAAAAACGCCCCCGACCCCGGGTAAAAGTCAGTGTCGGCGGTAACGTCAAGAGCGGCCTCTCGGCCGACTCGCTATTAAGTTTCGATGTGTCGATGAGCCTGGACGATCAGTCTTTGAGTCAACGGGAACTGGAGGAACTGATGGCGGCCGAGGAGGGGCTGGTGCTGTTAAAAGGCCAGTGGGTGGAGGTCGACGGAGAGAAATTGTCCCAGACCCTGGCCCACTGGCAAAAGGTTGAGCGGCAGGTAGGCGAGGAAGGTATTTCCTTTATCGAAGGAATGCGGCTGCTGGCGGGCTCCCCCATGGATTTATCCCCGAGCGGTGCGGGAGCGGAGCCGGAACAGGAGTGGATGTCGGTACAGGCGGGCGCGGAATTGAACCGCACCCTGGAGCGCTTGCGCAGCGGGGCGGCCACCCAAGGCCTTCCCCGGCCCGGCCGGGCGTTGCGGGCCAAGCTGCGCCCTTATCAGGAAGTGGGGGTGAACTGGCTCTGGCAGCTCAGTCAATTAAAACTGGGTGCCTGTCTGGCGGACGATATGGGGCTTGGCAAAACCATACAAATTATTGCCCTGTTGCTGGTAATCAAAAAGGCGGTTGGAAAGGGACAGACACCGGCAAAGCCCTCCCTGCTGGTGCTGCCCGCGTCACTGCTGGGCAACTGGAAGGACGAATTAGAGAAATTCGCGCCATCGCTGAATACCCTGTTCGTGCATCCGTCTCAGAAACGCAAACAAGACACCCATAAAAGCAGCCAAGAGATCCGCAATCGAGACACCCACGTTAGTAAACGAGACACCCACAAAAGCAATCGAGACACCCGCAATCAAGACACCCACGTTAGTAAACAAGACACTCACAAAAGCAATCAAGACACCCACACCGCAAGCCAAAACCCCCAGGCCGCTGCCCTGCAAGACAAAGATCTGGTAATCACCACCTACGGCATACTGCGTCAACAGCCCTGGCTGCTTGACCAGGACTGGCGCCTGGCGGTGCTGGATGAGGCCCAGGCGATTAAAAACCCCGCCTCCCAGCAGACCCGGGCGGTTAAAAAGCTCCGCGCCGAGGCGCGCATCGCCCTTACCGGTACGCCGGTGGAAAACCGCCTCTCAGATCTCTGGTCGCTGTTCGACTTTATCTGCCCCGGGCTGTTGGGAACGGCCAAGCGCTTCCAGACTTTCGCCAAATCCCTGTCCGAGCGCGAGCATGATCAGTACGCGCCGCTGCGCAACCTGGTGCAACCCTATATCCTGCGTCGGTTGAAAACCGATAAAAGCATTATTGACGACCTGCCGGATAAAACGGAGCTTCACGCCTATTGCGGGCTGGCGAAAAAACAGGCCGCGTTGTATAAAAAATCCGTGCAGGAACTGACCGCTGTCCTTAAAAAGGAGGAGGACGAGGAGGTGTCGGCCATCAAGCGCCGCGGCATAGTGCTTTCCTACCTGTTGCGTTTCAAACAGATTTGCAACCACCCCGCCCAATGGTTGGGGGACGGGCAGTACGCTCCTCAGGAGAGCGGCAAATTCAACCGTCTGGCTGCCTTGTGTGAGGAAATCGCCGCGCGCCAGGAAAAGGTGCTGGTGTTTACCCAGTTTCGGGAAATGACTGAGCCGTTGGCGGCATTTTTGAGCGATTGCTTTGGTCGGCCCGGGCTGATACTCCACGGCGGCACTTCGGTGGCGCAGCGCAAGAAGCGTGTCGATCAGTTTCAGTCCGAGGAGGGGCCGCCGTTTTTTGTGCTCTCGATCAAAGCCGGCGGCACCGGGTTGAATCTGACCCAGGCTTCTCACGTGGTACACTTCGACCGCTGGTGGAACCCGGCGGTGGAAAATCAGGCCACGGACCGCGCCTTCCGCATCGGTCAAAAGCGCAATGTGTTGGTACACAAGTTTGTCTGCCGGGGCACGGTGGAGGAGCGGATCGACGCGCTGATCACGGAAAAACAGTCGCTGGCCAATGACGTTATTGAAGGCGGCGGCGAATCGCTGCTGACGGAGATGAGCAACGACGAGTTGATCGATATGGTCAGCCTCGATCTCGATAAGATAAATATTTCGGAGTAAGACACATGGCCTACGGCTATTGGAGACCCTATGTATCCGTCGCCAAACGGCGGGCAAACGCCCGTAAAGAGATGGATAAGCTGCGCAAAAAAGGCATGACAGTTCGTCCCGTCGAAATCGAGGGCCGCAAAATTACCCGCACCTTCTGGGGCACGGCCTGGTGCGATCACTTGGAACAGTTCAGCGACTACGCCAACCGGTTGCCGCGGGGCAAAACCTACGTCCGCAACGGCTCCGTCTGCCACCTGGAAATCGACAAGGGTGAAGTGAAGGCCATCGTCAGCGGCTCTGAGCTTTACAACATCAAGGTGGCGATCAAGCCGTTGGCGAAAACCGACTGGAAGCGGATTCAGAAAGACTGTGCCGGCCAGATCGGCTCGCTGCTGGAATTGCTGCAGGGTAAGCTTTCCGACGGCATTATGGCCGTTGTGACCCACGCAAAGACCGGTCTTTTTCCACAGCCGAAGGATATTCGTCTCAACTGCGACTGCCCGGATTGGGCGGGTATGTGCAAGCACCTGGCCGCGGTGCTTTACGGCGTCGGTGCGCTGCTGGATCAGGAACCGGAATTGCTGTTTAAATTGCGTGGGGTAAACCATGAGGATCTGGTGAGCGACAGCGTCGACGTGGTGCCGCAAGCATCCGGCAAACGGCGCCGGCTGGACGTCGACCTGGGCGATGTCTTTGGCGTGGACATGGAACTCGGGGCAGAGGAGGGGGAGCCCGCATTGGCCCCGAACGGTTCTACCGGGAAAAGAGGCGCGAGAAAGGCTAAAGCGAAATCGCCGCAATCCGTCGCCGCAACAGCAAAGACACCGAAAAAGGCGCGAGTAAAAGCAAAATCATCGGCGGCAAAAGCGGGAACCGCGAAAACGGCTGGAAAAAAAGCGAAATCAGCCCCAGCGAAGGTCACCGCGGCAAAAGTCAAGTTACCGACATCAACGCAAGCAAAATCAAAAAGCGCCGCAGCGAAAAACGTCACGACGAAAAATGCCGCAGTGAAAAATGTTAATACGGCCGCCGCCGGGAAAACCAAAGCCGCGACAAAAAAGAAGGCCGCCTTTTCACCGACCAGCGCCGGCGTCAAGCGTCTGCGCAAGCGGTTGGACATGAATAAAAGCCAATTTGCGCAGCTTATCGGCGTCAGCCCTTCCACCATCTCCCTTTGGGAGGGAAAAGATGGCCGTGCCAAGCTGAATCTGCACGGCGCTTCACTGGCGGCATTGACTGCGGCTGCCGGGATGGTTAGGGATGAGGTCTGAGACCATTGCGAGTATGATGCATCAGGGATAGTACCCAGTGATCTTTTCTACCTGCAAGGACACACCTATCGAGATTCTGTCCATCTTATGGGAAACGTGAAAGGCTTTCCCATAAGATGGATGTTTTGGAAATCCAATATACAAATGTTAAATTTATTCTCACACATGGAGGAGTAATTCATGATCGTAGAAAATGCATTGGGGCCCACCGAAAACCAGATAAAGGAATTGCAGGCTCCAGGGCCAGATCAGCCTATTTGTATGGTCAATATGCTCAAGTATAAAGAACGTGCGGTATATCCTGATGGAAGGGATACATCACTTACAGGCAAAGAGGCTTATGAAATCTACGCTAAGGCGGTAGCAAATATGTTGCCTGATTATGGTGGAAAAATAGCTTTTGTTGGTGATGTTACCTATTTGAGATTGGGTGGGGTTGAAGAGCTCTGGGATGAGGTGGCAATTGTGATGTATCCGTCTCGTCATCAAATGTCAAAAATGATTATGTCAGATGGGTGGAGGGAAGCTAGCATACATAGAGTTGCTGGACTTGAAGGCCAATTAAATATAGAAACAGTGCAGTCGTCAGCATTTCCAAATGCGTTTAGCTAAAAGATTTAACAAAGCTGAACTCGTGCCGAGATAAATCCGAAGTCTTGGGCCGAATTTTATAAATTCGGAAATTGACTATTGTTAGCCAGGAGGTGCGGGTGGATGACTCCACCTTAGTCCTCCCAAACCAAAGCCTGGCCAGTAGGCGAGTAGTGAAGCCCGGGTGCGACCGGAACTAGCCCTTGCACGGCGTGGCACTGCTTAAAAACCGATCAACAGCACTTTTAGCTTTTTTCGACAATTGCTGCATCAACTTGAAGGAAATCGAGGGGATGGCATATTGATCGCGGATATCCCCCAACATTCTCAACCAAAGCTCCGCCGTCATTTCCGAATCGGCCAGCGCCCGGTGGAACGCACCCGTAGTGCGGATTTTCTTGTACTTGACCAAACTGCCCAGCTTGTGATTGGGCGCGTCCTGGTAAAGCCGTCTTGCGATCAGCATGGAACAGGCAAAGTTGCCCTCGTAGTTTTGCTTGCCGATACGGCTGAGCTCGGCGTCGAGGAAACGTTGGTCGAAGGAGGCGTTGTGAGCAACCAGATTGTGCGTGCCTATAAAATCGGAAAACTGTTCCATCACTTCAGCGCAGGGTGGAGCCTTTTTCAGCATTTTATTGGTAATACCGGTGTAGCTTTCAATAAAAGCGTCGACGGGGAAACCCGGATTCATCAATTGCTGAAACCGGTCTGTGATTTTTCCCCGCTCGATACGCACCGCGCCTATCTCTATAGCGCGATCTCCGTAGTCGGGTGACAGACCTGATGTTTCGAAATCAAGGACAATTAGGGTATCGGCTTGATCCGTGGATGGGATTTTCGTCCCGGGGGGGCTCTTTTTTTGAGACTGTTTTCGCATTTCCAAGTCGCGTATATAAAGACAGTGGCCATCTTACCAATTTGGGTGGGCAATTTCAATTTGATTGCCGACGGCCGCCGGATCGAAGGCACAAATACCCCGGGAGGAAAAACCTGGCACCATCAAGAGACCCGGCAAGGTCGTGCCGAGTGCTTGAAAGCTCAGCGCTGTGCCTACTTTAATCGAGTTTTAAATCTATCCTCAAATATTAATTCATCATCGAGCGAAAATACTTCGACCTTCCAGACCCCTTCCACCCGCTCCCAATCGTAGTCCAATCTATAACTAAGCTCCTGCAACATATTCAACTTAATAAATCTATATTTTGTTTCAGTGATTAGCGTCCCATCCTGGTTTTTGGCCGGGGTTGTCCAAACCTGTTTCACCAGCGCTTTGGTTATTTTTCCATCTGATTCTTCGGTTGTGAACATTATGTTGTCACCAAATCTCGCGCCTCGCACCGCGGGTATAGAACTTCTAGTGACTATGGTTACATTGCCGTCCAAAATGGATTTGAATGGATGTGACCGCACTACCTTAATCTTGTCGTCAAAAGTGGATACACCCAGTTCAGTGTTGAAAAACGCTTTGATTTTTTCCATTTCTTCAGGGGTATAACCGTCCGATGTCAAAATCTCAACGGCGATGCTATTTCTGTGAAATTTTTTATCGTCGAAATCACCTTTATCTGACTCGGGATCGCTGATTGTCAACAAGGTTAAACATCGAGCGATATCTTTTGAAACACCGGAACCGGTACACAGCGCTTTGGCTATATTAAAGATGGCGTATACGTGTTTTTGCTTATCGGCCAGTTGGTAGAACGAATACGACAACTCAGGATCAGCCTGCAGCGTGTGAGTGGACATTTTCCCAGTGGCATATATCTGTCCCAGATAATAGCTCGCCCCGCTGTAGCCGGCATCGGATGCCTTTCTATACCAATCCAGTGCCATTTCAGGGTCACTTTTTACGACATGCCCATCCCGATAAAAATGCCCCACATTGAATATGGCTCTGGCGTTGCCGTAACCCGCGGCTTTTTTATAATACCGCAATGCGAGACTGTTATCTTTGTCAATGCGATTACCGCTATAAAACTCGTCGGCGATGATAAGACTTTCCTCCTCGCGGATACTGCTTTCATTGTCGCCTGACGGATTATTCAAGCGTAAATGCCTTCGAATGAAATCATCAATGTAAGCATACAAATGCCTTTCGCCATACCAGGTTTGCAATCCGTGGCCACTCCCTTTATAAAACAGATGCTCCAGTTTGGCGCCCCTTTGCTGCAGTCGATACTTCAGCCTGTTTGTTTGCTCGATATCCGCAATCGGGTCCTGATCACCGGCAATGAGAAGCAGTGGCGCTTTGATTCTATCGGCCAAATAGAAGGGCGATACATCCTTAAGCGAGTCGTCCAGTTCGCCAACGACTCTGCTAATGCGTTTTTGATAATCCTCCTGCAATTTCAGGTTGCTCGCATTGAAGAGCAATGGCAAATCATAAACGCCAAACATGCCGATAATGCATTGATAATCCAGCGGGTGTTCAATCGCCAACATTACCGCCGAGTAACCGCCATAACTTGTACCCATGGTGCACTTGTACTTGAAGTCATATTTTTCACTGACATGGCCGACCGCCCTGGTAATGTCCTGCTCTATGATTTTCCCGAATTGGCCCACGCCCGTTTTCTGGAAACGCTTTCCAAATCCGCTCGATCCGCGAAAATTGACACTGAGAATCGAGTATCCACGGCTGGCCAAATACTGTACCTCGGGGCTATAAAAATCATAATCCCTGATGCCGATTGGACCGCCGTGCGGCATGACAATCAATACACCGTTTGAGTCGCCCCTGGGTCTGGTTAAAATAGACTCAATTTTCTGCCCGCTCTCCACATCGTTGGAAAACACATCGGACTTGGCCAGTTTATAGTGCTCAAGCTCGGGGTTCCGGGGTGCAAGAATTCGCGCGATTAACGTCTTGGTATTAAAGTAATAAAAGCACCCCGGATCGTCGGACCCAAAAACAAAGATAATTTTATGTTCTGTGCTATCATTGGACGATACCACATGTACTTGTTTCCCCGGAAAAGCTTTCTGAAGCAGGCGATGGTTTTTCTGATCCTTGTCAGTGAAATATTTTGTTACGATTCGGCCATGGTCAACGAATGTAACGTAATTAATCGCTTTTCTGACTGGATCAGTTTCAGCGTTTAAAATATCGTACCTGGGCTGTTGATACAGCAATTTGCCAAAGGTGTTATTCTTCAGGTTGAATTCGTATAGGGATACCAGGTCACTGTTAACATTACTCAATACAGCCATAGTGTCGGCGTTCAACATCCCCACTGGGACGAATCTGTGCTCCACATTGTCACTGCTCCAGAATTTTGCCCATCGTTTGGTCTGTCCGCTGAGGTGCCAATAGCTTCGTACATCGCCATCCGTTGTCGATGCGATCATTTCACCCGTTAAGAATCCGGGATAATAGTAATCGGCATCCGTCAAGGTATTGTCAATTTCGACAGCCGTTGCAAAGTCGGCGTTAATCAATTGCTCCTCAGTGACCACATAAAGCTTGTATCTCTTTTTATCGCGCCCCACATTTTTTGCATACAGAACTTTACCCTCCACAGATGGCATAGGGTCGACAATATAGCCGTCCGTTTTTATTGTTTTATACTGTGGCTTGAGAACCTCACCAGAAAAACCTATTTGGACCAGACCAACGCGGTCATTACCGAACTTGAACCTGAGCCTGACATAGAGTGAATTGGTGTCGATCCATTTAAGCGAGCTGATATTGATCCCGGTTTTCATGTCCAAGCTAAACAGGGCATAGCTTTTTTCGGTTTTCAAGTCATATAAGACCACCACCATTTCGTCGTCGTAATTAAAATGTCCAGCCACATACTTCGAATTCGGGCTCAGTATAAATGAATAGGCCTCGGGGTTGCGAAACAGTGTTTTCCCTGAGATCGGATCAGCGGCAGTGAAATTCGAAAAAGCAACTTGAATGACGATGAGTAGTGAAATACCAAGCCTGTTCACTTCGAGCCCTCACTATCGTTGATTCTAACGGTGCTGAAAAAATCGTCCTCACCCGGTCCTCCGTATTCGACAGTTCTGCCGTTCAATATATTGGGGAATTCCGCGTTCAGATACTGCAAGGCAAAGGACGATCGATTGATCAGCTCAAAGTAAGCTCTGCTGCCAAAGTCATAGTGCCTGACCATTAGATTGCCGATATAGTTGACAGCGTTTTCTTTTACTTCAAAGCGCCAGATATCGCTTTTCATGCTATAATTATATACATTACTTAATTGAATCTTATTGAATTCATAGTTACCGGCAGGTAATTTGATCAGTATATAGCGACTGCCTTTCTGAAGATCGTCACTGGTCAGGCGCGCACTTTTTGTACCGGTAATATGGATAAAGTCCAGATTGATGCTGGTGTCCACGGCAAACAACAGGTAACCCTCGCCATCGACAAGCTATGTATCCACGTCCCTCTTGATGCTGGAAACCTTGGTTACACACCCCGATACAGTGAGTAATAAAAAAACAAATAGATTTAGTCGAAAAAGGTTCATCTTCTATTCAAACTCTTCGATCCCAACCTGCATGCGATAGCACATCGTTAAAAATTTAACCTCTTCCAGCATACCGTATTCGGACTGCACTTGTTAACGAAAGTTTTCGTCCGCCCAGTCATGAATATACCCAGTCAATTTAACCACTACTGCGAAGGATGAAATGCCGGGCTCATCAAGTCTGAATGCCATTGTCACATCCCCTTGCTGGTGGTGATGGGAAGTTGAACCGGGCCGATAAAATTTAACGGGTAACGTCTTTCAAGTGTAATCCGGGCCTCAAAACATCAGGCTGAATGTGGCCCCGCCGTCTGTGTTGCGCATATGGGTGATGCTGCCCCCGTGTGCAAGCATGATCTGCTGAGTCAAGGCTAAGCCGATACCGGAACCATTCTTTTTAGTGGTAAAAAAAGGAACAAAAATCTTTGTAGCGATGTCGTCGGCTATACCGCGTCCATTGTCAGCAATATCGACGATAACGTTACCGCGTTCACTTAATCGCACGGAGATGTGTACTTTTGGGTAATTCCATTGTCGAGCTAGCCAGGGATGAAATAGGGGTGAGGGAATTCATGATTTCATGTGTCAGAACACTCACCAAGTCCTGCCACGCCCTGACTTGTGTCTCTTCCAATTCTGTTTTTACGTCCAGCAGAGAGACCAGTGTCTCGAAACCATGCGTTGTAGTGGAAAATCGTTGCGGGGTTGTGAGTTGGGTGGTCTTTATTGCCAACGTTTTTTTCTCCTGTTGATGACAGAATTCAACCAATTTGTTTTCCCCTGGTTGTAAATTAAGGAGACTGTTTTTAAACGACGAACCGAATAACTTTAAATGCTCGGTGTGGCTGACAGTGGTTGAACCAAAAAGCCGGCGGGCACTTCTATTGTGTGTGGTGATCGTGCCATCCTCATAC
>JARROD010000098.1:0-40228 GCA_037384225.1 Exilibacterium sp.
GAAGGCACAAAGACCCCGGGTTATTGAGACGTTATCCAGCAGAAGCACGCCATAGCCCACCACTTGAAAAAGCGACATTTTTGCCCTTTTGCGAGCCATTGGGATTGCTTCCCCCGGCGTATAGCATCTGTTAAGCCAATTTTCTAGCTTTTTGTGGACAATACCAATTGCACTATTTATTATTATTTAGCAGTGCAAAACTAGAGGATCCGCCATGTCCAGCCCCAATGTCACTTTGCGCATATCCGGCAGTTTGCGTGAGCATCTTGATGAGTGTACCGGCCCCAACGGATTATATGAAACCACCAGCGAATACCTACGTGATCTTATACGCCGTGATATGGAACAAAAAGACGCTGAAAAATGGGAGCGCTTGCGTGCGGCGCTGGCAGAAGGGTTGTCAGCGAAAGAATCCGACTATCAACCGATGAGCGCAGACGAAGTTAAGCAACGAGCTCGAAAACGCCACGGCATTTCATCGTGAACGGTAAGTATCGTTTTTCCCCAATAGCGGTTGCGCAACTGGACACCCTTTGGGACTATGGTTATCGCCGTTTTGGCATACAACAGGCCGACGATTACCTCGATGGTTTATTTGCCACGCTAGATGAGATTGCCACCTGCGGGCATTATTTAGGTTTACCGCCTAGACATGTTCCTCCCGACAAGCTAGTCGGTATAACCTCCCTTCCTATCCAATATGTTCGCTATCAGCGGGATTATCTCTATTTGCGCACATTGTCGGACGGTACGCTTGGCGTTGTTTGCATACTGGGCGAACGCATGAACACCCCGCGCCGCCTGAAAGAGTTGCTTTCCTCTTCGTTGGTCGAATTTGATGATCCATTAGCGGCGCTGTAATTTTTCTTACAATCGAATTGAAGGAGTTATCAATATGGTCGACGTCCACTTAAAGTGTAGCTGCGGCAAGGTGCAGGGTGTGGCCAAGGAAGTTTCCCCTCATTCCGGCAGTCGCGTGGTGTGCTATTGCGATGATTGCCAGGCCTTCGCCCGGTTTCTCGGCCGTGAGGTGGATGTACTGGATGAGTACGGCGGTACGGATATCTATCAATTGACTCCGGCTCAGGTATCCATAACCGACGGCGCGGAATACTTGCGCTCGATGCGCCTGCGGCCGAAAGGATTGATCCGCTGGTATACGGGCTGTTGCAATACCCCAATCGGAAATACGGTATCCGCCGCGCTTCCTTTTGTGGGCATGGTTCACAATTTTATGGACGATAAGGGCGCTCGCGATAAGAACCTGGGGGCCGTTCGCCTCTATGTCCATGGTAAATTTGCGAAAGGGACGCCACCCGTCAAAAAGCTCTACCAGGGTATTCCATTGAGCGCTTTGCCGCGAATCATTTTTAAAATGATTCTTGCAAAGTTACGCGGCAAGACGCGACCAAACCCCTTCTTTGATAACGAGGGCCATCCAGTCTCCGAACCAGTCTTGACATCCTCCTCTCCCTAAAGGGAAAGAATTCCCGCTAGTCACATGACTGTAGGTTCGACCCCATCACTGATACCCTGGCCCTCAGAGAGGGGGGCTCGCCCCTTACTGACATATTGAAGCTTGTGTAGGTCACCACATCATTGGCCACCTCCTCCAACTTTTTGTTGTCGGCAACGCCAAAGGAGCCGGAGAATGCGCTGGCCGGGAAGATGCCATCACCATCGACCGGGTTGTAGAACTCGCCATCGAGCGCTGAGGTAATTGATGTGATATCGAAATTTTTGAAAGACCAATTCATGGTCAAATAGCCGCCATCGCCTTTCACTTTGATGTGCCCTGTGTGGTCGTAGGCACCTTCGTGTGTGTCGAATGACGCTCCGGTAATGGGATTTATACGCGGATTAACGCCAGCGATGTTGGTACCGTCGGTATTGGTGCCACGGTTGTGAACACCAATGTTGGTTGGGTTGCTGCGTACACTGAACAGTAGAATATTTAGCTATCCTATCACCCATTATTTGGGTGTCAACATGTGGTTTTGAGCGGAAAAAGATAAAAATCGAATAAATAATTTTCGTTTTGTTATAAATATGCTCATGTTCGCACGTAATCCTTAACAGACTAATGTGCCTCCACTGTGTGGGAGCTCTGGAGACTCTTATGACTCATAACAATAAAAATGGCGTTGAGGGGCGCCTGTTGTGGCTTGGTATTGTGATTATGGTGCTAGGCTGCTGGCTGGCCGCTTCCATTCAAACCGCAGGCGGTGTGCGCGTACAGGATGTGCGTTTTACCGGTAGCAATGGCACGGCCATGAGCGGCTTGTTGTACATTCCACCCAATGCGACGGCTGAAACGCCGGCACCGGCCGTACTCGTTGTGCATGGCTACTTTAATTCTCGTGAAGCGCAGGACGGCTTCGCTATCGAATTTTCACGGCGTGGTTATGTGGTACTGGCCATTGATCAGACCGGGCATGGTTACAGTCAGCCCCCCGCCTTTGCCAACGCCTTTGGCGGTATTGATGGACTTAAATACCTGCGTTCGTTGGATATTGTCGATAAAAACAATGTAGGGCTTGAAGGCCATAGCATGGGTGGCTGGGCGGTCGTGAATGCTGCAGCGGCGATTCCGGATGGCTACAAGGCGTTGGTGCTGGAAGGTTCGAGTACCGGTGCACCCTATGCGCCAGAAGGTACGACCAGTTTTCCCCGTAATCTGGCCGTCGTGTTCAGTCGCTATGACGAGGTCCCGGAAATCATGTGGGGCGTCAATAAAGCTACCAACGTGACCAACAGCCAGAAAATGCAAGGTGTTTTCGGCACCAGCGAGACCATTGTGCCGGGTAAAGTTTATGGTTCTATGGAAGCGGGTAGTGCACGTGTGCTGTATACCCCGGCTGGCACCCATCCAATGGACCACATCTATACCGTTGCCATTGGTCATGCGGTTGACTGGATGCAGAACAATCTGGATGGCGGTAAGGTCATTCCCGCTGATGATCAAATCTGGTACTGGAAAGAAATTGGCACCCTGGTTGCGCTGATCGGCTTTGCCGTATTTATTCTCGGTGTTCTCGGCGGCCTACTGAACCTGCCTTATTTTGCTGTGCTGAAAGGTGAACCACAGGTCAGTACAGTCAAGCGTGACACCCGCTGGTGGATAACGCTGGCTGTGGGTGCATTGATTCCTGCCGCTACCTTTTTGCCGTTTTGTCGTTTGGGTGGTGAAATTATTCCCATTAATGGCGTGCTATCGCAGAAGTTCGCCAGCGAAGTGACCTTTTGGGCGTTGTTGAATGTCGTGATTATTCTGAGTTTGGCAAAGGTATTCCGTGCTCAGGCGGCCCGTGCCATCGACCAGATCGTGCCCTCCATCATATTGGCAGTTTGGGTATTCGCGATTGCTTATGCGGCCGTTGCCATGGCTGATTTCTTCTTCGAAGTTGATTTTCGTATCTGGTTTATCGCCTTTAAAGTAATGAGTCATGCGCAGGCTGCTGCCTTCGCGGTTTACTTGTTACCTTTTGTCATTTTCTTTGTGGTGGCGCTTCGTTCACTGCATGTGGCACTCGCGGTGTCGACCGACAGTGCAGTGGTGCAATATCTGGCAAATATTGCAGCACTGGCAGCTGGCTTTGTGGTGTTTTTGCTGATGCAATACGGTTTGCTCTTTTCTGGTCACAAGCCGGTGCAGTTCCATATATTCGACCCGTTGCGGCTGATCATTTCCATTAACTTTGTACCATTAATGATTTTTGTTGCTGTCGTGTCCACCTTCGCTTACCGGCACACAGGCCGCTACCTGCCGGGTGCTCTCATATGCGCTGCCTTTGTGACCTGGTATATGGTGGTGGGTCAGGCAACGCAAGGAGGATAGAACGCCCCATGTCTGCCAATGCTCGTAAAACCAAAACTGCCGAAGCTCGCCATGATGCCATTGTTACATTTGTCAGACAGCAGGGTTTCGTGCCCATTAGTTTATTGGCTGAACAGTTAAACGTGACGGTGCAGACGATTCGCCGAGACGTTAACCAGCTTTCTGATGAAGGCAAAATATCGCGTTTTCATGGGGGGGTGGGGTTGCCTTCAAGTGTAGAGAACATTGAGTACTCTGCGCGCAAAGGCTTGAACATGAGTCCCGCACTCGTCACTGTTTATCAATATTGGTACCACCACAGAAACGGTTGCTCGCGAATTACTGCAACACGAGGATCTGCGGTTTATTACCAATAACCTGAATGTGGCAACCCTGTTGAATGCGCACTCCGATTTCGAAGTGGTTGTGGCCGGTGGCAAGGTGCGCAGCCATGACGGCGGCATTGTGGGACAAACGGCGAATGACATGATTTCGCAATTCAGGGTTGATTATGCCGTTATCGGTATCAGTGGTATCGACGATGATGGCACACTGCTGGATTACGACCACGATGAAGTGCGAGCAACTCAAACCATTATCAGTAATGCACGGCAGGTATTTTTGGTGGCTGATCACACAAAATTTTCTCGTCGGCCCATGGTACGGGCAGGCTCGATTACGCAGGTGAGCGCACTGTTTACCGACCGCTTACCTCCTGAACCTATTGTAAAAATATTGAAGGCGCACAACGTGAAATTGCATGTGCCAGACAAGGAACCAACAGAATGACACAGTGTTATGACATACTCGTGATAGGTGGCGGTATCAATGGTGCAGGTATTGCCCGTGATGCCGTCGGCAGAGGTTTGAAGGTTGCTCTGGTTGAGCAGTCTGACATTGGCGCGGCCACCTCGTCGGCCAGTACCAAATTAATTCACGGTGGTCTGCGTTATCTGGAGTCTTATGAATTTCGTTTGGTGCGCGAATCACTCAACGAACGCGAGCTGCTGTTAAATATGGCACCGCATATTATTCACCCGATGGAATTTGTATTACCACACCAGCAAACCTTGCGGCCGCGTTGGATGGTACGGCTGGGTTTGTTTTTGTACGATCATATTGGCGGTCGTAAAAAATTGCCAGCGTCTCGTTCGATCAAGATCGATGGTACAAAATACGGTAATGGCCTGAGTGCATCCATAAAACACGGGTTTGTATATTCTGACTGCCGTGTAGACGACAGCCGCTTAACCTTACTAAACGCTATGGATGCTGCCAATCGAAGCGCGGTAATTATGCCGCGTACACGTTTTATCGATGCTGAATATCATGGCGAGTATTGGACAGCACGTTGCGAAAATGCTTTAACCAATGAATTGTTTACTTTGCAGGCCAAGGTGATTGTTAACGCTGCTGGCCCATGGGCGGGCACTGTGTCTCACACATTTCAGGCCAAGGCTTCGTTACGCCTGGTAAAAGGCAGTCACATAGTGGTACCTAAACTGTATGAGGGTGAGCACGCTCTATTGTTGCAAAACACTGATGGCCGTGTGGTGTTTACCATTCCCTATCAAAGTGACTATACCCTGATCGGTACCACCGACGAATCGTTTACCGGTGATGCCACGACAGTAGCGATTTCTGATGAAGAAACACAGTACCTGTGTGATGCAGTGAATCAGTATTTTGCCAAAACCACTACGGCTGAGAATGTCGTATGGACCTATGCTGGCGTGCGCCCATTGTGGGATGACGAAGCACAAAACAATAACTCAAAAGTGACCCGCGACTATCATTTGGAAATGTTGCAAACGCCAGGGCCATTGTTGAATGTGTTTGGTGGTAAGATTACCACCTATCGTTGTTTGGCCGAGTCGGTTATGGCGCGGTTAGAGAATGTACTGTCATTTGATCGCCATTCGTGGACGTCTACCGAGTGTTTGCCTGGTGGCGATGTTGCCGTAGATGAATTCAATAGTTTTGTAGCGTCAGTAGCCGAGCGCTGGCCGTTTTTATCCGCATCACTGGTGAAACGCTTGGCGTCTACTTATGGTACCCGCGTAGACATGATTCTTGGGCGTGCGAAAAGCATGGCTGAGTTGGGCCATGATTTTGGCTTGGGGCTAACTGAAGCAGAAGTGAGTTATTTACAGGTGTACGAATGGGCTATGACCGTAGATGATGTTATCTGGCGCAGAACCAAGCTCGGCTTGCAGCGAGACAAACTTGACTTGATGGCATTGGAAAAACTGTTGCACAGAAATGCCAAAAAACGTTATGCAGCACTGCATCTGCCGGGCAGTAGTGTCAGGGAATCAGGTATACTGCGGACAAATTCGGCGTTTGTTCCGCAAGTTAAGTAATGCAAGCCAGTGCGGGATTTGCAATGAGTTTCATCGGGGTGATGTTCGATTCGGAGAAATCCGGCGCGATGTATTCTACCGTACAGACCAATACCGATAAAGCGACTAATCTTATGGGTACAACCAATATGTATACCTAATCCCAACCTGGGAGGATATTCGACATGTACAGCATACAACGCATACTTCTGGCATTCTGTCTCGCGGCAGCATCCGGGCCGAAGATCTGGACAGGGATTCCCGCCAGGCTTTGCAGACGCTCTATAAAGTCCAACCGATGGCCGAGACACTTTCGCACACAGCAAAGGCGATTCTGGTTTTTCCGAACATGATCAAAGCCGGCCTCGTATTCGGCGGCAGTTATGGTGAAGGCACGCTGATGAAGGGCTCGACCGTGGTCGATTATTACAACTCGATAGCCGGATCCTGGGGGCTGCAGATCGGTGCCCAATCCTATGGCTATGCCGTTTTTCTGATGCGCGACAAGGCCGTTGACTATCTCGAAACATCGAAAGGCTGGGAGATCGGCATTGGTCCAACCGTGGTCCTGGTGGATGAAGGCGTCGCCAAGAACCTTTCGACTACGTCGCTGAAGGATGACGCCTATGCGTTCATCTTCAGCCAGCAGGGCTTGATGGCCGGCCTGACTATCGAGGGTACAAAAATTTCCCTGATCAAGCGCTAAACCTGACGGGACAGGCGCCATTGGTGTCTGTCCCGATTCGTCGGCCGTCCCCGGGCATTGAGCGCGTGACAACGGCAAAGATGACAAATCATCAAGCCGCCGCTGCATCCCCGGTCGTGCTGCCGGAGACCCAATAATCCTGCAGGAGAATCCACATGCTTCTGATTAATCTGGTCGTCGTCCTGATCGTGGTTGGCGTGCTGCTTTGGCTCGTCAACACTTACATACCCATGGATCGAAAGATCAAGAGCATTCTGAATATCGTTGTCGTCATTGTGCTCTGGCTGCTGTAAGTTTTCGGCGTGCTGGGGTCGTTGGACAGCATACGTATCGGCTAAAGGTGGTATTGTTATTGCCCCGGCGATGGCTGTGCCACAATTTTTTTATAGAGATTTTGCCCATTACCTTGCCACCCAGGGTTACCACGTCTGGACATTTGATTACCGCGGTACCGGTGAGCCACTTAAAGGCTCAATGCGCCGTTCCGCCCCGCTTATGTGGCATTTACTGGCGCCCTTGTTATGTCCACCGTTTGGTTACTTTCCGGGTGAACGCCTGGGTGTTATCGGCAATATTCCCAGCGCCGCTATGTTTCAATGGCGGCGCTTTAACCTCCGAGTATTTGCTGAGTGGTGAACCCGGCGCCCGGGAAGCCTACGCCAGCTCCACACTACCGGTGTTGGCTCTCACCTTTGCTGACGATGAGCTACTGCTGGAAAACGGCTCGCGTATGTTGCACAGCGCCTATACAAAATCTCAAGTAGACTATCGCGTGATTGAGCCCGGCGACTTTGATCTACCGCGAATCGGCCATTTCGGTTTTTTCAAAGCACACCACCAAGGATCTTTATGGCCACTGGTTACCAAATGGTTAAGTGGCCGTTGTCAGTAATATTTAAGCAGCTAATACTTTTATACTGATCGGCCAACGCGTTAAAAATGCAATCAGGCTTATCGCGCCCGACTAATGCCCTCCTTGCGCCTACTTTTCTCCCTCACAGGCTCTGATTGCTGTAAATTCACAGCGGCAAGACGTCTTCACATCCAAACGACCATCTTTGGCCACCATCAGTGCCAATGGTGCGTAATGATGACGCACACCCCGGGGCGGCAACAATGCGGGCTGTTGCTTTTCCTCATTCACCGGCCACTCGATATTACCGGTGGCCACCCGTGCTGGTATCAGCCAATAGTCGCCGCTACGATAGTTGCCTTTCGGCGCAAAACTAATTTGTATACCGTCTTCAAGGTCCAGCCACATATCTTTTTTAGATTTTCCCGCAGCTTTGCCCATAACAACAGGTACTGCACCATCGGCTAGTACGATATCTTCCGAAGCGATCTGATCCCAGCGTCTCACTTTGGGATTACGTAATTCGCTGCTCCAGTTTAATTGTTGCGCATTTCCCTCAGCGATGGAGTCCATATCCACTATCAGGGCATCGTTATCCACCGCGGCAAGCTTTACCAGGATACCGGGTTTGCCTTGTAAGTCTAAGGTATCATCGCTAAGTTCAATCCAATTACCCGCTGCAAAACCTCTGGCGTTGGCAACTCTGAGCATATCGCCCTCACTACTGAGCCAGGCAGTGGCGATGCTGCCGTTATCACGGGACCATTTAAAGGTTGCTATATCCTCGGGGCCACCACGGTGAATCTCAACGCGATAGAGTTGATTTTCTGCACCGCGATACTGGGCATCGGGTGCAATGTTACAGGGATCACTTTTTATTTCTCCGGGATCAACTCGGGCCACCAATGCACTCTGATACTGCTTATTTAAAAACTCTCTTAATCCCGCGCAAGTATCAATCGCAGCGCGCCGCTCTTTTTCCGCTGCCGCTTTTTCCGCAGCGGTTTTCTCATCATCTGTTTTTTCGGCAGCGGTTTTTTTGCCCCCGCTTTTGTGGCTTTGGCTGCAGTTTTCTTTGCTGCCGCCAATCCCCCGGCGCCAAGTATCTCATCGAGAGATACAGCCTTTACTTGCCAGATAACTTTTGTCCGGGCGCTGGTGTCGGGTCCGCCCAATGCTTTTTCGCGAATGCTATCGTCTTCTATCGAAGTAATCAGGCGCTCCCATACATCCAGATATACCCAATAGCCTTCATCTGACTCACCATCTTCAAGCAAGACTTTTATCGGGTCATTTGCCATCAAAGGATAATATGGCTGCGTGGTATACAAACAGGGTTGGGCATTTTCAACCAAAATACCATCCACGTAATAGCGCCCGGCGCTGATACTCAAACCACCTTCTTTGTCGGCACTGATTTGAAAACCACCGGCGCCACCACTCGGTGCCCCATAGGGCCCAATAATATCCGTAGCCAGGGTGCGCAAATAGTGTAATAAAATATCGGTTTGCTCGACACTATCGGCATCAATACTAACCCGCCCTTGTTGCATAAGCACGCGGCTAAAACTGTTGGCTGGATCAAATGTGACTCTGGAAAAATCGCCTTTCATAGTTGTCTTCCTTCTTTATTATGTTAGCCGCGCAAAGCGCGCTTCAGTCTGTTTAACACTATCGTCAACGCCACCAGTCTCAGGTCGCGAAGATAAGGCCTACATCCATATCCGCAGGCGTGAATTCTTGCAGCCGCACACGCAGGTTTTCTTCCCGCTGAGGTTGAAATAAATCGTGAAATGCTCCCATTTCCGCCTCATCGTCAGCGCCCTTTTTAATTTCCTCAGCACATTGGGTCGACAGTTGCCCGTAACCGGGTAAACCGTAGTGAATATCGGTAAACATTGGCCGTACCCGGCGTTGTTCACTGGCAATAAAACCGGCCAGTTGTTTTTTACTTAGCGCTGATTGCTTTGCTGCTTGAGTAACGAGATCCGGCTGACAGTAATAGCGGCGCGGTGTACGACAACCCGGGTTTATATAGCAAAAACGCATGCAGCCAATTTGACGCCGGGCGACGTTGAGGCAATTATAGAAAATACTGTTCTGAGCCAGCTCCACCGCATGCACGCTGACAATACCCAACAGGGTACAGCAATCAATATTGAGCAGTGCGTGGGCAACAATACTGTCGGCGGCACCGATACATTCCCGTTGTGGATCACCGGCATCGATAATACTGTCACTTAACGTTATTTGCGTCGGCTCATAGTGCACTTCATCCTGGTGCACCTGTATCGGCCCGAGAATACAGTGCTCAATACACACCTTTGCCTGTAAGTTGAATAGCTCCAAGCTTGGCTCATCGTGATTTTTCGGCTTGCAATGCCCGTCGATTTCCCAACCGGGAACTAAGGTGCAGTGGCGAACATTAACCCGCGAACAGTGATCGGTTGCAGCGTTTTCAATACTGCTGATATGTACGCCGCGCCCACTTACCAATAAACCATCCAGACTAAAACGACTGCTCTGAGCCAGTTTAATCGAAAGTGAATCCGGTAAATCGGTCTGCCAGTCGAGCAGACGGATAACCGGTCTAATATGATTGGCCGCACGCAGTTGTAGCGTTTGTCCCGCACCCATATCGATGCGAATGGGTTCGACAAAAACCCCGTTTTCCACAATTTCAATCACGGCATCGGCAGGTTTTTCACTTTCCCATTGTCGCAGGGCATCACCAATGGTGTGAAATACCTGGCTACTACCCACCCGGTAATATTGTGTCTGTGTCTCCAGGTCTGCTGGCGGCACAGGATCGAGTAACCTGCGCAGGTACTGGCCTCCCCCCATATCGGCACTAAAGCCATAGTGGTAACTGACACGAACGCCTTTTTTCGGCAACTGCCCGGGAGGAAAAGCGATACGTCCCAACAGCGGATCCACCGCGACATAACCCTTGGGCGGGACGTAGTGCCAAGCGGATAAATCCGCGGCGATAATCGCCGTTGTCGGAACTGGTAGCTCCGCTGTATGAGCCGCCCATTCATGGGCCCAAATAGTAAAACTATTGGTTTCACCGTAGAGTTCTTCAATTTGATCGGCGAGTGCGCGACGCCTGATAGGGGAGGGTAGATTTATCGCTTCGGCAATTTGACTGGGGTGCGCCTGAGCGCGCGGACGGTTAAAGATCGGCGCATCCTGCCCTAAAATACTGAAAGTGTAACAGTGTCGACCGGCCTCCTCTACACAATAGGCCGGTGTGCAGGTAACCGGATAAGCATTTAATCGCCAAATAAATACACCGACACTGGGAATGTTATAGCGTCCCTGTTGATATTTGTGGTGGGGTAAACGCGCGTTGATGCATCGTATGTCCACCGTGTGGCTGTGCTTATCGAAGGGGCCGTCAATTAGCTCCAGAGCAGCACAATCTCTTAGGTCGACCGTGCGCGCTCGATCGAGATACAGATGATTGATATTTTGTGTCCAATCCAAACGTTTATAAAATTCCACCGCACGGGCCGGCCACTGGGCGATATCCATGGCCAAGAGCTCTAACAACGCCAAGGTGCCTTTGCGCCGACGGTAGCGAATCGTATTCGCCACTTCGCGCCGCGGTACCAGAACACGGTTCAAACGTTTACTTTCCCGCTTATCTTCGGCGTCTTTATTATCAATACAGGGCCTGGGATCTTTTACCGGCTGGTAACCGATCAAATCGGCAATATAGGGTACCGCCCACTGCTCGGCGGTTTCGATAAACAAATTGCGGTAGAGATTTTCAATATCGTCTTCAACAATATTGACTTGCTCGGCTATCACCCGCAGCAACGCCTGTAAGGGATAGCCTTGTTCGGCATCTTTCGAGCGATAAATCGCCGGCAACAGACGATAAAGTCGATCAACCCGGTCACTCGCGTCCCCAAAGGCCGTCATATCGATTGGGGCCGTACCGGTGGCAAGCATACCGGTAGCACTTGTGTCTGAAGTGGTTGTACTTTCGATATCAGTTGTACTTTCGGTATCAGTCGTACTAGTACCTGATGATGTCGTAGATGTACTCAATGTAATCGCCCTCGCCTCAGGTAATCTGATTTAAGATCAATGTGTCTTGTACCGCAGCGCTGAATATTGCTAACTGCGCCGGACGCAAAACACCGCCTTCAAAGTCGGCCAGGTTGGCACGCACCAAATTGGCCGGATCCACAATGAGCTTGCCGCTATTTTTTTGCATACCCTTATCGCCGCCCATAGTCGGTTTCTCGATATCATCACGAAAGCGCCCCGGATCGGCGATTTGCTGCGCGCGCTCGGCCAATTCATCCAGTGTCAGTAAGCGGCGCGTACCTTGATCGAGTTTTTTCTCCGGCAATCCACCAAAGGCATCGACATCCACATAAGCCACACCGCGCACAGCCTGTATCACACTGATCACCTCATCCAACCCCACGGCTTGCCCTAAGGCGCGCTGCTGAAACCCAAAGGTTTGCAACAATGCGGACTTAATATCGCTGACCACCGGCTCCCATAAATAATTTTCCTGCAGTTGAACCTTGGCGCTTAACATTAAAATTAACAGCTCCCTAAGCTGTACATTTACCATCAGGTCGGGGTCGCCAAAACGTTTTAGCGCAGCGACTAAGTTGCTGTACAAATCTGATACTGGATCGATAGGTATATCATCGACACCGGCAATGGTGACATGCACTAACTGCTGGCGCCCATTACTGAGTTTGCGCGCAGTGGCCTTACCGATTCCGGCAAAGGTTCTGGAAAAATCCGCGTAATCCTGCACTGACAATAATCGGTCCAAAGCCTTTACCGCCAGGGGGGCATTTTCTCTGGCCAGATCACGGGACTCGCGCCCGGCACCACCACTGGCACGCAGCGGGTTAATCACTTCTTTTACACCGCTCGGGCGACTCATCAATAGGCTAATTTGTTCGGCCTCAACATTGCCATTGGCCCCAATTCCATTGCGATAAACAGCTCGGACATTTTCTACACCTGTCGGTAGACGCTCGCCATTGACACCATCACCAAAACGAATAGACACTTTATCGTCGTTGTCGGTTTGGGTAATATAACCCCGCTCTCGCGCGCCTAAATCCGCCAGCGAATCCGCCTCGGGCCAGTTAACATTATTGATATACACATTGAGCGTTGATTCCACGCCTTGGGGCGTTGTCGCGGCGACAAATGTCAACGGAGGTTGTTTTAACTCAAAAGTTTGCATCGACTGGGCTCCGTCACCACTACCCAGCACCTCCTCGCGGGTTTCTCCGTGAGTGGCTTTGACGACGTTGGCGTAAATTTTTAAGGTATCGCGCTTATAGCGATAAGCTGTCGGCGTCGCCAGATTAAGCGACGTATGCATGCTGTCCCCGGCCAGTGCCGCATCGTATCCATGCTCGAGTGAGGACACCATCAGCAGTTCACTAACGGGCACACCACTGACTTGCTCAATATCGGCCCGCTCACCAGAAAGTATTATCCAGCGCCCGGACTTAAGATTTTCAAACAAACCCGACAATTCAATTGACTGCCCATAGACATCGTCATCGATGGGTTTGTCGGCGAGTTCAAGCTGTTCGCTTTGCGCGTAAATTAAAGCCCGACGCAATGCCGCCAGCGTTGCATCATTTTCACTGCGCCAATTTGCCTCCAGGGTTAACCGGGTGGTTTTTCCACTGATACCGTAGGCGGTGCGCTGCAGGTTTTGTAAATTGGTAATCTGCAAGACCTGCCGCTCCATTCCCTGAAAAGCCGGTTGCTGAATAAGAACATAGCTTTCGGGTTGCACCTTTTCATAAAGCTGGTCTAAAAAAAGCGAATCCGTTGCCGTTAATTCATCGTTATCAAGCGGCCATTCGTCCCATTGCGACGGCGGCAATAACTGGCCGGGGGAGACGCTGGAAGTACCGCTAATGGATACCCCTGTGCCAGCATAGGTGGGAATTTTCGCCGCGCCGGCACCAAACAACGGTGCATTCACTCGCATCGCATAAACAGCTCGCAAGGGCGATTCGGCAGCATTAACCCGCGCTCCGGACCAGGCGCGATAAAAGGTACCTTTAATACGTGGGGCGAAATTTACCAACAGTTGCGGGTGAAGATCCGTACCCGAGGCGACGGCCTGTTGCAAACTGCGACTTAAGCTTAAACTGCCTTTTGCCTGGGCCAGGGGCTCAAGCAATAAACTATCGACAAATTTTGCCGGCGCCGTAACGCCAATGGCATTATTGCCTGCCTGATCCAGCAGTTCGGTCAAATCTGCTACGAACTGGGTAAACAATGTATTCAAGTTAGGGAGTGCTCCATCGGCGGCTGAAAACAGAGTTTTCGACCAGGCTTTGGGACTAATCGCAGTCCCTAAGTAGGACTCGGTAATAATTTCAGCCGCCTTATTGACCAGCCTGGTTTCGGCGCTGTTTTTACTGAGAAATTTTGTATCCTCAATAAATTGCACCAACAAGGGAAGCGCCAATAGCAGTTCACTGTCGCTGGCCTGTAACTGTATATCGGTAATATTGCTATCGAAGTCTGCCTGCGCCTCGAGTACGGTGCGCACCACAAAGCGTTCCTCAGCGCCGTCAAACTTCATCAGTATCAGTTCGCCGGCTTTTAAATTGGAATCTATACCATTGATATAGATATTATTCACGGCCAGTGCATTTGCCAGCGTTATATTTTGCGGTCGGCGGGTTCTTACCGACAGGTTATTCCACAACGAGCTGGCCATTAATGTTTCACTGGTTTCAAAATATTGGGGCAACTGTTGCGGACCGGGAATACTTTGCGCTCGGCTTCCCGGTGGAATTTCTACCTGCTCGGTCTGCCGATCTTCCAGTGTATAGGCCAGATACACTGTAGCTGCCACGCCAGGGCGCAGCTTGTAGCCGACCAAACGCGCCAACTCCAAAATTGAGCGGCGCTGGGTAGCGGTGCGCAGGTAACATTCGTTGGCAATCCGCTCCTGGTAAAAGGTCAGTACGTCGCCGAGTGTAGCCCAGGCATCAAGCATGGCGATTGAGGCATCGTTGCTTTCCCGGGTCGTCAATCCCTGTAAAGGAAAACTGACCTGGGCTTGTGACTCATCATCAATAGGTGTATCGGTCACCGACATCGAAGCCAGGCGGGCTTTCATCGTTTCAAAGAAATCACTGTGGGTACCAACCCGGTAAGCGAGTTTATTTAACCCCGGCCGGTTGCTGGTCGACAGCGGTGTGCGGCTTTGAATTCCCTCACAGGCACCGCACTCGCAGAACTCACCGCAACTGCCGTTGCCGGGAGAATCGCTAGCGTATGTTCTATTCATATTTGCGTTCCTGTTTATAATTGCATTCCTGCTCATAATTGCGTTCCTACTGAGCTGGTAACTCGTCTCACGGGTTTATAGCTGTTGAGCACACACCACAATATCCAGCTTACCCCTCTCCGGATAATTGGGGTTATTATCCAGTTGGGCTATTTCATCGCTGTGCAGTGTTAACACTCCATGTTCCAATTCATGATTAGCTGCCTGAAAAAGCCGCTGACAACGGCTGACCTTGACGCTGGCCACACCGGTAACCTGCCGTGCTTTGGCAATAATTTTGCTGATATAAATATCTTCACCAAAAGACAAACTATCCGGGTGAAAAAAGCCGTACTGATTGTTTGCAAGTTGTCGATTACTAAAGGCATTCAGAAGGGCCGCTTTAACATGAGCACTCTGATAACCTTTTGCCGCGCAAACCTTAATTTGTAAATCCAGTGGCACATACCGCGCTGCAGTAACTCGCAAATCGTGTCCCATTCTTCGGTAGGGGTGCAGTAGCGTGCATATCTCTTGTAACAGGGAGGTATCCACCGATGTGGTGCGTAACGGGTCCACTGCAACACTGGCCTCGTACCAACTGCCCGTCCACACCAATTTGCCGCCGACGCTTTGTAAACGGCCATCGCGCAGCGCAATGTCGCGGTAGTCTTGGGCAATAATTGCGCGCTGAATAGACTTGCGAAAACTGTGTGGTGCCAAGGCGCGCACCTGGGCTAGCGTCTCCGGCGCCGTGCCACCCACCATGGGCAGGGGATTACGCACACTGATATCGATACCATCGATTGACAAATCTTTCAGCACCACTCGCGATACCGCTTCGGCACCAACATTTCCCGCCTCGCCATTGCCTATCCGGTATTGCGCACTAAACGCCATACCCGCCAGGGGTTGATAACCGAGTTCGCCGTCACCAAAACGCAAATGGGCTACGCCCTGGTTATCGGTTTCAACCACAAAATGTGTATCTTGCGGATAACTGTCGAGCAGGTCGCGGCGCGCGCGCCACAACTGTGGCGGTTGGGAGACCAAATTTACTTGCGCCTGCGCCGAACATACCGATTGTTGCCGTAACACAGAGGCCGGCACAAATTCTGATATGGGCGGCAAAGGCGTAGCGTAAGTTATGGGGAATTTTTTCAGTTGCGGGTTAAAACGTTGTGGAGTTTGTACAATATCGACGCTTCGCTGCGGACACTCGCACTCGAAGCTGGTCGTTTTCGCAGCGACGCAACCGAGATCTTCAGGCTCCAGGGTTTTGCCGTGGTCGACCAAAATGCAGTTACCGCGGGCGACACTAATATTTTGCAACTGATAACATCCAGGTGCGGCACTGATCGAAGAAATACACAACGAAAAAGGCAGTGCGTCAGCCTCTGCCCATTCAATATGCACGATGGGTAGCGGCCGATTCTGTTCATCTGTATTGAGTGTATCCACATCGGTGCGTACCTCGGTCAAGCGTACAGCATGTCTGCTTGTGGGGTTGGCATCAGCCGGCAAACCGGTTTTTGCACCAACGACCTCTTCGAAAATCAGAATATCGCCAACCTGCAATTGCAGGGCTCTATCCTCAGCGCCCAGCCAACTATCCAGCATGGTGGCACTGGTACTGCCACTGCTTAGGAAACAGTTGTTATCGCCCCAGGTGTAAAAGAAAATTTCATTGTGTGCCCGGCGCAATTGCAGCGCTGTGTTCGTTTCGGCGACCAGGGGCTCGAACACCTCATAGGCATCGCTGGAGATTTGCTTTAAATCGCGTGAAGACAAAAGTGTTTGCGTCGCCGGTAAGGCATTGTTGAGGCCAGTGATAAAGCTGATTTTTTCAACGTCAATCTCAATATCGGAACTGACTTGCAGACAAACCCAGCCGCGGGCATTACAGCCTTCATGTAACGAGTAGTCGACTAAACGCGCATGGCGACGCAGCGAAATTCGCTGACGGGCCGTATCCAGGTAGGCCTCAGTGGCCACAGCATCTTGATAATAACTGAGATAATCGCCGGTATAAGCCAAAAGCTCAACCAGTGTTATCCCCAAATCAGGCACGTGGCGTTCACGCCACTCGGGGATAAGCGTTCCCAGGCGATCCAGTATCAGCTGGCGGAAACTGGCGTAATCCTTAGCCAGATAATTGATAAGCGGCCCACTCTGCGCCGCGCTAGAACAGGCTGGCTCTGTGCAACTCGATTGACCGCAGTCGAGATCACTGGGGCAGGCTACTTTAAAGCTGAACTCCGCCTCGGCATAACGGGGATCAATATTGGCAATTCCCTGCAACTTTAATCGATAGCGGGAAAAATCACCGTAACGGCTCAGGTGAATAACCAGCACATCGTCTTTCTCCGGGTCATCACTGGGTTGGGGGTCGACGTCGAGAATGTCGATACCGGTAATACGCTTACCACCTTCGAGCGTTAAAAATTGCTCTAAGCCCGGCTTGTTTTCCCGTAACTCTTGCGGCAACTTTCCTAAAAAATAGGCATATAAGGTCAGCTGATCTTCACTCACTTCCCCGACTAAAAGTGGCTGTCTGCTCTTCGTTGCTGCTGCGAATAACATACTTCATGTCAATCGTAATTGAGGAATCGACAGATTCGACACTGAGGTCTTTGAGTTCGATAACATCACCCAGCCAACGCTGCACAGCCGCCTGCAGGGTAAACTGCACCGTCGCCGCCAATTCGGGGCTGTTGGGGGCAAAGATCAACTGCATCAAGCCACTGCCGAAATCCGGACGATTCACTCGTTCTCCAGGGTTGGTAAAAATAAGTTGTTCAATCATATCGCGCACATGATTCGCCATATCGGTGCTAGCAGTACGTCCACGGCTGTCGAAATGCAAGGGGAAATCAATATTCATATTATTGCTCTCCGTCTGTTTAGCTACCCAATACCCGGGCCTGAACAGTGCTGACCATGGGTGGCCCCTGGGGAATTTGCTCTGCACTTTGACAAACCCCCGGGCCCGGCCCGGGGGTAGGAAGCAGTGCAGCCGGTTCCCCATTCACTAAAAAGCGCGTAGAAGGCATTGCCCATTTAACTGTCACGCAGGGCTGCGGTTTAGTTCCAGCCCCCACGGGAATCTGAAAGGGGCATCCGGCCACAGCCATTTGCGCACTCATAGTCGCCACGGGCTGGCCACTAACCACCACACGTGGTTGCGACGGCGCAACAGTGGCGAGCGCACCGTGGGTACACTGCATACCTGCACCGACATGAAAAAGAAATCCCGGCATATCCTCTTGTCCTTTAGTTGTTTAACCTGTCGTTAGTTGTTTAAGCTGTCGCTAGTTGTTTAACCGGTAATTTAAATCAGCAAATATTTATTTGAGCACTGTCAAAGCCCCGCCGTTAAAATCAATGGCAGGGCCAATCATCGTCATGGTTGCACCCTTGCCATTGCTCAAGTAAATGCCACTATCGTTTACCACAATCATGGCACCGCTAAGACTTTTTAAAATAATACCGCCGGTTACCGGCGTCGGCGGCATATCGCTGATCATCAGCATATGTTGTTGCTGGGACTGCAGCGCAATATTCGGAGCCAGTGGCGGCGTCGATGCCAGTGCCAGGGGTGGAACATCACCGGTGGCGAAGCGGCACCCGGTCCAAATCGGTCTTTCCGGATCCCCCTGCTCAAATTCGACCCAAACACCCGCCCCAATCGGGGGAACCATATAAGCGCCCATGGGTGTGCCGGTGGGTCCGGCCAGAGGCGCGCAGGGTTCGCACCAGGATGACGGCGTTGGCCCCAGCACATCGACGACGTTGCAGATGATTCGGCCGCGAAGCTCCGGGTCGACGTTTTGCAAAACCGTGCCCCGATATTTGCCATAAAAAGTTTTCGGTTGATTTTCGTTACTCATAGTATTCCGATTGCTTCAATTACGATTATTTTTTTCAATATATTAATCAGCTCTACATCGACCTATACCGGTACCCGCGGCGTATTGGAAATCAACCCGTCGCGACTGAGTTCAAAGCTTTGTTTGTATTCACCTCTTTTTATTGTGTGAGTCACACTGTTCACATAGTAGAGACCGTCATAGGCCAGACCGGCCCCGCCCACCCCGACCAACATGCGTGAACGCAGCGCGCGGCCATAGCGCAACACATCAAGCGAACCTGTTGCGGTGATGGCCTCAGAAGAACGCGCCAGGGCGCCGAGCACTTTGTCCACCACTGCGGGAATTTCTTCTTTTGAGGACCAGTCCGGAAATTCCACTTTCGATGGCAAGGTCGGTCTCGCCCCCAGGGGTGGTTTAAAGAGGTTGAAGTTGGGCACAGGAACAGGAATGGGTATTTTTCCAGTGACCGGATCGTAAACGCCAAATACCAATACTTTTTTTGCCAGGCCGTCCAAACTAAAGCTTAACGATTCCACATTGGTGTGGGCATCCATATTGACATAGAGTGCCGGTTGCGGAACCGGAATGCGGATATCCGGCCCCCAATAAGCAATGCTCTGGCCAGGTAAAGGACCGGGCTCAACATAGAAGACATAGCCGTGATCACCGGCGAGTTTTTTTAGATAAGCCAGATCCGTTCCCTGTTGTGTGGGGATTTTTTTGGTAATCAATGGAGCATCGTTGATAAACGGAGGAATCGCCAAGGGCACTATGCCAAACGCCGCGTACTTGGCTAATATGGTATAGACTTGCCCGATATCCGGCATCGACGGGAAACGCATAAAGGGCATTTCCACAACATCCATGAGGATACTCAAATCCTCTCCGGTGATCGTCAAAATAGATTGACCGGGTTCACTACTTGGCGTTAACTCCTGGCGAGTCACCATTCCGTCCATAATAACGTTGGGAAAACCGCCGGTAATTACACTAATCACCACCCGGGTACTCATGGGATCAAAATAACCGGCGGGCAACATGGTTTTCATCAGTGGAGAATCTTTGCTAAGCGCAAAAGTAATTTGAAAACCACTTTTTTCCTTGCCACTGGTCACCTGTACGCTGAGTAAGGCATCCATAACCGATTGCGGCGCAACCACTGGAACCACCGGCCCGACCATCAATGTTAGGTGTATGCCTTTTAACATCAGTTAGCGCCACCCGGTGTTGCCGGATACCCTTCGGGCAGCGTGATGCGTAAACGCCGCCCGGGCTCCCGGGTTAAATCCTCGGGTCGCATGGCGTCATTGGCATCGGCCAATCGCCAAAACGCCTGCGGGTCACTCAAATGTAAGGCGGCAATTTGATCCAGTCTTTCGCCCTCGCTCACCACATGCTCTTGTAGTTGAGCAAACTTGCTGCTAGCGGGAACAAACCGCCGTTGCAGGTAAACTACACGTGAGCCGTCATCAAGTTCCAACGTCAAGTTTTCAAGTCCATAGTAGCGGCTGTCCGGTGGAAAATTGTAGATGCTCATAAAAACTCCCTAGGAAATACCATCAATACCCAATTCAGCAAATTGGGCTTCGCTAAATTTAGTGACCAGTTGTTCTTTGGCCTGTAAGTAAGTCATAAACAAGCCGCCCCCTTTACTATCGAAACCGAGATCATCAACACTGAGCACACGCATGCTGAGATTAATTTTCGCGCGTATGGGGTTAAGGGCAATATCAAACGCCTCTTCAGTAATGCTGAACTCGGTAATGCGCACCGGCATTATGCGCTTGCTGCCAAAGATAAAAACACACAGTGGCCCTTGTGCCGGGGCGATTTCAATGCTGCCGGCAGCGGCGTCACTACGATGTTGTAACAGCTGATTGCTGGTGGGATAGATAATTGCTTCCAGCGCCGCCAACTGCGGATGTAACCCCAACTCCGTAGAGGTGGGATTTGCCGAGGCCAGCTGGTCGGTAGCATCTAACTCGGCTTCCAGTTGAATGGTTTCTATGGGGGGCCCTTTTAAGCGCAGTGCTTCGAGTTGATCCCCACTTTCACCACTGACACCCTTAATCTGTAAACTGCGCGTTAAGGTATCCGGGTTGTATTGCAGAGCAATAATTCGTTGCACCGCCGCTGTGGTGTTATCGATCAACACAATGCCGCCGCGCAATACTTTTGGCGATCCAGGAAATGTAGTCATAGCCCGATCTGGTTACCTTTATAATAGTGCCGATACATAGTGATTCACTTTCTCAAAAATAAAATGCATGGGTATCTTTCTTTCCTGATATCAGTTCATACAGTGTTGTCATTGTGCCAGAGGAAATAATCGGTAAAGGCGGTATTCCCGTGGCATCGGGATAGGCAGCTTTAAACTCGGCGTCTGATTTATCGAAAATATTGGGATTATCCCGGGCCAGTGCCGATTTATAGGCCGCGCCCAAAAAAATATTGGCCGAGGTCGCCGCCAACTTTTCCGGAAGATAGTTGCGAAACATAAAGTAGGCATTGGCCCAATCGCTGTGCATATCGAATCCCTGCATCGCCGGGCTAGTGCCATAGGGGCCAAATACAGACAGAATATCGGCATTAACCATCAGCTTATAGGGCGCACTGACTTCGGGTGGCTTACGCATAAAATTTGGTGTCAACTTTGGTGGCAGCCCCGGTGATAAAAATGGCGGTCGCAACTGGAAATTAGACGGCGGCTGCAAGCCTACAGCTCCCGGAAAAAAGCTCGGAGGTTGTGAGGTTGACTTTTTATTTTTTTAATAAAACATATAATCAAGCGTAACTAAAAAATCATCTGAACAATTTAAGCACACTTAGGCTGTTCCCCTGCGCTAACGACGAGGCTGAAGCACGCGCCGCAGATTCGGCGTTAACTGCACTGCCACTACCGGTATTGTGTTGCTGTGCCACATGTAACATTTCATGGGACAGCAGCTCACGCCCCTGTTTAGAGCCAGGGTTGAAATTACCCTGCGCGAAGACAATATCCGCACCGACACTAAAGGCTTTAGCGCCTAGCGCTGATGCCCAGGCCGCGGCTTTTTCGTCGGTATGCACACGCACATTACTAAAGTCGCGCCCTAAGCGAGCCTCGAAAAATTGCCTTTCCTGCAAGGGTAGAGCGCGCGCAGTGCTGGCGCTTTGAAAAACGTTATCGTTTTTCAACTGCCCGGCTTTAACCAACGCATTCATCGCCTGAAATCTGCTCATCGCTTAATTTTCTCCACCCTCAATATACGCTCGCTTATTCTCACTGTGTGCCTGGTTACCCTCACGGCGCGCCTTTCTCCGCCTTGGGGTTGACCTGTTTCAGAGTCGGTGCCGGTTGTGCTCGAACTTGTGGATAATCTCCCGCAGCATCCTTATTTAATAGCGAAACATCGCCGAATTCGATATCAACGATTTTGCCTTCATCGACGTGAACCTTAATATCAAATTCCATATCGGCCAGGCCCGATACTGTAATTTTAATTCCGGTAACGGTCGCTTCACCGGTCTTGCCCGCCGGTAAGCTGTCACTTCCCGGAATAGACAATCTTTTCGCCCGCAGTCGTTTGATGTTGACTGCAACCGTTTTACCAATGCTATTCCAGGGAATTTTTATTTCATTATCGCCAGCGCGGTTGCCTTCAAGTTCGGCAAAAAAATCGCCTTCGTCAGCCTTACCACTGTTATTGGAATCTACGCCAATCTTTCCCTTACCCAGTTTCAGGCCACCGCCAAAATTAAGCGTATTGAGAAAAGATAGATCCTTAGGCGGCTCCGGTGGAGTCTTGGGGTCTTTAGGCTTAGCCGGTTCGTTGATAATCGCTTCAATCAATTCACGCAAATCGAGCACACCGTATTTTCCTTGCTCCGGATGCATACCGGTCATTTTTGGGATTTCCTTGAGAGAGATATTAACCCCGAAGTTACCCAGAGTTATCTCTCCATCGCGAAGATTGACCGCGTAGGGATGAACATGCTCAAAATTGATTTTGCCGTTGCGCACCGGCATATGCACATTAGGATCCCACATATAATCAATTTCCGGCTCCACCTCCAGTTCACCGGTCATACCACCGAGCGGCTCGGCAAAAAATTTGGGGCCGGGCTTGGCGGGTTTTGCTGTCGATGCCGGCGTGGCACTGGGTTTAGATCTATCCACATGCATGGTCAAGTGCAGATCCTGCAGCGATAACTCTTTGAGTTTTGCCGCCAATAAGCTTAAGCCTTTCTCTGTACCCAAGCCTTTTAAAGCCATGGCAAATTCTTTTATCTCCACGATGGGAACGGTGACTTTGAGATCGCCGCTTTTTATACGCAGTTGATCCAGGGTGATTTTGTCGATGGGTATCACCATGGTACCGTTGGGGTAGAGAATCGGTTTAATACCGGTAATTTCCAAGCGCCCGCGATGGCCATTTTTAACATAGGTATCGATAACGGTTTCTTTCCCTGTTTCATCGATCAGGGTTAGTTTAGGACTGAGAAAACCCAAGCGGGTCAATTGGAACTTACCGCCAATAGCCGTTCTCGTGACTTCCTTATACTCACCGTCATCGCCCTTCACTTTGCCTAAAGCCAGAGTCTGGAAAGTAATATCATTTCCGGTTAGCTCGCCGCCCTCTATATTGCTGGATATTTTGGTCACCGTTGATTTCTCGGCGACCTGTTTGGTAATTTCCCCGTAAAAGCCATCAATACCAAAGGGGCTTCTGCCGGTTTGATCACCCTGATTGATCTTGACATTCATACTGGTCAATCTGGCGGTCATGTCGTGGGTTATATCGGCGACAATCAACTGGCTAATCCAGGCCTTTTTACCTTTAAAATGTTGTTTGACAGTAACCTCTTCGCCTTCTTTATTTTTGCTGACTGAGGTTCCCTTGTAATCGAATTTCTCCGCTTCAAGATTGTTCAACACCACTTTGTCAACTTTGATGCTTTTTATCTTTTTAATATCCTTATTGTTTTCATCCTTGGCATCTTCAAGATTAAAATCGATATTGCTGATCCAAAGCCGGTCAACCTTGACGCTTTCCAGTTCGATGGTTTTGCCATCGGTTTTTTTGTAGACAGTTTTACCAAAGTGTATATCGGCAATCGTCAGGCCGTTAACAGCGTAGAAGTTTTCTCCCAGAGTAACAGAGCCGAATATCTGCCCGGTTTTAAAGCTTGTATCCACACCCTTACCGCGGAAAAACCCGGCTGTTTTATCGATAATACCTGTGCTGCCCACTTTAAAGTTGGAGCCCACAAAAGTAGCGCCCAAGCCAGTTCCCTTTAGCGCAACGCCGGCTTTCATATCTTTTTTCAAATTTTCAAAAACCACCGAAGCCTCGAAGCTACTCACATCGATTTCGGTCAGCTTGCCCACCAGGCCCCCGCCCTTTTTCCACTCCAGGTTTTTAACAACGATTTCCTGAATAAACAGCGGCCTAAAAGCCTTCATATCTTCAGACAGTTCTTTTTTCGATGCACCGATTTCTATTTTATTGTCACCATCGCGGTAAATGAGATGTTCGGCAATCACTGAACCGATGCGGAAACTGGAAATTTTCACTTCGCTGAGTTCGGTTTTCGTCTCCGCCGGGCTGCCGTCTTTATTAGTAGCGCCCTTTTTCGCAGGCACTGTTTTTGACGGCACTTGTCTAGTAACAACTTTACCACTGGCTCTCAAATCGACTATCTTGGCCATTTTATCGGCCTTGATACTGCGCTGACCAAACCGCCAGTCGATACCCGGCACTTCAAAACTGCCCAGCTTCACCTCGTGTATGGTGAATTCTCCGTCTTTATAGGTAACTGAACCGGATAGATGATTGAGGTTAAAGCGCGCCCAACCATCGGGGCCGCGAATATGCATAGCGGTCGCACTTAAATCGCCGACCGTGGCTTTGATGGCCCCTTGTGAAAGAAAATCCACACGCAATCTGGAGCCGTTGATTTTACCCCGCTGTAATTTCAAACCACTGCTGAGAGCAGCGCCAATTTCGACATCCGTGATCGTATGAATGCCCGCTGCCCCGCTAATTTTTACACTGTCATTTTTATCGGCAGGTACATCGATATTAAGTTGACTGGCCCAAATGCCCTCGATAGAGCCGGATTTAATTGACACTTCAATCTTGTCCGGTATGCTTGCATAGGTTAATCCATTGGCCGTAAGTTTTTTAATAACAAAATCACTGATATAGATATTGGCTAAACGGTAGTCACCGGGAAATTCCCCTTTGCTACCGGCGCGTTTATCCAGGCGTAACTTACCGCTGACCGAGAGACCTTCCAGGCTGCTGCGCCCATCGGACGCAATCTGCATTCCGATACCGCTTTCATCGCTGGTCAACTCCATATTATCCATGGCCAGCGATGCAATCTTGAAAGTACGCAGTTCGACAAAAACACTGTCACCTTGACGCTGCAGACTGACATCGGTATTGGTTTCACCAATATTTATATTTCCCGAGGCCAATAAACCCTTATCCGACTGGTCTGATTTAGCATTGATTCCCTCCAGGGAAAAACTACTAAACACCCGATTATTGGGTCCGGCCCCCTGAATTCTTACCCCCCGATCGAGAATCCGCGCTACATTGATTCCCGCATCGGTTAAATCCCCCACGAGATCGCCAGCACCCGTGACTTTTATACCAAAGTCGTTGAGGTCTCCACGGCTGGCGCCGTATTGGGAGAGCCCCAGAATTATTGTGGTATCGGTATAGGCCACAGCTTCCTTGGCTTTAGCGATTTCTTCCGGTGTTTTTGCCGCTTGCAACTGCATATAGGCGGCCACACGCTTATCCGCCAGTCCCTGCAATTCTGTGATTTTGCTGCTAAGCGCTGTAATTTCAGTTTCTAGTTTGGATTTTTCCTCTCCCGTCGCCACCCGGGCTTTTTCTTTAAGTCCGGCGAGCTTCTGATTAAGAATTCCGATACGGGGCACCAGACCGACACCTTCTAGGGTAAGGTTTTTCAATCCGGCTTCGAGCACATTGCCGCGCTCTTTTAGTGTGGCGTAAGGACCGGTGAGCGTGGCTTTCTGCAACAACAGTCCGTGATATTGACTGCGCACCCCGGAGACTTGTAAAAAATCCACCTTGCCATGAGCTTGCTGAAGGTTTTTCTGCCAGTCCGCCCAGCCCATTAATCCACCACTGGGCAAAGCGCCAACCCCCAGCCCTTTGGCAATAATTTCATCGACCTGAATGCCTTTTTGCGGCAATTCTATACCGGCAATACGGGCACGCTCTAAACCAATAGCTACACGGCCATTAGCGAGGTTGACATCCATTGTGGCCTGGGTGATATCAATGGATTTAATAATTAAATCCGCCGGACCAGTGAGATCGGCACGCAGTTGTCGAAATTCTGCCAATTGCGGCGCCGTTAGGTTGGATACGCCATGGCGCACCATCAGCTCATAGCGCAACGCCTTGGCTCTAAGAATGAGCAAACTGTCATACAGTGCCCGGTAGTGCTCTTGGGTTTTATATTTTTCCAGTACTTTGATTTTTTCATCGATAGACGCAACCGTATAGACTCCCCCACCAAAGGAGATTTCACCGGTGTGTATATTGCCAAGCTCCAGGTGAAAGTTTCCCGCTTGTCCCTCGGCAAAGCTGGCCCGAGGTCTTTCTCCCGCCGCCGAGCGTCGGCTCAGTTCGCTATCGGTAACCGTGGGTAACCCAAGCATTTGTGTTAAAGCTGCCGAACCACCTTCGCCGTGTATATTGGCCAGGCTAATGGGTTCCTTACTGGTCACTGTACCGCTAATTCCCGAGGCTTGAATGGAGCCAATATCGATATAGGCTCCACCTTTATCTTCCAAATTTAGCGCATCCAGGCGTTGCTGCAGTTGCTGTTGCTGCTGTGGGGTAAGATCGCCTTTAGCAATGCGCTCTTTGATACGAACGTATTCTTTCTCGGCTTGCTCTAACGTTGCCAGTTCCGCTTTCACCTGAAGCAGGCGGGCATTTAATTTAGAAACCGCTTGAGCCGCCTCAGGCTTGTTTCCCAAGGCACGCAGCCGTTGCTCTATCGAGGCTTTTTCGGCGCGCAGTCGCGTAGGTTTGTTTAACCCCAGGCGCAGGGCAAAATCGCGCACTCCAATATTGGAAACATGTTGACCACCGCTGGTGGTGAGTCCCTCTACGTTCAAACTGTCGAAACTGAAGGCGATCGCTTTTGTGCGCTCAGCAACATCACCGGCAAACTGCTCACCGGTATTGGACTCCAACCCCTGAGCAAAGAGCGCGGATATTTTTCGATAAATATACACAGGTAGCGCCAGCAACATAAACAGCGCCAGCAAAGGCACCACCAATAACGGGAAAGGTACATAGCGGCCTTTACGCGGTGCACTGCCGCTGACCAAGGTGTCCACAGTACCCGCCGCCAAACGCAAGGCTTTTACCACCAATCGATTTAATGTCAGCATACTGGCGCTTTTCGCCAGCAACAAATCGTTGGCCTCAACAGAATCCATCTGTACCTTCGCTTCCGTGGGTTGGCTCAGTCCATCGCTGTCATAAGCGGCAAAAATATGAAGCTTTTTCAGGGTAACCTTGCCGGTTTGCAATGTGGTGCCGGCGAGCTGTACATTGGCCGAGTCGATCAGCAGCTCGGGTAAGATAACCTCTGCCGATTTACCATTCAGGCCAACCAGCAGCATCACCTTATTAGCATCGGGGTGTGTTGTATTTTTACGCGCCTTTCCCTTATGGGGGTCTCCGAGTTGGGCACCTTTGAGGTCGCCACCCATAAAATCCTGTACATCGTTTAGGTCCAAACGCACCCCAATGGAGCTTCCCACAAACAATACGTCGGTTTTCCACAAAGTGACAAGACCCGCCCACAGGGATTTCAAATCGGCAAAAATACCCTCTTCATGCCAGCGAGTTCCCTGAAGTATTTTTGCACTGTATTCATTGCGACCCGCAGCCTTATCCCAGAGCCGGTATTTTTCTACCAGAGGTTTAAGTTTTGGTTTTTCTACAGCTTTAAATTCTTTAGAGCGCTCGAAAGCAAAACGGTGTTCGGTCATGGCAATGGCCATACGCACCAAACCGTCCAGCAGCGGTGCGTTGGCCTCCTGCCAGGTTTTTGCATCCGCCAGTTGAGCTAATACCGAAGCCCGATCAGTTCCCGCTTTATCACCAATATAGAGGTTCAAATCCCGGGACTGACGCATTGACTTGCTCATCTCACTGTGAATGCGACTCCAGCTATCGGGAAAATTTTTCACAAAGGCAGTGCGCTCATCCTGCGGTAAAGCTTTAATGCACATATAAGCCAGGTAAGCTTCGCCGTCGGTCACCATCCAGTCGGTAAAGTGGCGGCTAACCAGTGTGCGGGCATGGGCTTGAACGCGGATGGAATCCCGCGCGAGCATAATTTTGACGGTGCTAATACGGTTTTGCTCGGCAAATAAAAATGACTCCGGCAATTGGTTAAACAGCTCATCGATATAGCCGAGCTTGTCGAGTTCACGCACAATGGTTTCACGCAATAACTGATCACCCGGAGTTTCCTTCCCTTTCGCCAGAGAAGACCCCCCAAGTACCACGAGGCGGCGGTAAAGATCTTTTGCTTCACTATCGCGGTAAATTCCCTTCTTCGCCTCTTTAAACGCATCGATCAGTTGCCGCAGCGCTTCGTTAGTGCCCTTTTCCTTAAGTTTCTTTTCATACATCTGCGAAGCGTTGTAATACAGTGTTTTTTCATCGGCCTGACTCACGCCCTGCGTGCGCAATTCGGCGAGTTCTTCCTTACTCTGGGCCTTTCGTATTTCCAAACCGCTAAAGGCTTCGCCTGTCTCGGGGTCCTTGGGTAAATTTTCCAGCAAACGCAGATACCATTTACCGCCGTCTTTTTGCCGGAATCGGTATTGCTCCGCCAGGGTCAGAGTTTTAATCAAACGATAGGCAAACACCGCTTCATAGTCGCGAATTGCCCAATCAAACAACCCATAAGAAAGCAGACTCTCAATTAATTGGGCATTTTTCCACGGCAACCGGGAGCGTACTAATGCAAAAAGTGTTTGCGAATGATGCTTTTTACTGACGAAACTTCTGGGAGGCAACAGCGTTATTAACGTATCCAGGTGTCCGCTTTGCTCCAACGCTTCGGCAATATAGAGGAAGCGACTATCGGGGGATCGATTTTCGGCCAATAGCTCCAGTGCACGCCGCGGCTGTGGACGTTTATCGCGACCATTTCTCAACAGTTCTTTTACCTGGCCGAGCAGGGTTTTAACTGATTCATCATCTTTGTGGCCGGCAATGGCCTGACGCTGTTCGGCCAGCTTAGATTCTTCCGCCGCGGCTTGCTGTGCTTCGCGGTGTATACGTTCTTTCTCACTGGCACTAGCTTGAGGGGCGGCGATAATACGCTTTATGGCGACACCATTTTCTGAGCGCAGTAAACGCCTGCGTTGCTGATCGGTGAGATTACTCAGAGTGCGGGCTGCGGCTTGCATTTCCTCGGTGCTCAGCCCGACAACTGGAAGCGCCCTGAATACTTTTAAGTCCACCGCATGAAACTGGCCCTCACTAAGCGCCTGGTAACAGGCCAAAACCGATTGACGATATTTGTAGACATGGGGCGGATTGATATTATCGGCTAACCAAAAGCGTTCTTTGGCCCTCAACGACTGCACCACTGCCACCTGAACAGGGTAAGCCATGGTGTTTAAAATTTCTAAAATCGTAAAGACATCGCCGTCGGAGATCCACCAACCTGACAAGCGCCCTTTTATAATGGCCAGTTCGCGGGCGCGGGAAGTTTTAACTGAATCGAGCAGCGGCGCTAAAGGTTGTTTCTGCGCGCCGGTATCGGCCGCCGCCATATGCCCGCGCAAAGCCCGGCGGGGACGCTCTAAAGCCGGGCTTTTCTCCAGGCTTCCCGCCCGCGCATAGGCGGCACCAATCTCGGCAGCCTCGCGTTCAGCGGCAGACACATTCACTTCACCACTGATATTTCGCTGGGCGGCGTGCACGGCCTCATGAGCCAATAAATAGCGACCTTCGCGGCTTAGTGGTTGATAGCGTCCCGGGTGTAAGAAAATTGTACCCGCTTCCATCTGCCCACTTGAGCCATGGGCGCTGTTGCGACTTTCCGCCTGAGTGTCGACGCGAATCTCGATACGGCTGGGGTCTAACCCCAAAAGCGAAGCCAGCTCTCTAAATAGAACCCCGGTCAATTCTGCCCGCTGGCTATCGGCATCGGAAATTTTGAGCCCGGCAAAATTTGCTTTGTGGAGCACCGGGCTGATTTCAGCGAGCGTCCCCGCTGCGCTAATATTATCCCCTTCTTGTTGGTTTAATTGTTGACCTGCCTGTTGGTTTAAGTGTTGATTAAATTCTTGGTGTAACTCGGCGCCGGCGTCGGTTTCCAGCGCCGGGGCTGAGCTAAGCTGGCTTTGACTTTGGGCGCGCATACTCATAGTAAGCTATCAATAGGCCGATCGCGGTCATTTTGTGGTGTTGTACCTACAGACATCGCTCCTGGTAAGGCCTCGCTCTTAGTGGCCGCACTGGAAACCTTATTGTCCACGCCATTGATGGTGACACTGCTCAACACGCTACGGGCAACACTATGAGCAATACTTCGCCCGAGATTTGCCGGCTGCACAGGTGCACCGATGTGAATACTGGCAGCGGTAATTTTATCGGCGACAATATCAGTGTCGCCGATAAAATTACCGCCGTATGAGTGAGATCCCAAACCACTGGCTGTCAACAAGGTGACCAGTTCTCGCTCGAAGGAGATTTTTAGTTGTTGCCTTTCTCTCGGTTTTAAATCGATACCTTCGATCACAAGCTTTTCAATATTCAAATCCAGATGCCAAGGGGTGCTCATAAAAACTGTGCCTCACTTAAGGGCTTTTTCAGTTTTTGCAGCTCCACTAAGGCCGCCGATTGCAAGATGGGCATAGTCACGGATTGTTGCTTTTCGGTGGCCAGAAAGGCGGCGCTAAGCGCGATATTGTAGATATGACCACCGGATAAATTCATTCTTGCCAAACGTTCAAAATCCAGATCCTGCTTGGGGGTTTCAGGGGGGAAAACTTTTTCCCAGATTTCCCGGCGCTCTTCCATACCGGGAAATTGAAAATCAACTACAAATCGCAAACGCCGCATAAAGGCGGTATCCAGGGCATTTTTCATATTCGAAGCGAGAATCGCCAAACCGCTGAATGACTCCATGCGTTGTAGTAAATAGTTGATTTCGATATTGGCGTAGCGGTCATGACTGTCTTTCACTTCGCTGCGTTTTCCGAACAGGGCATCGGCTTCGTCGAAAAACAAAATTGCCCCACCCTGTTCAGCGGCGTCAAATAGTTTGCGTAGGTTCTTTTCCGTCTCGCCGATATATTTACTCACTACCGCGGAAAGATCGATTCGGTAAAGGTTTAAATCCAATTCATTGGCAATGACTTCCGCGGCCATGGTTTTTCCTGTACCGCTTTCTCCACTGAACAAGGCGCTGATGCCCATACCCCGGTTCACACGACGGGAAAAGCCCCACTCCTCATACACGCTATAGCGTTCGCGTACCTGCCCGAGAATACGTTGCAATAGCCGTTTGGATTCGTTCGGTAAAACTAACTGTTGCCAAGTGGCCTTGGGCTCAATACGCTGGGCCAGCTGATCGAGCCGCGGCCGTGTAAGCTCGCGGCAAATGCTCCAGACTCGACGCGCCAACGATGGCTCTACGCTATCGCCCTCTATCGCATAATCATTGGCGTAATCCTGCGCGGTTTTTTCCGCCGCTTCCTCCCCGTCAGCGGTATTGCGTTTATTGCTGTGCGCCAGTTCCGCTTGCTGTGTTACAGTGCGGATATCGCCATAGTTCAAATCAAACTGTCCCGCTAAGCGACGGGCAGTTTGGCAGGTCTCCGCATTGTCGGCAAACACATCCAGCCAGGCCGTGTACTGTTCCTGCGGCGTGGGCTTATCAATTTCAACACTAAAATTGTCTGCCTCCAGGCGCAACGGGTTTTCCCGAACACCGAGAAACACCAGGCCCATCTCGCGAGCTAAAAAGTGTTGACAAGCCACCAGTGAGTCGGCTCTGTCGGGCTCCTCTGCTTCAATATACAGCGCCACTGGAAGCAACAGGTTTTCACGTTGCCAAAGCCGAGCAAGGGTTTCAATCTCACTGAGATTGGTTGGCAGTGTGTCGACATGTACGCGAAACAGTTGCCGCTGCAGTTGCGCGGAAATCTCTTCGGCCACAGCCAGCTTACTGCTAACGTCGCTGCCCAGGCATTGGGCAATGGGTAACGATTGTTGTTGCGCTGCATTTTGTAAGCGTAAAAACAGTTGCTCTGCGGCCTTTCGCTGAGAGCAAGCCAGTTTATTTTCGAGAGCCCCCTTGGAAAAGGCAGCGATAATTTTTGCCGGTGGCTGATTAATTTCTATCATACGGGCAAAACGCAGTGGGCGTTGCGGAGCGAGAGAATCCCAGCGCGGATTGTCAAACAGTGACAGCGCCAGGGCAAATGTCGGATAATTTCGCGACGCCGAGCCCTGGGCTTGCGCGCATAATGTCGCCAGCCCCGGATCCAGTTCCATGGCCACACACAGCAACAGGGTATCGCGTTCAAAATCGGATAAGGAAAACCTCTGGGTCAAAAACAACAGTGCGGGAATACGTTCGCAATCTTCCAGCTCTCGCATTTCAGCTTGGGTTTGGCGTATATCTTCTTCGAGTTTTTGCGCTTGACGGCGCTTTTCGTGCGCACTCGGCTCATCGTTTTCAATATCGTCACGGCTTTCCGCTGGATGTTGCCCTTTGCCAAATAAACAACGCCTGATTGATGCCCACATACCAAGGTTGGCATCAGTTTGTGCACTATCCTCAGCACTCTGCTCAATCACCTCCAGCGGAGTTGCCATAGTAGATTGTAGAATTAGTTGCTGCAATCTCAACCGCAACCAACGCAGGGACGCATCGAGATAGAGATTGTTGGTGTCCGTCAAGGCTTCCATCGTTATACCACCGTCACCTTTTGTTGCGGATCAAATTCCAGTGTTCCGTTTTCGGTTAATACCACGGCCAGGCTGTCGATTCCGTCGACTCTCAGGCGCACCAGATACTCACCGGCAACAACGCCGGCAATGTTAAATTCCAAGGTCGAACTTTGCAGAGGATTGGCCGGGGTGGTAATAGTTGCTGGCAAAATCGCTCGCCGTCCGAATATAAGTTTTACCTGGGCCTCCTGCTCCGGGCGAATACGCGGTATGCAGGTCAAGGTAAGATTGACATCGCCGCTGGTGGTATTGAGTGGGGCAATGGATATCACTGGCGCCAGCGTCAGCGCAACACTGTTTGTGCTCCAAGGCGGCGTATCTTCTCGGTTGACTTGCAGCGATAACCTGTAGTTGCCAATTGCCCACTCGTGCATAGCTTCAGCGTCTTCGGCAATACTGGGTAACTCAAATTCCAGCACACTAGTGGATGAGGCGTCGGGCACAGCTAATTCCTGACTCAGTGTCAATGTGCTATGTTCGAACAGTGCCGCCGTGATACCCGCTTGCTGCAGGTTGGAACCGGTGACCCGCACCAGATCACCGAGGCGTACTGCCGGTAACAATGCCGAGGCCGCTGTACTCGCCGCATTCAGTGTCGGTGCCGGCACCGCCGATGCCACCGGTCCGCGATCTTCAGCGCCGCGTTTTAATACCGGCGGCGCTACGCTTACCGGATGGGCGCTTTGAATTAATACGACAGATGCCATATACGCCATGGTGGGGCGATAGCGGGCCTGCATCGCGGTCCACATTTTTGACAGTTCTTCCGCACTCAAATAAACCGGCGTAAGTTTAACCATTTCTATTTGATCGGCCAGATCCACTGCTGAGAGTTCGCCAAATGGAGACGGCAACATGCTGCCGTCAACCAGTGCCGGCTGCCCCAGGGTGACACGGAGCTTTTCCCGCGTAATAACCGGTGTGTCATGCAGCAATTGCATGGCGTAACCGAGTAGGATTTCAGCGTTGAGATCCTCGGCGCCGTAGGCGCTCAGCAAATAGTGTAAATCCAGTGCCAAGGGTGGATTGCTGAGGCGGTTACCGGCACCATCACGCGCGGGCATATCGGCATTTCGCCAGCCGACATTGGGGGTAACCTGATATAAAAATAAATTGAGTTGATTGGGTTCGGTTTGTCCTGTGGTCACTCGGTCCGGCGGTGTAGCGGTGACTGAAAAACTGCCGATTGAGGACAGGTCGTGATTTAACAAACCGTCATTCAATAGATCCTTGATAACAGCGGTCACGGCGGCTATGGCCAAAGGGCTGCTCATGCTTTTACTCCACCGCGGGAACGGAGGTATTCAGCCAGCCCCAACTGTGGTTTGGGTTTAGGGGCTTGAGACTGTTTGGCGGCACCCGCTGCGGCGCGAATTTCAATACGGCCGATACTTACTTGTACGCTGGGCCCTGTGCGCGTTTGTGCAGCAGTGTCAGACAGCGGCTCTCGCTGGCTATTTGCCGCCGAATTAAAATTGGGTTTGCGCAACGGCGGCACGACAAAATTATTTGCATTGATAGTGGAATTACTTCTGCGCTGCCCTGGCCCGTTATTTTCTTCTGGGCGATGCTCGGTTTTTACTCGGGTTTGCACAACCGGCTCAATGGGTTTGTTAGCATTGCGCGATAGTAGTCGGGACTGGGCATTGGCCTCGCGATTAACAGTATTCGATTTGCCACCAGGTTTACTGATATCAGCACGAATTATTTCACGGGTTTTATGCTCTGTTGTTTTATGCTCAATAACTCGGGTTTCTACCTTTTGCTGCTTGGTGTTTCCCTGTTGGGAAGCATCGACAATGGTGTTATTTTTACTCGGGGGGTGGACAGGGTTTTTTGTCGATGACAAATCGTTGTTACGCCTAGGCGTTAACGAAAGCTCATTGGATTGGGTTGGCGAAGAAATAGGTTTTTCTTCAATAACGGGTTGGCGAAGCGCCAGTGCAGCTTCCTTACCGTCAGTTGCTACGGTCTGTTGCGCAGTGCCCGGTAGAGATTCATTAACCTTGAGCCAGGCGCTTTGCCCTCCTTGCCTTTGGCTGCGAGGGTTTGTCCCATTCTGTGGCCCACTCATTCTCTCTTGGTGTTGTGGAGTAAAAGCATCCCGCTGCAATTGTGTCTGTTTATTTTCCGCGAACTCCGGGCTCATACTTATACCTGTCGTTCGCGGCGGTTCAAATAACGAGGGCCTGCGTCTAGCTAATAGGCCACCTTGGTGCAGTGTGCGATCCAGCAATTTTGATAGGAAATCAGTCAAACTATCCCCCTAGGCTCCAAGCATCTCCAAATAAACCCGACGACGGCGTGCGCTCATAGCGAGAATATCCCGCTCACTCCATCCGTAATTCAAGGCAATCGTATGTATATCCTGTAAAAGTCGCTTAGCCCAATCTTGAATCTCCCCCCAGAGGAAGGTCAAAATATCGAACGTCTGCGACCATTGTTTTTTGCACTCCGGACACTCCAGTGCAATTTGAATATCGGCGTAGGGGTCAGCCTTGGCCATCTCTTTAACAATATACTGTTCAATATCTGTATTAAGTGAAGCGATTTTCACAGGCTTTTGTGAGCCTTGTTTTTTCACCGATTTTACGCAGCGATGCAACAGACTCTTGCGTTGTTCGTCAACTGCACTGATGGCAAGTAAATCTTCGCTATTGGGTAGGCGGCAAGCTATTTCCAAGCCTTTTCGCTGTACAGTTAATTGCTCGACCGGGGCCACCAGCGCCGGCAAGGCCCGCTGTAATTCTTCGGTGGTGTAATTTAACTCAAGTATTTCACCGCACTGCGGACAGTTACCGAGCGCCTCTAATTGATTGCCGAACAACTGTTCACGCAGTGCAATAAGACAGCTATCTCGGTAACCAATATTGACTTGTGCCCACTGTCGCTCATCCGTTTGCGGCCAGGCCGCAGCCAACAACAACAGGCCGCGTTTGAGGGGGGATTCCGATAACCCCTCTTCCCACACAGACAGTAAAGCCGAAGCATCCATCGCCTGAGTGTCCATTACCACCTCCGCAAAGACAGCTTACAGGGGTTCTATAAAGGTAGGTTCAGCGGGCTCGGCCACTTCATAATCGCGCTCCCAGCCTTCGTTCTCCAACTTGATATGCTGAATAGCCACGGCATTGGCATTGGCGTCCAGATCCGGTAATGCCTGAAACTCCGATACCCAACACCGATAGACTTTGTAGGCGAGCGCGAGTTGCCCGGCCTCGTTGTAAACTTCGATAATTATATCTTTACGAAAATCCTTCAGTGAGACTTCCGAGCCCAAACCGGAACCAAAATTCCAGACTTTATTGGCCCACTGTTCAAACTCTTTGTCGTGGGTAACGCCGCGCTCAATAGTGATTGCCTCATATTCACTTCTACCGGGAGACTTGCGACTACTGCTCGGATCACCACCTTCGCGATGCTTAACCACTTCGGTGGTGCGCTTAAGCGCGCTGACCTTGCTCGCCCCGGCCACATACTTGTTATCCCACATGACGCGGAATTTAAAATTTTTGTAGGGATCAAAGCGCTGTGCATTAACGGTAAATTGTGCCATTGGTTAGCTCCTTATAAATTTAAACCTCAATCTGGCCAGCCATTTGCTGAAGCTTGATAATCACAAACTCCGCCGGTTTAAGCGGTGCGAAACCAATAACGACATTGACAATACCCAAATTAATATCGTTTTGTGTGGTGGATTCTTTATCGCACTTAACAAAGTAGGCATCGCGTGGAGAACTTCCCTGAAAAGCGCCCTGTCGGAATAGGTTGTGCATAAAAGCACCGGCATTTAAGCGAATCTGCGCCCATAGGGGCTCATCGTTGGGCTCGAAAACAACCCACTTTAATCCGCGGTATAAACTTTCTTCAATATAGAGCGCGGTGCGCCGCACTGGCACATACTTGTACTCATCTGCCAATTGATCGGCACCTTTCAGTGTGCGTGCTCCCCAGACAATCCTGCCACCCACGGGAAAAGAACGCAGGCAATTGATTCCCAGAGGGTTTAACTCGCCGTTTTCAGCGTCGGTTAATGTTACGGATAAAGAAGAGACTCCCTTGAGGGGCGCATCGAGCCCGGCCGGTGCTTTCCAGACACCGCGCTGGGCATCGGTGCGCGCCATCACGCCAGCGACGGCACCACAGGGGGCAAAGCTTTCAATCTGGTTGTCTTTAAGGGGATTAGCCTGGCGCAGGCGCGGAAAATACAAAGCGGCATTGCGACTTCTTGTACCCACATTGTCGGTACTGGTATCGGTAAATTTAGTTTTCGCTTTGGCTTTGTCCGTCCAATCTTTAGGTGGATCCACCAATAACATAGCGCGACGTTTTTCGCAGTAGGCCGCAGCGGCAGAAACCACATTGACATCGGTGTCGAGTGCATCAGTGGAAGGACGATAGGGTGGAATGCACAACAGATTAAACAGGTCTACATCCTCCAAGGCGTAAAGTCCCTTTTTTTCCGACTCACCATTAGCGGGTAAAAAGTCGGCCGCCGTAAGCGCCAGACCATCTGAGACGGCGTCTTGTGCCGCCGATAAAGCCGCATCCAAGGCCGACTTTGCATCGACTACCGCTTGTTTTTCCGCCGCCAGCGCTGCGCTCGGATCAGTGACCTGTTTGTCGAAAAGGGTTTTTTTAGTCGCCGCGCAGGCATTTTCCAAAACGCTCAAATTGTCTGATCCGGCTGCAAAAACCGCTGCCGGGTCGGGCTCGCCAACATAGCGCAACAAGTTTGATTGTGCCGCCAGTACTTTGTCGACTCGCCTTGGACTTTCCTTAACCGTAAGATTAGCGAACTGTTCGGTTCCCCCTCCCGCGTTTAATTCCTGCACCGTCAAGTTAAACAGGTCAGCTTTTGCGACCCCCATGGCGAGAGCGACATCTTCACTGATATTGTCTGTGTCGAGTTTTACTCTCAGCTTTACTCCCCAAAGGCCTTCATAAGCGGCCTCGAAACTCAGACCGCCGGCATTTATCGGTGCCTTGGTGGCCGGAGTAGGCTCCACGGGTTCACCTTCGGGATCTCCAGGATCAGCGTGATACAATCTCACCAGCACCGCTTGGGAGCCGCCGTTGAGAAAGAAGTCACGCACGGCAAACCCCAGAGAACTGTTTTGCCACAGGCCGCCGAATATTCTTTCGAACTCGCCAAACCCATTTATAAATACTGCCGTGTTAACCGGGCCGCGAACCGCCCGTCCCACAAATGCCGTGATCGAAGTAGCCACACCGGTGATGGTGCGTACCCCACTGGGAATCTCTTCGACATATACACCTGGATAACTGACGCTTACAGGCATATCCATATCTCCTATGTTATTGATCTGACGCGAATATTGACTCCGAAACCCATGGTACTAAAACTGCAAGACCGCAAAAAATTACAGAAGAACCATGCAAAACCACTAGAGGCTTCGAAGAACACAATTAAGCAAGCCGAAACTCCCCCTACTCACAAAGGCCAGCCACAGGCATTTAGGTAGAAGAATTTATTTTTAAAAAAATTTTGATGCCTTCACTTTAATCGATGATTTACCCTTTTCTATAATTTACGACCGTTGCTCATTGCCTGTTTTCGGAAAATCCTGACCTTTTTTAAATAAACATTTAACTATTAATTTAAAAAATATTTAACAACAGTCTGATCCCTAGGTATTACAATAATCAGGAATTTAAGTTTGATTGTCGCAAGGGCGTGACTACATGTTAAAGTATTAATAATTATTTTTTTATATCATCTAAAGTAACAATACAGTTTTTGCAACAATACTATTTTTGCAAACACAACACTTTACATATATGTATTCCAATAATGCATTTGATTTTACATCATATAAACTAAAAACAGCACTCAGAAAAAAGCAAATACATACAAAAATGGAATTTGCAAAATACATATAATGTATATTGATAGATCATAAGACCACAATCTCAGTTAAAGGTTTCGGTATTGAATAATGCAGAAATAATGTGAACGGGTAAAAAAGAATATTTGTATTTTTGATGTTGAATTTTTACCGCAGGAGTTGTTGGCTTAACGTACAACCACTTTAATACTCAGTAAATACTAAAACTATTATCGTTGAGATCATAATTATCAAAAGCCAACCTTATTGAAGACTACGTTTATCCAGTACTACGTTTATCCAGTACTACGTTTATCCAGTATGAAGTGGTTTAATTTGAATGGACACCCCGTTAAGCGCGAAAATAGCCAAAACGAGGTGTTAAATGAGTGCACAAAAAAGACGAAAGTATACCCAAAGCGTTTGAGATTTAGGTGTGCAGAGTGCGTCAATTTTTGTTCCCCCCTTCCTTTAACAACAGGGGCGCGACGACGCTGCATGGCAGGCCCCATGTGAGGGCGCTAGCGCCGCGAATGCCTTGGAGAATTGGCCGCAGCACAAGCGTGCATTTGTGAGTTGGAAACGGAAAACAAGCGCCTGCAAATGGAACGTGAAATTTTAAAAAACCGCCCACCCGTACCCACCTACCATCGAATAGAAACACACCGAGCTACAATGCTGTCGTAGCCGGACGATGGCCGTTTGCTTTTGGTGATTGCATCCCTTCAAAAAACCTGGCCTATGGGAATCCGCGGACCCAATGTTGGTGGCGCTATGTGACCCAGGAACGTGCACGAAATAACTCCCGGCCCTCTTATTAGTGATTAGAGAGGGCCTCCGATCCATCCCGCCTGGCGCCGTTGCGAAAACTTGACGTAGGCCCACTATGCCGGCGTTTTCGCAACGACACCAGACGGGCGCCTCGAAATCCAAAAATCCGAAAGTTATTCTGTGCACGTCCCTTACATAGTTCTATTTTAGATAAATAGTGTTTTTAATGAATGCTATTTTTAATTGGGTTGTAAATAATTCAGGCTGCTTTATTTATAATTCTATTGCAACGTTATACCCAAAGCGTTTGAAAAATTAGGCATGCACAGTGCAACTATTTTTGTTTCCCCTTTCTGTTTACAACAAGGGGCGACGATGCAGTATGGGTGACTCAATGTAAGGTAGATGGGTGTAAACCTCTATGCAACGATAGGGGCTACATTAGCATTGCCGTGCAGGAAATATGAGCGTTTACAAAGTTTTCTTTTCTTCCCCCATAGATTTTTTTACACTTGGTGAAAATATTTGCAAACTCCGCCATTTTTTCGGTTGGGGGGAGCAGTTTGGCGTTAATGACTGGGAAGCAGGGCATCAGTGAATAAGTCTTTAATAGTTTGTGACACGAATCAAATTTTCGTCGGGATCGACGGCGGTGGCACCAAGTGTCGCGCCCGTGTCGAATCGGCCACGGGTGGCA
>JARROD010000099.1:0-11144 GCA_037384225.1 Exilibacterium sp.
CTTATAAATTATACATAAAAAGAAAGGATAAATAGCTATTCCCTGTCTATAAAGGATAAATAGCTATTCCCTGTCTATAGAGTTCACTTTATACACTCTACATAAAAAGCGAGGGTAATATGAAAACAGGCAAATCATCAATAGCAGCAGCCATAGCAGGTTTGTTGGTTTTTTCGCTACCAATGGCGGTCACGGCAACAGACGCTTCCCCAAGTAAAGGTGATGCCAAATCAAATCAGTTTTGGTGGCCAGAGAAACTCGATCTAAGCCAGCTTCGTGCGCATGACATTGAATCCAACCCCTATGGGGATGAATTTAACTACACCGAAGCGTTTAAAAGCCTCGATCTAAAAGCCGTTAAAAAAGATATCGATAAATTACTGACCAGTTCCCAACCCTGGTGGCCTGCAGACTACGGAAACTATGGGCCTTTCTTTATTCGTATGGCGTGGCACAGCGCCGGGACCTATCGCACACATGATGGCCGTGGCGGTTCCGCCGGCGGTCAGCAGCGTTTTGAACCGCTCAATAGCTGGCCGGATAACGGCAATTTAGATAAAGCCCGCCGCTTGCTGTGGCCCGTCAAACAGAAATATGGGCGCAAGATTTCCTGGGGCGATCTGATGGTTCTCGCCGGTAATGTTGCCATGGAAAATATGGGTTTTAAAACGCTTGGTTTTGCCGGCGGGCGCGAGGACGACTGGGAACCCGACACGGTTTATTGGGGACCGGAAACTCAATGGCTTGACAATAAACGTCACGGTAAAGACGGCAAGATACAAAAGCCCCTCGCCGCGGTTCAGATGGGATTGATCTATGTGAATCCGGAAGGGCCAAACGGCAACCCTGACCCGCTTGCAGCAGCCAAGGATATTCGCGAGTCGTTTGGCCGCATGGCGATGAATGATGAAGAGATTGTCGCGCTTATTGCCGGTGGACACACCTTTGGTAAAGCCCATGGTGCCCATGCCCCGTCGAAATGTGTTGGTGCGGAACCTGCCGCCGCGGGTATCGAAGCACAGGGTTTTGGTTGGAAAAACAAATGTGGCAAAGGAAATGCGGAAGACACTGTGACCAGTGGTTTGGAAGGCGCCTGGACATCATCTCCCGCGCAATGGACCACAATGTACCTGAGTAATTTATTTGACTTCGAGTGGACGTTAACAAAGAGCCCGGCCGGTGCGGCTCAATGGACCCCTACCGATGCATCTGCATCGAAAATGGTGCCGGACGCACATGTAAAGGGTAAATTTCACGCCCCCATGATGTTTACCACAGACCTCGCCCTGAAGCGTGATCCGGGCTTTAGGGCAATTGCCAAACGCTTTCAGGCGGATTCCAAACAATTCGAGCAAGCCTTTGCCAGAGCGTGGTTTAAGTTGACACACCGCGATATGGGACCGCGCGCGCGATATGTGGGTGCTGATGTACCCGATGTGGAGTTGATTTGGCAAGACCCTATTCCCGCCGTCAACCATAAATTAATTGACGACAAAGACATTAAAAACCTGAAAGCCAGAATCCTTAAATCCGGTTTAACGGTTCCCGAACTTGTCAGAACAGCCTGGGGCTCAGCGGCCAGCTTCCGCGATAGTGATATGCGCGGTGGCGCCAATGGCGCGCGTATCCGCCTTGAACCACAAAAGAACTGGGAAGTAAACAATCCCAAAGAACTGAAGAAGGTGCTGGGTCGCCTGGAAAATGTTCAAAAGAAATTCAATAAAACGTTAGCAAAAGGTAAAAAAGTCTCGCTTGCCGATACCATTGTTCTGGCCGGTGCCGCCGCGATAGAAAAAGCGGCAAAAGATGCCGGCTATAACGGTATTATGGTTCCGTTCAAACCCGGCCGTATGGATGCAACGCAAGAGAAAACCGATGTTAAGTCTTTTGCCTTTCTGAAGCTAACTGCCGATGGATTCCGCAATTACTACAGTGCTGACAGCTATAAATCACCGGCAGATATGCTGATTGACAAAGCCAGCTTGCTCAACCTTACTGTTCCCGAAATGACAGTCCTGGTGGGTGGTATGCGCTCACTAAATGCCAATACCGGTGGATCAAAGCACGGTGTTTTCACTGATAAACCCGGCGTATTGAGCAATGATTTCTTTGTTAACCTGCTCGATATGTCTACGGTTTGGAAGAAGTCATCATCTGCAGATGTTTATGAAGGGCATGATCGAGCAACAGGCACATTAAAATGGACGGCAACCCCTGTAGATCTTGTATTTGGTTCAAACTCGGAGTTACGCGCTGTTGCAGAAGTCTACGCATTTGATGATTCAAAAGAAAAGTTTGTGCGTGACTTTGTGCAGGCATGGACCAAGGTGATGAACCTTGGCCGCTTTGACAGCATGAAAAAAATGTAGCCTTAATCAGTTATCAACCATAGTAGTCAATACCTGGGATGTCCATGATTTCATGGGCATCCCAGGCCTATGAAATAAATCTGCACTGACAAAGCCCTGCGTAGGCCGTATCATTTCCCACCTGTTTTCATTCGGAGGCCAACGCATGATCGACTCGTCTATACGCCTGACTGAATACAGTCACGGCGCAGGCTGTGGTTGTAAGATTTCACCCAAGGTGCTGGATAAGATCCTGGTATCACAGCTCAAGCTGCCGGACTTTCCACAGTTGTTAGTCGGTAACAGCAACCGGGACGATGCGGCGGCCTACGATCTGGGCAACGGTCAAGTGGTGTTGAGTACCACCGATTTTTTCATGCCGATTGTGGATGATCCGTTCGACTTTGGCCGTATCGCGGCAACCAATGCGATCAGCGATATCTACGCCATGGGTGGCCGGCCGTTAATGGCCATTGCGATTCTGGGCTGGCCGATCAATGTGTTGCCACCGGAAGTGGCGCGGCAGGTCGTCGAGGGTGGCCGCCGGGCTTGTGCCGATGCCGGTATTCCACTGGCCGGGGGGCACAGTATCGATGCGCCGGAACCCATTTTTGGCCTGGCCGTCACGGGACTGACGCATCGCAATCAACTCAAGCAGAACAGCCGCGCCCGGGCCGGGGACAGGCTTTACCTGAGCAAGCCACTTGGGATCGGTATACTTACCACGGCGCAGAAACAAAAGAAGCTTAAGCAGGAACATACCCATCTGGCGCGCGATATCATGTGCCGGCTCAATAGCGTTGGCACCTTGGCCGCCAAGCTTGAAGGCGTCACGGCGATTACCGATGTGACCGGTTTCGGTCTCATGGGCCACCTGCTGGAAATGTGCGAAGGCAGCGGCGTACACGCCACGGTGGACGCGAGCGCCGTGCCGGTGATTCCCGAAGCGCTGGATTATCTGGCGCAGGGTTGTGTACCGGGTGGTACCGGGCGCAATCTTGATAGCTACGGAGACAATCTGGCACCCATGGCGAAACGCCTGCAGCAGCTGTTGTGCGACCCGCAAACCAGTGGCGGTCTGCTGATTGCGGTACGGCCTGATCAGGCGCCAACCCTGGAAGCGCTGTTAGTTGAGCAGGGGCTTAATGCGCAAAGTATCGGTCAGCTTGAAAACGCTATTGAAGGCTCCAGCCGCGAATATGCAGTGCAAGTAAGAGGTGACGTAACACCGTGAGCCGCCCCGATGCCCAACCCGACACTCAGCATTTTCTGTCGATATTTCTGCATGATATCCCGCTGATCGATACCCGTTCGCCGGTTGAATTTGAAAAAGGCGCGTTCCCGACCAGCGTGAGCCTGCCGCTGATGACCAATGAAGAGAGAGCTCGCGTCGGCACCTGCTACAAACATCATGGGCAGGATGCCGCCATCGAATTGGGTCATCAGTTGGTAAGCGGTCCGATAAAGGAACGGCGGGTTGCCGCCTGGGTCGACTTTGCCCGACGTCATCCACACGGTTATCTGTATTGCTGGCGCGGTGGCTTGCGCAGCCGGACCTGCCAACAGTGGATGCGTGAAGCCGGTTGCGACTACCCGCGTATCGGCGGCGGCTACAAGGCGATGCGCCGTTTTCTGATCGACGAATTTGAGCGCATTTGCAGCCGCCAGCCACTGCTGATTTTGGGCGGGCTGACAGGCTGCAACAAAACGGCCTTGATCGAGGAACTGCCGCAAGCGGTGGACCTGGAGGCCTTGGCGAACCATCTCGGTTCCAGCTTCGGTCGCCGCCCCGGTGGCCAGCCGACCCAACTCAGCTTCGAAAACGGGTTGGCCGTTGCTATGCTGAAGGCAGAACAACAGGCGCTGCGCACAGCTCGGCCAATCCTGCTTGAAGACGAAGGCCGGCTGGTGGGCCGTCGCACCATACCGCCAATGTTATTGCGGGCTATGGGGCGCAGTCCCCTTGTGCTGCTCGAGGTACCATTGACGGAGAGGGTGGAGCACAGTTACCGCAACTATATCCTAAACAAACTGGGCCAATGGCAGCAGCAACTGGGTCTGGAGGCCGGCTTCGAAACCTTCGCGGAAGATCTGACCCAATCGCTCTGCCGCGTGCGTAAGCGTTTGGGAGGTGTTCGTTATCATCAAATCAATGATCTGCTGGATCAGGCCCTGGCCGCTCATCGCCAGGGAAACCCCGATCTGCATCGCGCGTGGATTCAGCAGTTGCTGGTCAACTATTACGACCCCATGTACGACTATCAACTGAGTAAACGGCAAGAACTTATCGTGTTCCGGGGCGACCGGGCGGCGGTGCGGGACTATATCGTTGCAAATAATGGTGAATATAAATGATGACTCTTTTTCAAGGAACAACTCTGTCGAAGGTGTACGGCATTGCAAAACCTGCTCTTTTATTCGCTCGCCTACTGACACTGATGTTGCTGCTGTCGGCGTGGGCCCGGGCCGATAGCTTCGTTTTCACCGCTATTCCGGATCAGGATGAATCCCACCTGCAACAGCGTTTTGGCAAGGTGGCGACCTACCTGGGTAAGCAGTTGGGTGTGGAGGTGCAGTATATTCCGGTGAAATCCTACGCGGCGGCCATCACCGCGTTTCGCAATAATCAGGTGCAACTGGCCTGGTTTGGCGGTCTCTCCGGTGTACAGGCGCGCCGCCTGGTGCCCGGCTCCGAAGCACTGGCCCAGGGCTATGAGGATCAGTTTTTCAAGACCTATTTCATCGCCCATAAGAGCGCCGGCATCGAGCCGGCCGATACACTGCCCGCTGCGCTTAAAGGCAAGACGTTTACGTTCGGCTCCAAAGGGTCCACCTCGGGTCGACTGATGCCTGAATTCTACCTGCGCCAGCGGTTTGGTGATGCCCCCCGGGCGATCTTTTCCCGCGTGGGCTTCTCCGGCGATCACAGCCGCACCATCGCCCAGGTGCAGTCCGGTGCCTATCTGATTGGCGCGGTAAACTACGCGGTTTGGGAGAGTGAGCGGGCGGCGGGCAAGATCGACGAGAGCAAGGTCCAGGTTATCTGGATCACACCGACCTATCCCGACTACCAGTGGAGCATTCGCGGCGACGTGGATCAGCGCTTTGGCAAGGGTTTTAAAACCAAGGTTCGCACTGCGCTGCTGAATATGAACAACCCTGAGCTGCTGGCCACTTTTCCGCGAAAAAGCTTTGTGCCCGCCAGTAATGACGACTACGCGCCGATCGAAACAACCGCAAAGGCAATCGGCGTCTTGGATGAATGAGCACATGCGCAGCGCCGTGATCCAATTTCAACTGTGTAACCAGTCGTTGCACTATGGTGAGCACCGAGTGCTGGACGACATCACCCTGACCATACGCCAGGGTGAAAAGGTGGCGCTACTCGGCCCTTCCGGGGCCGGTAAGTCGACGCTGCTGAACCTGTTGTATCAACAGCAGCCGCTGTGCAGTGCGCTGCAACCCCAGGGTGGCGGGCTGGTGGATCTGTTGTCGGTCTACCACAACATCTTTATCGGCGGACTGGATCGGGTTGGCACCCTGGCGGCACTGTGGAACCTGCTGTGGCCGCTGCCGAAACAGCGACAGTTCATTGCACAACTAACACAACGGTTGGGGCTGGAGGAAAAACTGTGGCAATCGGTGGACCGACTGTCCGGTGGGGAACGCCAGCGAGTGGCTCTCGGCCGCGCCCTGTTCAGGCAACAACCGGTGTTTCTGGGCGATGAGCCGGTGTCATCGGTTGACCCGGTGCAGGCGCAAGCGCTGCTGGCTTATGCACTCAATCAGCATGAAACCGCCGTGATCAGTTTGCACAACCGCCACCTGGCGCTGGCCCATTTTGATCGCATCATCGTATTGCGCGACGGTCGTCTCTGTTGTGACTGCCAGGCGGACGCCCTCAGCCGCGAACAGCTCGATGCGTTTTATCAGCAGGCTGATTCACCCGTGTCCGCTTCCCCCTTACCCCACGGGCCATGCACACCGGAAACCGACGGCTGGGTGATACGCACTTCATGAACGTTCGCCGCGGGTTCCTATGCCACCTCCTTTGGTACAGGGATTCCAGTGTGCGCAGACTCAATGGTGTCTGCCTGCTGATGATCGGCGCGGCACTGCTGGCACTATTCGGTGTCAACTTCCAGATTTATCCGGTCGACCCCTGGCGGGAACTTTCACGCATGGGCTGGGGGCTGCTGCAGCCGGGCTGGAGCGATCTGTCATCTTTGTCGCAAGCGCTGCAGCATACCGTCGCCTTGGCACTGCTGGCCGTCGCTGTAGCCGCGCCGCTGGGTTTGTTGTTGGCCATGATCTTTCACTGGCGGCCGGTCAGACTGTTATGCGCAACGCTACGCTCGGTGCATGAGTTGTTCTGGGGGTTGATCTTTATGCAGTTGTTCGGGATCAGCGCTATCACCGGTTTGCTGGCTATTCTGGTTCCCTTCACCGGCATTTTCGCCAAAGTCTTTGCTGAGATTTTCCAACAGCAATCATCGCAACCCGCGCGCACCGTGCCGGCTGCAGCCGGGGCGCTAAAACGCTACCTGTACACACTGATCCCCCAGTCCTGGCCGGCGCTGATGAGCTACACCCGCTACCGATTTGAATGCGCGCTGCGTTCCAGCGCCATCCTGGGCTTTATCGGCCTGCCGACGCTGGGCTTTCATCTGGAAACCGCATTTAAGCAGGGACAATACAACGAAGCCGGCGCCTTGTTGTGGGCATTTATCTTGTTGATAGCCACTATTCGCTTCTGGTTGCGTCCACGGCTGATCGCGCTCTATCTGATCGTTGCTATCGGGTTGCTGCCGGAGACGGTCGGCTTCAGCAATGGCGGTTCATTGTGGCGTTTTATCAGTGTGGATATCTGGCCGATCGCCCTGCGTGAAGGTAACTGGGCAGAGCTGCTCGATTGGTACCAACGGATGTTTAGCGAGCAGATAGGGCCGGGGTTGGTACAGACACTTTTGCTGACGCAGATTACCGTAGTGCTAACAGGTGTGGTAGTACTGATCACCTATCCCTTAGCTGCACAGTCGCTGTCAGGCCCTGTGCTGCGGTGGCCCGGGCGATTCCTGCTGCTGGTGCTGCGCTCCACTCCGGAAATGGTGCTGACTTATGTGTTGTTGCTCTTGTTGGGCCCGTCGGGTCTGCCTGTGGTGTTGGCGCTGACACTGCACAACGCCGGCTTGATTGCCTTTCTGGTGGCCAACGCCAGCGACGCGGAGCACAGGGGTTCACTGACCCGCCCTGACGATCCAACCGGGTTTAAACGCTATGCCTATATCGAAACGCCCCGACGCTTTCCTGGCATGCTGGCGTTTTTATTTTACCGCTGGGAAGTCATTCTGAGGGAAAGTGCCATCATGGGTATACTCGGCATTGCAACACTCGGCTTCTATATTGATTCGGCATTTGAGGAGATTCGCTACGATCGCGCCTTCCTGCTGATCGTGGTAACCGCACTGTTAAACATACTGGTGGACAGTATATCCCGCCGTTTGCGCCTTGCTTAAGGGCTGCCGTAGAAATTAATTTCTACGGCAGCCCTAAGGGTCGTGCACGACGCTAAAAACAATAATCGCACTCAAAAGATTTGCGCGACAAACGACTAAAACAGAGAACGTTTTCATAGCACCTGTGAAAAATATATTCACTTTTCCCTGAGGCTCTGACACTTAATAACGTCTTAATTTTTAGACCGAGGTCTTACGGATGTAGATACTCAAACGTGCATAACGGTCGCAGTAAAAAAACAAAAACAACAGTGATGACCTTTTCGCACAGTCGGATACGTGTTTTTTTGCGGGTTCGAAGGACAAAGGGGTTAGTCGCTAAAAAACTCAAAAGGATTCAGGGGAAGACCATGAGAAAACTTTCTTTTCTATCACTCAGTATTTTTCTCGCCATCAATGCCAACACCGCCAGCGCAAAACTGAAGCTGGCCGACGCCCAACCTATAGTAGCCGATGTAAATACCGTTGCCGCCACCGAGGAGAATAAAAAAGCCGGTTTCGCACCACGCGACGATAAATCCGTTTACATCATCCAACTCGAAGAGCCGGCCGCGGCCAGTTACATGGGCGGAGTGGCTGGCTTCGCGCCCACTAGCCCCAGCGTTACCGGAGCGAAAAAGCTCAATGTCAACAGCCCGCAAACCAAAGCCTACATCAATTTTTTGCGCGACAGACAGCAGCAAACATTAGAGAAGGCCGAGCGGGTGATGGGGCGCAAAACCAATGTAAAATTCAAATACCAACATGCCTTCAATGGCATGGCCATTGAACTCTCCCCGCAAGACGCCAAAATGATGGCTGGGCTGCCCGGCGTAAAAAGTGTTACGCGGGAAAAGTTTGAACGGCTGCTGACCGATGCCGGTCCGCAATGGATAAATGCACCGGCCATCTGGGGCAAGGATTATTATCCGCCTTACCTGCCCCATTCCCGAGGTGAAAATGTTGTTGTCGCAGTGCTGGATTCCGGCGTCAACAGCGATCACCCGTCCTTTGCCGATATCGGCGGCGACGGCTACGTTCACACCAATCCGCTGGGCTCGGGCAATTACATTCCGGGCAGCTACTGCGAGACCCACTCTGAATTCTGTAACGACAAACTGATCGGTGCCTGGAGCATGGTCGAGGGGCTCAGCGAGGATGGCGTTACCGATCCCACTTCACCCGAGGACATCAGCGGCCACGGCAGTCATACCTCCAGCACGGCGGTGGGCAATGTGTTGCCGGCAGTGGTTATGCACGCACCCACCACCAGCCTGACTCGGGATATCAGCGGCGTGGCACCGCACGCCAACTTGATTGTCTACGATGTCTGTATCGATAGCTGCCCGTTTTCCGCCCTGATAGCCGCGGTGGAACAGGTGATAATCGACGCATCGATTCTGCCTAATGGGATTCAGGCTCTTAACTATTCGATCTCAGGAGGCAGCGACCCTTACACTGATCCGGTTGAACTCGCGTTTCTAAACGCCACCGCGGCGGGCATCTACGTTGCCGCCTCCGCCGGTAACGCAGGCCCGGGCGCTTCTACCACCGGTCACAACTCACCCTGGGTATCGGCCACCGCCGCGCTCACCCATAACCGAAAACTGGAAAACAGCCTGCTGGATTTCACCAGCGACGAGGCATCGCTGGACAACATCACCGGTGTCGGTTTCACCCGCGGCTACGGCCCGGCGGCCATCGTCTACGCGGGCGATTTTCCCACCGCTAACGGCTCCGCCAACGATACCACTCCCGAACAATGCCTGGAGCCTTTTCCGGCCGGACATTTCAACGGCGAGATCGTCGTCTGCGACCGCGGCACCATCGCACGCACGGCTAAGGGCGACAATGTGCTGGCCGGCGGCGCAGGCGGGCTGGTGCTGGTGAACCTGGAGGCACAGGGTGAAGCCGTAGTGGGGGATTCCCATTCTCTGCCGGCACTGCATTTGGGCTACAGTGACGGTGAAACCCTGAAAAACTGGCTGGCGACAAATACCAATACCGTCGCCACGATCAGCGGCATCACGGTCAACCTGGACCCGGCCAACGGCGACCGAATGGCCGACTTCAGTTCCCGCGGTCCCAATCTGGCGCTGGATATTCTGAAGCCGGATATCGGCGGCCCCGGCGTGAGAGTTATGGCCGCCTATAAGTCCGATGGCGTCAGGCCGGCGCCGGAGTTTGAGTTTTTGAGCGGTACCTCCATGTCCAGCCCTCACAACGCCGGCGCCGGCGCACTGGTCAGCGCTGTGCGGCCGGAGTGGTCCCCCTACGCGATAAAGTCGGCGCTTATGATGACCTCCAAAAGCAGCGGCAACCTCAAGGAGGATGGGGTAACCGCGACCGATCCCTTCGATGTGGGTGCGGGGCGCCTGGACCTGAGTCGAGTGATGTTTGCGGGCCTGATTTTAGACGAAACGCCGGAAAACTTTCTGGCCGCCAACCCCGCCACCGGTGGCGACCCCAAAAACCTGAATATCGCCAGTATGCAAAACGGCATCTGTGTCGGCACCTGTTCCTGGACACGCAAGGTCACCAACGTGGCCGGGTACTCGTCGTTCTGGCAGCTCCAGGCGCAGGACAGGAACGGGGTAAAATTTTCCGTCAGTCCCAACCATCTGTTTCTGGCCCCGGATGAAACCGCCGAAATAACCGTGACGGCGGATACCGCCCTGGCCAATACTGATTGGACGTTCTCGGAGCTGCGGTTAAGGCAAAAAGGCCTGGGCTGGTCACCGGATCTGCATATGCCGATTGCCGTGAAGCCGGACACCAGCACCGACGCCACATTGCTGAACGCCGCGGTGGATAAAACCGAAGCGAGAGCGGGCGATATCCTCACCTATGGGTTCACTATAACCAACGGCCAGCAAGCCGATGTGATCGACCTCAGCGATTCGCTGCCACACAATCTGGCGTTTGTGGAAGGTTCGGCCTCGGCGACAGTTGTGGATGGCACCACACTCTCACCCTTCGAGTTCAGTGCCGGCGAGCTTACCTGGAGCGGCACGTTGAAACCGGGAAGCCTGGAGCTGCAGGCCTCGACCTCGCCGTTCGGCTATGTGCCTTTGTCAGATCACGTGGAACCTTTTGGCTGCCCAGCCAGCAATTGTGACGACGGCGGTGTAACGCTCGAGGTTCCAAGCTTTACCTACAATGGCCAGACGTACAACCAGGTAATCTGGTCGGTGAACGGCACCCTGCAAGTGGGAAGTGAAGGCGGCCAGCCCACCAGTGCCACCAACCAGCAATTACCCTCCACCACACCGCCCAACAACCTGTTGGCACCCTTCTGGAC
>JARROD010000100.1:0-947 GCA_037384225.1 Exilibacterium sp.
TGAGACTTTTCCTAAAAACTTTAACATACTACTTTCCTTTTACAACTTCATGATTCACTGTGATAGGTGCCGCTATATGTTCGGGCGGAGCCATGCTAAGGGAGGTGAGTTTATTTGTGGAGTCTATATTTATTATATATGGTTTTTTGGCAGCTAAAAAAACCCGTTAATAAATTTATTAAAAAATAGATTTTTTTGAATACTTTTCATGTGGCAGGTCATCGGTATCGAAGCTGAGGTAGAGGGGCGCGCCGCGAGCTAATCAAATAGTTGTGATCTCAGCCAGATTTCCGTACTCATATAGCGCAGTATGGCCAAATGTTCAAACGCACTGGTGTCGTATTTTTCATCCAAGGTCAGGGCCTGCTCCAGACGTTTTCTGTCGAATAGCTTTTCTTTTACCATCAGCCCCTCCAGCAGGAGTTCACGAGCATAGGGAAGCTGCTTGGACAGGATGTTGCGCTGGTAGCTGTTACTGGTGCTTTTGGACTCGCGGGTGGCTATTTCCAGTGGCATGAGATCGGCGAATGCGCGTCGCGCCAGCCCCCGGTTTTTGCCGCCGATAGTCAGTACATCGGTGGGAATGCGCAGGCACAGCTCTATTAAAGGCTGTGAACACAAAGGTGCTATGCGGTTGACAAAATAATCAGAGTGCGCCTGTTCCAGATGTAGAGGCGGAATCAACAGGCCGGCAACATGGGAAGCTTTCGCTGGTGGCAGGCGATGCGGCTGGAGATAAAACGGATGCATAAAATCTTTCGGATCGAGCGATTGAACAGCCTCTTTGCGGACAAATGAGGCCGACGGTAATTGGTAAATGGAAGCAGCCCTTGGCGCGGGCAATTTGAATACACCGGTTTTTATCGCTCGGAAAAGCACCGGCCAGACGCTGTCGTGGCCGAGACGGGCGGCTTCCATGCAAACCGTAAAAAGTCGTCGCCCCAGGC
>JARROD010000100.1:983-11954 GCA_037384225.1 Exilibacterium sp.
GCCGGAAAACACAACCTCGGCGCCGGTTGCCGCCGACAGTCGCGCTTCGGTTTCGAGCCGCGAGCAGATACCATAGTCCGTGGGTTCGGCGGTGTTGGGAATCGTGGTTAACGTCGCATAGTCAACGGTGTCAACCTTCAATGGGTTTTCAAATAGCTCACAGCCCGCTGCATCCGCCGTCAGTCGCGCAAGGGCGCGCTCGTCGCCGTCGCGGTAGGTCATAAAGTGGTTGAGGCCGGTTGTGTGTGGCCTGTTCGCTGCATATTTTAAACAGCCGAGTACAACGGCCGAATCAAAGCCGCCGGAGAGTTGCAGCAAAACATTTGTGTAATTGCTGGCCCAGGCGGTGACGCAACCGATGGTTGTGCGCCGCAACTCGGCGGCGGCCAACTCCGGTGTTTCGATAAGATCGCACCGGGACAGGGCGACCGGGTCCCAATAGAGTAGCTGCCGCGGAGGCTCCCGCTGCGCAACTATGCGGCATTCTCCCGGTAGCAGAGCGACGGCTTCACGCAGGCCGGTTTGATTCGACCTCACTCTGTGATAACGCACATAGCCCGCCATGTAATTCCAGTTAATGGAAAACCCAATGCCTGCGAGTCCGGTGCAGTCCTCCGGATGGGAATAATACAGTGTGAGCTCGGAACTCTGGCTAAAATAGCACAGTCGGGCGCCGCTGGGGTCGCGCAAAACAAAGTGTGTTCTGGTGGTGGGATCGAGTATAAAAGCGATGTAGGATCCCCAGTAATGCTGTAACAGGTGACGGCCCTGGGTATCGACAATATATCGACTTTCCCGGCCACCGAGCTGTAACGGCTCGGGTGCATGATCGCCAGGCTGATAATTATCGATATAGCGCCGGGAAAACAGTTTGCCGAGAATCACGCCGCCCGCCCCTGTCGGCTCCAGGTTGATCGGGTAGGCTTGATGGCGCTCCGGGCAATCGCCGCTGTGTAGAACCACAAGGCCATCACCTTCAAACGCGATTTTCCATTTCGAGGGTTTCGACATCAGTTGGCGCCGGCAGGCGTAGGCCGCTGGCTCGGCTTTTTTATTCGGCCAGGCCAGGGCGATATAGCGATACATACTCAAACATTCAAAATGGGGGTGAATGAGGTAGTGCAATCGGCGCTGTCGTTAAGCAGAAACTCGCCCTGTTGTACCCAGCAGTGAGCGCTGAACGGACCTAATCTGACACCAAAAACCCAGTCGGGAAATATTTCGTAACGGGATAAAAACTCGATTAAAGCCAGGGCGTTGTAGAGACATTTATTTGTGTTGGAAAGCAACAGTGGTCGTAAAATACTGAAAATCTCCACCAGGTCCCAGAGCCGATTCAACTGTTTCGCGTCTGTGAAATCCAGGTTCTTCGGTTGCGGGTTGCTACACCTGTATTTTGTTTTCCGGCATTCGATATGATCCACGATTCGTTTCAGAGACCACCAGCGCAACATGGCGGCGGCTTTGAAGGCGGCGGCAAAATAATTATGCAGGTGGCTGATTTTGATCTTGGGTTTCGCGTCAACTTTGTAATAGCCCAGTAAATCCTTGTGTGGTGTATTTACTGTGATGGGTTGCGGCGATTTACCCTGGCTTATATGCGGGGTGATAAGCCCCTGCTGCAACAGGCTGACGGTGAGTTCGTTGGGTTCATGTCGCGCCTGGCCGTTTTCTTGCGCAGCGTTGTGCAGCGGCGGATTTTCATCGAGAATGCTGAAGAAATTACCTTTTTGCGAAGGCTCGAGAAACAGGTAATCGTCCCTTTCCAGATCGAGAAAGACGATATAGTCCTCGACTAGACAGAAGTACGCTTTTTCGGCTAAAAAATAGCGCGTTGGCGGTGTGGACGCAATCATGAGGTTGATCTAGGTATAACCTTTAAAAAGCTCCCCTTTTATTTGATTGGCGAATGCATAGTAAGGTAGATTGTCCGGTTTGTGGAGGCTATATATTGTAGATATATAGGTGATCCCCTCAAAGGTACCACCTTTTTTGATTTGTGCATGACTCTTAGCGAGAGAGATATTTTACGCCGGGTAAAACGCACAGCATTTCAAACAGCAGGCCGGCAGCGACCACCGAAGTATTTCGAGTTTGATCGAACAGAGGGCAGACTTCCACCAAGTCGGCGCCAACCAACTCCAGCCCCTTGCAGCCACGCACGATTTCGATGCCCTGGTGAACCGTCAGACCGCCGATTTCAGCGGTGCCGGTGCCCGGGGCATAGGCGGGGTCCAGGCCATCGATATCGAAGCTTAGATAAACCGGGCCACCGCCCACCTGTTGCCGGACTTCTTCCATCAATGGGGTCAGGGATTTATACCAACACTGCTCGGCCTGTATCACGCGAAAGCCCTGGGCGCGGGACCAGTCGTATTCATCGATAGAATAACCGGTGCCGCGCAGCCCGATCTGCACCACCCGTGTACAGTCCAGCAGATCCTCTTCCACGGCGCGGCGAAAGGGCGTGCCGTGGGCGATTTTTTCACCGAACATTTCATCGTTGATATCGGCGTGAGCATCGACGTGGACCAGTCCCAGGCGGCCGTGCTTTTTCCTCAACGCGCGCAGTATGGGCAGAGCGATGGTGTGATCGCCGCCAAGGGTCAGGGGGGTGACACCGCAGGCCATTACCCGGTGATAATACGCCTCGATAATGTCGATGCTTTTTTTCAGGTCAAAGGTATTGATGGGCACATCGCCGATGTCGGCCACGGTAAGACTGTTGTAGGGATCGGCCCCGGTGGAGACATTAAACGGCCGCAGCATACGGGATTCATCGCGAATTTCCCGGGGGCCGAAGCGGGCGCCGGGGCGGTTGGATGCACCGATGTCGAGAGGCACGCCGATAAAGGCGGCGTCGAGTTCATCGGCCAGCTCCAGGGCCGGCAACCGCATAAAGGTAGCCGGTCCGCCAAAGCGGGGCATTTCGTTGCCACCCAGGGGGTGGTAGAACTTTTTATGCGTCATTTAATCTGATCCAGAGTGTTGTTCAGGGCCGTGCCGAGTTTTTCAATCAATTCGTCGATCTGCGCCTCGGTAATAATCAGCGGCGGACAGAAGGCCAGTGAAGAGCCGGCCACGGTGCGCACAATCAGCCCCTGGTTCTGGCAGGCCAACTGGACGGTGGCGCCGACACTGCTGGCGACCGGTTTTTTTGTGGCTTTGTCGGCGACCAGCTCTATCGCTGCGATCAGCCCTCGGCCGCGAACTTCCCCCACCAGCGGGTGATCGGAAAATTCGCGCAGGCGTTTTTGCAGATATTCGCCCACCTTGGCCGCGTGGGCGAAGACATTGTCGCGCTGATAAATTTCAAGAGTTTTCAACGCGACAGCACAGGCGACAGGGTGACCCGAATAGGTATAGCCGTGGCCGAATACACCGACTTGGGCGCTGGGTTCGATCATGGCTTGGTACATATCGCCGCGGATTAGCGCTGCACTGATGGGCATATAAGCGGATGACAGTTGTTTTGCCAGCGTCATCAAGCCGGGGTTGTGAATATTCATGGTGGTGGAGCCAAAATCATTGCCGGTGCGACCGAAGCCGGTGATGACTTCATCAGCCCAGAACAAAATATCGTATTGCTCCAAAATGGCCTGAACTTTCTCGTAATAACCGGCGGGTGGGACGATAACACCGCTGGCGCCGGTGATGGGTTCGGCGATAAACGCGGCGATGGTTTCCGGACCTTCGCGGATAATGAGCTGTTCCAGGTTATGGGTAATCCGGTCGACAAACTCTGCTTCGGATTCACCGGGCTTGGCGCTGCGGTAATAATGTGGGGAGTCGGTGTGGAAAATACCCAGGGCTTCAATAGGCAGATCGAAATGGGTGTGATTGGCCTCCAGCCCGGTCAGTGACGCGGCGGCCATGGTTACCCCGTGGTAGGAGCGCTCGCGGCTGATGATTTTGCGCTTTTCGGGTTTGCCGATGACATTAAAATAGTAATGCAGCAGCTTGATCAGGGAGTCGTTGGCGTCGCTGCCGGAATTGCCGAAAAAGACCTTGGCATCCGCCACCGGCGTCAGGGCGGCGAGCTTGTCGGCGAGATCGATGCCGACCTGGTGGGTTTTGCCGCCAAACATATGGGAATAAGCCAGTTTGCCCATCTGCTCGCTGGCCGTTTCAATCAGCTCCCGGTTATTGTAGCCCAGAGCGGTGCACCAGAGGCCGGCCATTCCCTCCAGATAACGCTTTCCCTGATTATCGAAAACATAAACGCCGTCTCCGCGTTCGATAAACAGCTGTTCGATGGCTTTGAGGTTGGTTGTTGGATATAGGATAGAAGTCATCTCAGGCCTCGTTTAGGAGTCAATGTGGGTGTCTTGTTAGCAAATGTGGATGTCTTGTTTGCTGTCTACGCTTTATAAACAGGGTAGTCGCTTATTAATTTCACCACTATCGATATATAATTACCATTTTGGATATAAAATCTGACCATTGGTTTACCTAAAACACTTTGGGTATATCTGGACTCACTGTTATGTTGTTTTCACGTCGGAATTTACCCCTCAATGCGTTGCGGGCTTTCGAGTCCACTGGGCGCCATTGCCATATGCGCCAGGCGGCCAGGGAGCTGGGGGTAACCCACGGCGCCCTGAGCCGGCAGGTGCGCCTGCTGGAGGAACTGCTCGGGGTGGAGCTGTTTAAGCGGGAGCACAACCGGCTGACGCTAACTTCCGCCGGGGGCAGATTGTTAAAAGCGGTGCAGGAGGGGCTGGACCGGATTACCGAGGGTGCTTTATATCTGGACCCGAATAACATGACCGGCCCGCTGCTGATTGCGACCACGGCCTCTATCGCCAATAATTGGCTGGTGCGGCTGATCGGCGAATTTTCGCTGCAGTACCCCGAAGTGGAAGTCCACCTGCTGATGATTCAACCGTTGCAGCAGACTCTGCCCAGCGAATTTGACATCGCTATCTGCTATGGTGCCCCCCAAATTGCCCATTACATGAGCGTCGAACTCTTTACTGATCAGTTTTTCCCGGTCTGCAGTCCAAAACTGTTGCTGGAGGACAAACCGGTCAGGCAGCCTGCGGATCTACTGGCCTATACCCTACTGCACGACCGGTTGGAATACTGGCCGGCCTGGTTCGAGTCACTGAAAATGGAGCCGCGACCCCAGTGCCGCAATATGTACCTGGTGGATGCCCTGCAGACACTCAATGCCGCCCGCATGGGGTACGGAGTAGCACTTGTCGACCAGATGGAGGTAGCCGAGGACCTGCGCTCGGGCAACCTGATGCGCCTGTTCGAACATACCACCAGCGCTCGCTATTCCATGTACATGGTCGCCGCCGAAGAATCCAGGCAGACCTTGCGGACCCGGGTTTTCTGGGCGTGGATCAGCACCGCCGTCGCCCAGCGGCGCAGTGCTTTGTGAATATAGCCCCCAGGCACGGCACGGCTGGCGTTGAGATTGCTTTCTTTGCGCTATCGAGGTTGAATAGGGGCCCTTTTTTCATCGGAAATTGATACTGGTAATTACATAACTTTATGACAGTCGCACTAAGCATCAAAAACCTTCACAAGACCTATGGCAATGGGTTTGCCGCTTTGAAAGGTATTAGTCTTGAGGTGGAACCGGGTGATTTCTTTGCCTTGTTGGGACCCAATGGCGCGGGCAAGTCCACAACAATTGGCATTATTTCATCGTTGGTGAAAAAAACCAGTGGTGAAGTCAGTATTTTTGGCAAGGATATCGACAAAGAATACTCTCTGGCCAAGCAGTATCTCGGTGTGGTACCCCAGGAATTTAATTTCAGTCAGTTTGAAAAAGTAGAGGACATTATCGTCAACCAGGGGGGATATTACGGATTGCCGCGCAAATTGGCCCTGGAGCGGGCGGCGCAATATTTGCGCAAACTGGGATTGTGGGAGAAGCGTCATGAACAGTCACGGATGCTGTCGGGGGGAATGAAGCGTCGCCTGATGATTGCCCGCGCGCTGATTCACCGGCCGAAGCTACTGATTCTGGATGAACCTACAGCCGGGGTGGATATTGAACTGCGCCGTTCGATGTGGGAGTTTTTACAGGAAATCAATAGTGCCGGCACCACCATAATTCTCACCACTCATTATCTGGAGGAAGCCGAAAGCCTGTGTCGCAATATCGCCATTATCGACCACGGTCGTATCATTGAAAATACAAGCATCAAATCCCTGCTAAAACAACTGAACAAAGAGGTGTTTATTCTCGATATTCGCGAGCCCCTGAAGGCCTGTCCGTCGCTGAACGGCTACGAAATTAAGTTGACAGATGCGCAAAGCCTTGAAGTCGAGGTGGAAAAAGGACAGTCATTAAACGAGCTGTTCAACGAGCTATCCGCGTTTAATATCCGTGTGGTGAGCATGCGCAACAAAGCCAACCGCCTGGAAGAGTTATTTTTATCCCTGGTTAACACGGGCAAGTTGGTACAGGGGGAGAGTATATGAATATCAGTGAACAATGGGTGGCGCTTAGCACTATTCTTAGAAAAGAAATTCATCGCTTTATGCGAATATGGGTGCAGACGTTAATTCCGCCGGCGATCACGATGATGTTGTATTTTGTTATCTTCGGCTCCCTGATCGGTTCACGGATCGGTGAAATGGACGGCTTTAATTATATGGAATTTGTGGTGCCTGGGTTGATTATGATGTCGGTAATCACCAATTCCTATTCCAATGTCGTGTCCTCCTTTTATAGTGCAAAATTTCAACGCAGTATTGAAGAGATACTGGTATCACCAACGCCGAATTATATTATTTTAATTGGTTATATCAGTGGCGGAATGTCACGGGGGCTAATGGTGGGTTTCATTGTCACACTTATGTCGTTGTTTTTTACAAAACTGCAGGTACACAGTTTTCCGGTGGTTATCGGTATTGTCGCATTGACTTCGGTGTTGTTTTCATTGGCGGGTTTTATCAACGCAGTTTACGCTAACTCTTTTGACGATATATCCATCATTCCCACTTTTGTGCTGACGCCTCTGACCTATTTGGGGGGCGTTTTTTATTCCATTAGCCTATTACCGGATTTCTGGCAGGGTGTTTCCATGCTAAACCCGGTGCTGTATATGGTGAACGCTTTTCGGTTTGGCATTTTGGGTATTTCTGATATCGATGTGACCTTTGCTTTTTTGGGGGTATGCCTGGCGGTAGCGGTATTGTTTGGGTATAGCCTCCACCTGCTTAATGCAGGAACGCGTTTGCGGACGTAATACAGCCGCCTGTCAGGGAACTGGTGCTATTTTGTTCTCAGTGTGAATAGTATCGTTCTCAGTGTGAAAAGTATCGTTCGTGGGGCCCGCCACGCGGCGTCGTCGCTCCCCCTGTCCTTAAAAGAAAAGGGGGAACAAAAAATTGACGCACTCTGAAGACCTAAATCTCAAGCACTTTGGGTATAATAAAAATAGAATTTTTATAGGATGTCAAAAGCGAAGGGCATATGGATAATAAATATTTGAAAACGAGTGATTTGCCGCTGGGACAGCAGTCGGAGTATGTGTCTAGATATACACCTTCTTTGCTGTATCCGATAGCGCGCCGTTCGTCCCGCGTACGACTGGGTATCACGGCGTCTGACACGCCCTTTAAAGGTATGGATATCTGGACCGCTTATGAAATGTCATGGCTGGATGAAAAGGGTAAACCCTGTGTGGCCGTGGGAGAATTCCATATTCCCTATAACAGTCCGGCGATCATTGAGTCCAAGTCTTTTAAGCTGTATCTGAATTCTTTCAATCAAACCCGGTTTAACAACATCCGCGAAGTGATTAAAACCCTTGAGTCAGATTTGTCAACGGCGTGCGGGGGGCCAGTATTTGTACAGGTGTTACCCTTGGCACAGGCTCTGAATAAGAGCTTGGGACGTTTTCCCGGTGAGTGTCTGGACCACCTGCCGGTGCAGATCAACGATTATCAGCCCAATTCCACACTCTTGAGTATCGATAAGCCCGACCACATTGTCGGTGAGTCCTTATACAGTGATTTACTCAAGAGCAACTGCCCGGTCACCGGTCAGCCGGACTGGGCCAGTGTTTATATTCGCTATAGAGGCCGCCCAATCAACCGGGAAGGTTTGCTGAAGTATATTATTTCATTTCGCGAGCATCAGGATTTTCACGAAAACTGTGTCGAGCGTATGTTTATGGATATACAGCAACGCTGCGCACCTCACCAGCTAACCGTTTACGCCCGTTATACCCGTCGCGGAGGGCTGGATATCAATGCGTTTCGCAGCACAGATGAAAATCTTCCTTTGGACATACGCTTAGTCAGGCAATAGGCGTTTTTTAGTGCGTTGCCAAAGGGTGTGCACAAATGCACGCCCTTTGGGGAAGAATTTCAGCCGATCACTTTTTCCCGTAGCCGATTGGCGGCGCTTTCCAGGGATTCAATGACCTTTTCCTTGTCGTAGTTGCGCACTTTTTCCAGGTCCAGGTGCATGGAAAAGCCTTCGTGGTTTTCTTCGTAATAGTTTTGGTCCCTGCCCAGGTTTTTGCGAAAGTCCACAACCTGGTATACCCTGACCGGATGGCTGAACCCTTTGACAGAGATATCACCTTTATCCCGGCACAGGATTACATCTTTGACGAGGGACCAAGTTTCGTAGGAAATCAGAATTTCTCCCGGCTCGGCGGCCGACTCGAGACGATTGGCCAGGTTGACGTGGGTGCCGAGCACCGTGTAATCGAGGTGGTGAGCGGTGCCAAACGTGCCCACAGTGCAGTAACCCGTGTTGATGCCCATGCGGATTTGTAAGGGGTTTTTGATGCCTTGGTTGAACCACTGGTGTTGAAGAATCTTCATTTTCTTTTTCATGGCTATGGCCATTGACAAGCAGTTGAGCGCATCGTGTTTCATGCCTTTACTATTGCCGTCGCCATAGGTAATCATTATCCCATCACCAATAAATTTATCGATGCTGCCGCCGAATTGCGTGGATATTTTGGCCATTTCCGTTAGATAGGTATTTAAAATATCCGTCAGTGTCTCGGCCTCGAGTTCCTCCGAAAGTTTGCTGAACCCTTTAATATCGGAAAAGAATATTGTCAGGCTTTTGCGCGATGTTTTTAAATCTTTATCGTCGTCGCTATTGACAGCCTTCCAAACCGGGGGCGGGAGGTAGCGGGAGAGTTTGTAGGCACGGAGTCTGTAGACCTGTTGCTTGGTATTCAACAGAGCGACTCTATGCTTGAGGTTGTCGATTAGTTTGTAGACATAGAGCGCACAAACACAATAATAAGTGGAAATGCCAATCAAACTCACAGAGGTGATTTCCAGCGTGCTGGAGAAGACCCAGTGTGGATCGTAAATGAAAAAGCTGAGAAAAACACCACAAGCAAAGGCAATGTTATCCCCAGACCACTTATTCATACCGCCGTTGATCAATGCATTAAATTGAATGGCGGTCAAAAACAGAATACAGGGGAGGGTACTGAAGTTGGTAAAGCTGAGTAAGGTGCCTATAAGCGCGGCATCGATATAACCCAGCCAGGCGGTCAGCCGTTTTGCCTTCGCGCCCTGCTGGCGTCTGGTATAGTGGTAGGAAATATGGGGAAATGCCAACAAAATAATCATCAGCAAGGCAACCGGCGGTTGCAGGGGCCAGGTCAGGCTGCTGGCCAATGTTCCTACCCCGGCAACGCTTACCAGCAGTGCGCGGAAATAATAGTTGTAGGGGGGGAGTTCGTCCCCTTGTGTTGTGCTGTTTGGAAGTTCACTGTCCATCAAAAGTTATATCTAAAGCGCCTTTTTGGCTTTACGGATTTATAACGTTTTTTCTTGCTCTTAGATTTCTATTATTGGCTTCTATTTTTAAATTACTGTTTTTATGTTTCTTGTTGTTTGGGCTTCGTTTAGGCTCCTATCGCGATATACCTAAATCTAAAGCGCTTTGGGTATACCCTCGCTTATTTAAACCGATTAATAAACCCGTCTGCTGCTTGTCTGTTGTTTTTTTATTCACTGCTCCCGTAGTTTTGCCGACGCATTATAACTCAATTTACTCTTAAAATTTTTGATATTAGACTGTTTGTCGAGGGTTTGTCCATGGCCAAGTGGTTTTTTTGGATACAGACGTCTATGGCTTTAGGCTAATTTTGCATGCGCAGCTCCAGATATCGTTCTTCCAGTTCAGCGTATTGCCCTTGCAGTGTCGACAATTCACGCTTCATTTGGTCGAGAACTTGCGGATTACCGCTGTGGTCGTTTTCTATTTGAGCGATTAATTCCTCGTTTTCTCTTTCCAGGGTGGCCAACCCCTCCAACATCTCTTTACTTTCTACTGTGAACTGTTGGATCATGGTCTGCATTTTGGGCATGTGTTGCAGGTCACTGTAAACGTTTTCCAACTCGGTTTCCAGTTCGTTGACTTTGTTTACGGCATTGGAAAGTTCATTTTCAAGCAGCTGGATACAGGTTTCAGCTTCCTTGACAAATTGGGTTTGACGTTTCAACTGTTCGTTTAACTCTTCTAGAACCTCGTCTTTCTCTTCTAGGGTTTTAGTCCCAGCGAGTTTTTGTTGTAATTCATTAATAATATTGTGCTGGTCTTCCGCGACCTTGCGAAGCTGTTTGAGTTCATTGGCTGCGCGCTTATCCACTTGAGTAATCTCTATCGAACTGGTTTTCGTGCGAGCGGGCGCCTGCTCGATAACAATTGTGTCTTCCCCGGTGCCGGTTCCTGAGTTCAGAATTTTACCGACATCGTCATAAGCGCGATAATATTGTGTCAGGAGTGATTCGTAGGTTTCTTTATTGTCGACCTGTGAAGCTAAAGCCGACAGTTGCTCATGGTATCCCCCAGCCTGTTCTCGTGCTTGCTTCCACTGCTTTTCCATGTCGAAAAACAACTTTTTGAATTTTTCCAGGTTTTCCACACGTTTTTACTATTTTCCAGCGCTTGTTGCAGTGTTTCGATCTGTGACTCCAGCGCTGTCTGATCTTCGCTTGGCGGCGGTGCGTCGTCGTCATTGG
>JARROD010000101.1:0-10814 GCA_037384225.1 Exilibacterium sp.
CCACACGCCATATTGAGAGCTCAGAGAGTGACTCTGTAGCAATAGTCAACCAAGTCTTCCCCCGATACGCCAATCAAATGTGGACGGAAGGCATGATAGTCAACAGCGCTGATGAACAGACATATAGCGATTCAGTCTATAAAACTCAGCTTTACAACCCGATTAACAAGCACTTGGTATCCGGCGATATTTTAGCCATTGACAGGAACCCCAATGACATCAAACCTAAGGACCGTGCACGAAATAACTTCCGGTTTTTGACTTCCGACCCATCCCGCTTGGCGGCGTTGCAAAAACTCGACGTAGCCCCACGATGCCTTCGTTTTTGCGCCCTGCCAGACGGGCGTCTCGAAACCCAAAATTCCGGAAGTTATTCCGCGCAAGATCCTAAACCGGTGCAAATTCTGGCCGCTAATAAAAGCACCTCCACCGACAGCCAATCAGAAATACCCCACTCCACCCTAAAACCGCAGCCGAAAAGAAATGTTGTTTCCAGCACGTTGGAAGCTGAAAAGAAGTCCACCACGGAAAAACTCACCGCAAAGCAGGAAGAGACTCGCCGCCGTTATCGCTCTAAAATCTGGGAGCTAGTGCTCAGATACCTGGAATATCCACAACGCGCCCAAAGACGTGGCCAGGAAGGGACTGTGCGCCTATCTGTGGTAATCGACCGCAGCGGTAGAATCATTAAACTGGTCTTTCTCGAACAATCCCAATACCATTTGCTGAATCAGGCTGTAACCCGGGCCGCCAAAAGGGCCAACCCCTTTCCTCCGGTACCGGAAGAACTGGAAGGCGGTGAGTTTAACTTTGATATGCCATTTACCTTCCACGTCAAATAAACGCGCTAAACGCAGTTCAGAATAATCACCCTTATCGCTGCATAAACCCCATCACGAAGACCCCCTCACATAGGGTGAGCTATACCCAAAGCGTTTGAGATTTAGGTATATACTCCGGTTAGAAAAATCTGCGCGCGATGCTGAAAATACCGCTCTAAAAGCTTCCGAGCTCGAAAATGTATGCAATGATGGGGTAAACTAAATCGTCTGTATCCGCGTCGAAATTCTCTCATAACATGCAGGTGTCCCAAAAAACTGCACTGCTTCAATGCCACGGTTTTCCGCCGCGGCGACGTTCTGCGCACTGTCGTCGATAAACAGAGTGCTGGCGGGATTGAGGCTATAACGCTCAAGTATCAGCGTAAATATATTCGGATCCGGCTTTATTAAGTGCTCGTGTCCCGATATCACAATCCCCTGAAAACGCTCAAAAAAATCAAACCTGGGTTGCAGATATGCGTAGTTTTCCACCGACATATTAGATAGACAGTATAAGTTGAGACCGGCGTTGTAGGCTTCTTCGATCAACCGTTCGGTTTCCGGAATCACTTGTAAAGACTCCCGGGTGATGGTAAAAAGCTCCCTGACGCTCGCAACCGGAAGCTGCAGCCGCTCGACAACTCTATCGACGACATCGTCTTCGCTCAACACCCCCCGGTCCATATCGAGCCAGTCCTGATGCGTGAAAACCCCGCTGACCAACTTTTCCTGCAACTGTACATCCGCTGTAAAGCGCTCGGCAATAGCGGCGGGTTTCCACTCCAGCACTACCGCCCCCAGATCAAAAATAATATTTTCCAGCATCGCTCGCCTCGCAAATTGACTGTTTTATGAAACGAAAAGAAAAGTATGTCGAGTCAAAAGCGACTTTATAACACAGCCGCCTGTCAATCTGTATTGGCACGGCGTTGGGGCTTGCCCTCCTATTCAAGCCGGTTTAACCTTCCACGCTGTTAAAAGATACGAAATTGAACCTGAACCTGAATATGAGTGTTAACGAAATCAATCACCCGCTGATAAACCATAAAATCGGGCTGATGCGCAAGCAGGGCCATCTCAATGAAAACGGCTATATCGTCCCCGTCCTCGGGGGTGTAGGAGACAAGATTTTTGCTACAAAATAAGGAAAGTTGTGTATGCCGGTAGCCGCGCACACCGATTCCTACTACGCCGCCACCATCGATCGTGCCAACGCCGAAACAAGCGTCGTTTTCCCCACCCTGAGAGGGCGAGTCGACTGTGATGTATGCGTGGTCGGCGGCGGCTATACCGGTTTGTCCGCGGCCCTACACCTGGCCAAACGGGGCTACAACGTAGTGTTGCTGGAAGCCGCCAGAGTCGGTTGGGGAGCATCCGGGCGCAACGGCGGTCAGGCCATTATCGGCTACAACGCCGGCATAGGCGCATTGGAACAACGCTTCGGCCTGGAAACCGCCAAGCAGTTTCTAAACATGGCGCTGGAAGGCCGCGATATCATCCGCGAACATATCACCGAATTTGGTATTCAATGCGATTTTAAGCTCGGCCACGCGGGGCTGGCGACCGATATCCGCCAGCTGCGGGCCATGGAGCGGGAAAAGTCCGTATGGGCTCGCTGTGGTCGCGACAATCTGACCCTGCTGCCAGAATCCACCGGCGTCCGTGAACTGGTGGCAAGTCACAACTATATCGGCGCTTATATCGACCCCGACAGCGCCCACCTGCACCCTTTGAATCTGGCCATCGGAGAGGCACGGGGGCTGCAACAACTCGGTGGCAGCATCTACGAAAACTCCCCAGTGATCCGCCTGGAGTCTAGCGGTGAACCGCGGCTGTATACACCCGCGGGGGAAGTAGTGGCAAAATATGCGGTACTGGCGGGCAATGCCTATCTGGGCAACCTGGTACCGAGACTGCAAACGCGAGTGATCCCGGTAAGCACCTTTATCATTGCCACCCAGCCCCTCGGTAAAGAGCGCGCCCAGGCAGTGATACGGAAAGACTACGGCTTTACAGACTGGCGCTATATACTGGATTACTATCGGCTCACAAGCGACAGGCGACTACTGTTTGGCGGACGCAGCTATTACGGCGGCAAACAACCCAGAAACCTGGCCGCCTCGATGCACAGGGATATGCTCAAAGTATTCCCGCAACTGCATGACAGTAAAGTGGAATACGCCTGGGGCGGCAACTTTGCCCTCACCTACAGTCGCCTGCCCGATGCTGGCCGTTTGCCTGGTAGCAATGTTTTTTACGCTCAGGGCTATTCGGGCCACGGCATTACCACCACCCATATCATGGGCAGGCTGCTGGCGGAGGTCATTTCTGGAACTGCCGAAAGGTTCGAGGTGTTTTCACGCATCCGCCAAGTACCTTTCCCGGGCGGAAAATATCTGCGGATTCCCGCTGTGGCTGTGGCCGGTTGGTATTATCAATTAAGGGATATACTCGGGGCTTCGCGGAAATAACCTAATCCGCCAAGCGACACCAAGCAATGGGCATTAAAAATGAGCGAATCATCGCAACTGACATCACAACAAGCATCACAACAAGCAACGCAGCAATCATCGACAAAACAGACTTCCGAGCAGCCGTCTCAGGGTTTACAACAACCCCTGCCACCGGGGTCGCCGCAGACCACCCAGTGCAGCGCTCAAACGCAGCGTCTGCTCGATGAGATCCGACAGTTCCGCAAACGCTATCCCGACGTGGCAGAAGTGGACCTTATCGCACAGGACATACCCGGCAATTTTTTCGGTAAACGCTCTCCCATCACTCAGTTGGAAAAGTGTGTCGAAACAGGGCTCAAACTGCCCGCCTCTATTCCGCTGATGTGTGTTCAGGGTTATCCGGTCAATGCGCTTGGCTACGGCCTCGATGACGGCGACCCCGACACCACCATGTACCTGATCCCGGGCTCTCTGCAACCGGTTCGCTGGGAATCGGAACCCCGGGCACAGATGTTCTGCACTACCGGAATCGGCCCAGCCCCCCTTGCCTGGGAGCCGAGGGTGATATTGCAGCAGGTATTAAACCAGTTCCAGGCTCTGGATCTATACCCCACTGTGGCCTACGAACTGGAATTTTATCTGGTGAGTATGGAACGCGACGGCGACGGCTTGATCCAGCCTCCCCGCGACCCGGTTACCGGTAACAACGACCGCACCGCCGTGTTGGCCATTGAACGCCTGTCAGACTACGGTGACTGCCTACGAGAAATCATTTTAAACTGTCAACAGCAGGGGATAAAAACCGGCCCGATAAGTGCCGAACTGGGACCGGGGCAGTATGAAATCAACCTGGACCACCACAGTGACGTCATGCTGGCAGCGGACCAGTGCGCCTGCTTTCGCCGCATTGTCAAAGGCGTCGCCAGAAAACACGGTTATCTGGCCACCTTTATGGCCAAACCCTATCTCGACCACCCTGGCAATGGCCTGCATCTGCATGTGAGTCTGTACGACAAGGACGGAAATAACGCCCTCGACAAGCATAACAAAACCAACCTGTTGCATGCTGTGGCCGGGTGCCTGGAACTACTGCCAGCCTCCATGGCGATGTTTGCAGCCAATCGCAATGCCTACCGGCGGCTGCAGCCGAATAACTTCACCGCTGTCAGTCCCAACTGGGGCTATGAAAATCGTTTTGTCGCTGTGCGCATTCCCAATTCCGACGCTGCCAATACCCGACTCGAGCATCGCGTCAGCGGCGCCGACGCCAACCCCTATCTGACCCTGGCCGCAATCCTCGCCGGCATTCTGCATGGGCTAGTGGAAAAAGCCGACCCTGGCGCCCCCTGCGACGGCAGCACCGATCAAACCCTGGGATTGCCCACCGACCTGAACCAGGCATTGAGTCTCATGCGCCAGAGCAACCCCCTGAGGAAACTCCTCGGCGATAAGTTTGTAGACGTCTACTGCGCGCAAAAATACAGTGAACTGGTGGAGTTTGAAAACCTGATTTCAGCCCGCGAATACGACTGGTATTTGTAAAAGCCGCGGGCAGCCCTCAATCAAGTTCTCGACACCAGAGATTGCAACCTGGCCCCGCAGGTGCCAGGTTGACACAGGCTCAGCGGTGGCGTTCCCGCCCTAATTCAGCCAAGCGTCGAAGTTTGGTTTTACGGAGGAATTTTTCCCTTTTTTCCATCAAAACCTTGTCATTGTTTTTCGCCGTTGCTTCTTCCGCAGAAAGAACAAAGTCATCGTAAGGCTGGGAACCACCTTTCTTGTTCATGGGCTTTATCTCTTTCTAAATTTGTTTGAATAGACAATCCGGTAGCGATTGATATTTCACATAAACGGCGCAGGTCATCGATAATTTCCCGCAATCCATTTACATAGTACTTTTTTTGAAAAATGACTTTGACATTATCGAACTCAAACGTCTGCCGGTCTTCAATCGGCTGCCAAAATTGCCTGCCAGTTTCCACCTCAACGACTTCGACCTCATCGTGATGGTCCAAATTCCCTCTATAGGTCGAATGTAGCGTACTGATGCGCAATAACTTTCCCTGTCTCTTCATAGTGATGGGATCACAACAACTTTGCAACTGCGGATCATAGATCGAATAGTAATAGCGAGAAGCGTCGAACTCACTGTTGATACAGTTTTCTAGATAGCAAAAATATTCTTTAAACAACCTTGAGTCAATATTGACAGAATCAAACCGCAGAAAACTTTCAATCTCATTCTGTCGTTCAGGTGGAGTATATTTTTTCAGGCAGCCATCCTTTTCCAGCAGGTGATAATCATATAGCCTTAAGTCCACCTTACAAATAATATATTGACGTCTTCCATACTTGCTCCGCGAAACAACGATATCCCATCGCTGCCCCCGTTCGCCGGGAAAAAACGCTTCAAAGACGGGCACGTCATCAATATTTGAATCTTCTACATAAAAGTTCCAGGTATCGCGATAACTGGGTTTCGAGATCATCACACTGTTTCCCGCACTGCCGAATCTCATAATCAAGCCTATAGCCCACTCCCCACGAGTGTAGAGAGTTTCCGCCCCTCAAACTGATAATTTTTCCACATTTCACCTGCTGGCAAGCTCTCAAAAATTTCCCGCGAGGCGACTTTTCACGTCCACTTTTTGACACAAATGCGTAATACATCACAATAAAAGACGAACAATGCGGCGTAACTAGGAAGAAAAAAACCATATAGGATGATTTGCCGGTAATTGGAAAGCTTGAAAGCGCGAAGCTAACAATAATTGTCGACTCAGAAACATCGAAAAGAGAACGGTCTCACAAATTCAAAACTGCGCAGGATATACAGCCGTGTAATGTATTTGATCAATACACATTTGCGGGTAAATTGTCTTTAGTACGAAAGCAACCGGTAAATCCGAGCCAATCATAGACACTGAACTCCGCCGCCTCGACAGCGAAATAAGGTAAGGGCCTGTAAAGAAATAACTTTACATTCTCGGTGTTCCATCGCCCGTCTGGCAAGGCGCTTGAGCGAAGGAATATGCCGATATTTCGAGCTCAAGCAACACCGCCAGGTGGGATGAGGGGGCAGCGAGAATGTGAAGTTATTTCTTTACAGGGCCTAAGCATGAATAAATCTCCTGCCACCTCCCCGTTGACTGCGACCAAGGCATTAGTGTTTATAGTTGCACTAGGCGCCGCCGGCTGTTCCAGACTGCTTATATTCAAACCACAAGCAGGCAAACCGCCACAACAACCGACAGTAACTTCAACAACCGTTTCAACTAATGTTTCAACTAACGTTTCAACTAACGTTTCAACTACAGTCAAACTTAAGAAAACCGATGAACGTCGAAGGGATGAAGAGCGACCTGGCGCTGACCGCAACCAGACCTCCGGTGACGAAACGCATAAAACCGTCCACGCAATGCCCAAAGATCCGGAGACAAGTCAAAATAAATCCGAGTCAGGGAACCTCTCGGAGGAAAAAGAGCCCCCCCAGTATACGGTGAAGGTCGGTGACACCCTGTATACGATTTCCCGGCGCTATTCCATTTCCAGCCGCCAGCTTCAGTATCACAACCACATCGACAACCCACGCACTCTGGAGGTCGGTACCCCGCTGGAAATACCAGACTCAAGTCTGTATGTTCCCGTGCGGTATCCGGATCAGAGTTCCAGGTTTATATGGCCATTGCAAAAAATAGAAGTAACCAGGGCTTTCAATCTGTACTCCGATCAACATGAGGGTATCGACCTGCGTGCCCCAAAGGGGACCAGAATCAGGGCCGCGGCTGGTGGCGTGGTCAAGTTTTCGGGTACTTTAAACGGCTATGGTAATACAGTTATTATTAAGCACCCGAATAAGATCGAAACACTCTATGCCCATACTGAAAATAACCTGGTGAATGAAGGTGAACGGGTTAATAAAGGCGATACTATCGCGACCGTGGGCAAATCCGGCCGGGCAACCGGTTACCATTTGCATTTTGAGTTTATTAAATCCGGGCGTAAACTAAATCCACGTACTCATATACAAAAATCATTGAGCAATAAAACCGCCGCCAGCAATAATAGGTACAACAACACCCTCTACAACAATGCCAGCTCCAACAACACGGACAACACGGACAACATGGCCGAGTAATAGCGCGTCGCCCATTAGCGCTATCCCCAACACTCTGCCAAACTTGACAAAGACGGTTAAATAAACAAGGATCGGCGGCAACGCACACCCCTCTAACCAACCATAAGAGACTGCGACACTTAGGGGTAGGCGCCGGTAGAAACGGTTTGTCACAGGATTCAATCAACGACAAGACTCAATGAATGATAGCGTTAAATGACATTTCTCGTTTTGAAGTCCAATCTACCTCCGCAGGCGACGGCTATTGCCTATTATTTGGCCAGGCGTTTATACAAATCCAACGCCATCCGAACGAATGGCGCGCAGAATACAGTTACGGCGAGCCAGCAAGAGAAAACGGTTGGATACAGTTCGGCGAGTTAAACACCTCCCGACTGATCATGAACGCTGACGACTGCACGCTGAAATTAACGCCCAAACTCGCCAACCGCCCCATTGTCGTCCGGCCCCTCACAACCGTGGAAATACCCGCCGGCAAGCGGGCAACTCTTTATATCAGCACCATTTTGTGGCTGGAAATTATTGTCAACGATACCCCTTTGCTGGAACTGCCGGCGGTGCGGTTGTCCGATACCTGGTTCGGCCCCAACACCCGGGAGGGTGAGCTTTGTTACGCCAGTAACACCCGGGCCAGACTGAACCCCAAGCTACTGGAAACAGCTCCCTACAAAGCCCTGACACCGGTTGAAATTAATAACCGTGGAAGCAAGAAACTCTCTTTGGAACGGCTCAAGGTGCCGGTACCGGCATTGAGCCTGTTGGAAAATGAAGGGGACTACTGGACATCCGGCCTCCAGGCCAGCATAGAAACCGAGCTAAACAGCGCTAAAATCAAAATAGACTACCACCCACCCGCGTCAACCACCCCGATTGCCGCCCCCCGACAGCCACCAGAGAAAGGCGTGCTGCACCGGGCGCTCAATCTGTTTTTAGAGTGAGAGCTTCGCCCTGTAATGCGACCTTCACTATCAGAGTAAATTCATCGTATGGAACCTATAAACGAACTGTATAGCGAACTGTGGTGGAGCAACTTGTTGCGCGCCCTGCTGCTGATAGCGGCCGGCTACTTCGCCGCGAAAATATGCACGAAGTTTACCCAGCGGCTGGTCGGCAAGCGCCTGTCGAGCCACACGCTCGGGGTGACGACAAACGCCGTATTCTGGATTGTATGGCTACTGTTTTTGGTCAACGCCTTTCATCAGATGGGGTTTAAGGTCAGCGTACTGCTCGGCGCCGCCGGTATTTTATCGGTAGCCTTGGGGTTTGCCTCCCAGACATCTGCCTCCAATCTCATATCAGGCCTGTTTGTATTGGGGGAGCGCAGCTTCTCCATAGGTGATACCATACAAGTAGGCACTACCATCGGAGAGGTGCTGGCGGTGGATTTATTGTCAGTTAAGTTGCGCACTTTCAGTAACCTCTACGTCCGCATCCCCAATGAAACCATTATCAAATCGGAAGTGACGAACCTGACCAAATACCCCATTCGCCGCTTTGACCTGCGCATAGGCATCGCCTACAACGCCGATATTGCAAAGACCCGCGAGGTTATGTTTAAAGTCGCCAACGACAACCTCCTATGTCTGGAAGAACCCAAACCTTTGTTTATTGTCTCGGGGTTTAACACCTCCTCGGTAGATATCCAGTTTTCCGTCTGGTCTGCGCAGGAGAATTTTTTAACCTTGAAAAACACCATGCAGGAGCAGGTCAAACTGGCTTTAGATGACGCCGGCATTGAAATCCCCTATCCCCATCTAAGCCTTTACAGTGGCACTGCCACCAAACCCTTTCCCATTGAAATACACAATATCGGCGAACAAAAAATGACTATACCAAACAGAGGCGATAACCGTGAAAGATCATAAATCCGTCCTGGGCTGGCGCGAGTGGGTGTGCCTACCGCATTTGCATATTGATGCCATTAAAGCCAAGGTCGATACAGGGGCAAAAACCTCAGCACTGCACGCCTATTATATCCACCCCTATCTACGAGCAGACGGTGAAACCTGGTTACGCTTTGGCATTCACCCTCTACAACGCAGCGTCGAATTAGCGGTAGAGTGTCACGCAAAACTAGTGGATCAACGCAATGTTACCGATTCGGGTGGACACAGAGAAATGCGCTATGTTATAGAAACAGCGCTGATGGTAGGAGCAAAAACCTTTCGCTCCCAATTGACCCTGACCGATCGTGAAAATATGCGTTTTCGCATGTTACTGGGACGTAATGCGCTGCGCAGGCGATTTTTAGTCGACGCGGAAAAATCCTACCTGCTCGGAGAAGACCCGGCCAAAGTATATCCACTGACAAGCAGAGTGAATGAAAAATAACCCCATTCAAATCGGCGATACCACTGTAGCGCCCGGCGATCACCAGACGGTGGACCTGCCTCTCGCCGCGATGTACACACACAACGACGTGCAAATGACTGTGCACGTCATCAACGGCAAGCTGGCCGGCCCCGTGATGTTTATCTGCGCCGCCATCCACGGTGATGAAATTAACGGAGTGGAAATTATCCGCCGGCTGCTCAAACAAAAACAAATCAGTCGTCTGCGGGGCACATTACTGGCGATTCCAATCGTCAATGTTCACGGCTTTTTGTCCAACTCCCGCTATCTGCCCGACGGACGGGACCTGAACCGTAGTTTTCCGGGCAGCCGGAAAGGCTCCCTCGCCGGGCGCATTGCCAATACCTTTATGAAGCAGATTCTGCAGCAAAGCGATTACGGCATCGACTTGCACACCGGTGCCAGACACCGAGGCAATTTACCCCAGATTCGCGCCGATCTCAGCAATGATACGGCAAAAAGAATGGCCGACGCCTTTGGCGTACCCGTCATTGTCGATTCTACAATCCGCGACGGCTCACTGCGGGAAATGGGGGAAACCAGCGGCGGCGTTCCCATACTGCTGTACGAAGCAGGTGAAGCGTTGAGGTTTGACGAGGTTTCTATCCGGGCCGGGGTCAAAGGCATACTCAACGTGATGCGGGCGTTGGGAATGCTCCCCAGAACAAAAGCAAGAACACAGGCTAAACGCGCTATTATTTCCACCAGCACCAGTTGGGTTAGAGCACCCTACAGTGGTATATTGCGCACCCTGGTGCCCTTGGGCGCGAAGGCTGTAAAAGGCAGCGTGCTCGGCGTTATTGGTGACCCGCTCGGCGCCAGTGAATACCAGGTCGTTGCCGAAGAAGAAGGAATCATTATCGGGCGCACATTTTTGCCGCTGGTCCACGAAGGCGAAGCCTTATTCCACCTGGCGCATTACGCTCAAAAAACAGACAAAGTATTTACACAGGTTGGGCAATTTCAAGACACTTATGAGCCTGATGTGGCCATGGAGTTACCCCCCAACCCTCAGGATACTCCCATCCCGTAATTCGCCCCAGAAAAGAA
>JARROD010000102.1:0-29619 GCA_037384225.1 Exilibacterium sp.
GATACCCAAATTCCGATGCGCTATTTCTCTGTGAAAAAATATCGGTTGAAGCCGATGCGGTTAAAGTGTCAACCATGCAGACGACACTGGAGCGTCTATATAAGAAGAGACTAGTGAGTAGATTCAAAGTAAGGCATGCCTATCAATATAACTCTCAGCTGTCCCGAGCAGATCTAATTGCAAAATTATTGGGCGATGTTGTCGAAGTATTGCACGACGGCAATTTGGAAACAATTCTCAGTGGTTTTGTGAGCGCGGCTGAAAAGCTGGACGAAAATTCTCTTGATCATCTTGAAACGCTGATAACCCAAAAACGATTGATGTCACAAAAAGATGAGTGATGTGATAAGCGCTTTTGTTGTTTGATAATTGCCGATCGGCTGATACATCCATAGTGTTATCTCACGAGCAGGCGCATCAATCCAGAAAAGATAACCTTCGATTGCTTCTCGCACACATTTTCACCCAGTTCTTCCCGGCGTCTTTAGCAAATTTGATTCGTAAAGACTTGATTATGTGGATCGAACAGGAGTGTGACCGTCTGGCGGCTATAGAGCACGATAACCTCGATGTTGCACAAACGCTTCTGCATGTGCACAAACTTATCAATGCATATGGCAGTAATACGCTATTTGAAAATCGTATTAATACTTTGTTGAACAGTGAGTTTCAAACCAACCCGTTAACAGTTCTGCTTTGCCAATATATTGCTTTATTGGCACAAGGTAAGGGACGTGCACGAAATAACTTCCGACCCCTTTATCAGTAATAAAAAGGGGTTTCGAGGCGCCCGTCTGGTGTCGTTGCGAAAACGCCGGCATAGTTGACCTACGTCAAGTTTTAGCAACGGCGCCAGGCGGGATGGATCGGAAGCCCTCTCTAATCATAAATAAAAGGGCCGGGAGTTATTTCGTGCACGGTCCTTAGGGACATACACAGGTAGCATCACAATACCCGAGAAGTTACCGTGCACGTCCCTACGGTTTGAAACTTTTTGCTATGGCATTTTTCCTAAAACGCATACTGCAATCTGGCCACCAGTGCATCGCCGTCGTCCTCGCCACCGATATTCTCATCGGTCTCGGTATGTACATAGTTTGCCGAGAGTTTCAGCAGCGAGTTCATATACCAGTTGACACCTAGAGTCAGGCTATCGGCTTGTTCACCACTCTCGGTGATCAACGCATTGTTATTGCTGACATCCAGGTTGTCGTAGCGGCCGAAAATTTCCCAGGCGCCCCCACTGCTATTGGGCTTGACTTTGTCAAACGCGGCAATACTGGTCTTGTACTTGCGGCGTTCACCGGTCATAATCCAACCCAGTTGGATATAGTAACCATCAGCGTCGATATCCGGTGCACCGGATCCGGAAATTTTGCCGTCGAAATACTCCGCCATAAGATGGAGGGACTCCATCGAAATCGCCAATTCCAGGTTATAGGCACTCAGGTCATCGACATTGCCGGCCACGTATCCGGCCGCCACGGCGTTGGCCGTACCATTTTCACCGCCACGCACACCCAATCGCGCACCGAAACCGTCGAAGCTGCCATCGCGTAGCGTCAATCCGCCTCCCAGATGAACCAGCATGCTTTCATTGTATACCGGGCGAAAAACCAAGCGACCGGTAATGGCCGTATCCAGGGAATTATCGGCGGCGTCGACCGACTCCTTGTAGATACCCGCGCTGTAGGTCAGTAAGTCATTGGCGCCATGAATCTTGATACCCATATTATCGCCGACATCGAATGCGCTGGAAGGCATTGAACGTTCAATCGCCGTAATCCACTTGGAGCTGCCGGTGTCTTCCAAACCAAAGAATTCCTTCTGCTCACCAATTGACAACCGGGCCATCTCATTCCAACCGTTGTAGGTCAGAAACAGTTTGTCAATGGATCCACTATCAGTGAGGTTGTAAGAGATGTTATAACTCCAGTCCTTGGCCTTACCCTTGAGTTCGAGGCGCGCGCGGCGGAAGAATAAATCACTGCCGGTTTCGCCCTCTACTGTGTTGATCACACCGTCGTATGTGTTGTAATCGATCTGAACCCGGCCACCCAATTTGAATGCATAATCACCGTCGACTGTTTTCACCTCCAAACCGCTGTTGGTGTCTATCACAATGTCCGGGCCATTCGTAGTAACGGTACCGGCATAGGCCTGCAATGAGGCAACAGCAGCTATCACCATCGGGGGCAATGCTTTTTTCATGGATTCTTCCTCTTAATCGTCAGTGAAATTCTAGGTTTATATAATTCCGAACCTCGGTACAACACCAGATACAAAAGCTCGGCGGTTATTTTAGATAAACAATGTTACAAGTTAATGACACAACGGACCGACAGTCTTACAAATTACAAACAGCATAGATAAAAAATCAATGAAAAACAGGGTTTGATTAAATCAATTTGAAATTAGCGGTCCTCGACCTATACAAGTGACGACCCGATGGCTGTTTTTTTACCAGGCCCTGCATTTACTCTAAATCACAATCTCTAGACACTGCCATCTTTGAATAAAACATTACCATTCATATGCAGCACCAATTATGGCCACCCCAGACATTTTAATTTACAACCACACCCAAAACTGAACGACAACATACTGCCAAGACAACGACATTTCTCGTTGTCTATACCCAAAGCGTTTGAGATTTAGGTTTTCAGAGTGCGTCAATTTTTGTCCCCCCTTTTCTTTTAAGGACAGGGGGAGCGACGACGCCGCGTGGCAGGCCCCACGTAAGGAGGAGCGACGCGGCCAGGGGCAAAAAGGGGAGTGCTCTGGAAGCCTAAATCTCAAACGCTTTGGGTATATCCCATCGTTATATACATTTTCAAGATCAGAAGCTTTTAGAGCGGTATTTTCAGCGCAGCCCTAAGGACCGTGCACGAAATAAAACGAGAAGGGCGCTGAAAATGTGGCTGTAGCTTTCCAATAGCCCCGAGTATTAAGAAGTTACAATAGGACTTGCTTACAAACCGCCAACAATAAGTAAAGCGATGCCCATAACACCATACTGCGCTTTAATAACGCCAGCGCTCTGTCGATATCCACGGGTTGCGGTGAAGCGCCTTTCCCCAATATTGGCCGCGCCAACAATTGGCCGTGATATATCGCCGCGCCACCCAATTCCAGATTTAAAGCCCCCGCGCCACAGGCCATCACCGGCCCGGCGTTGGGACTTTCACACTCCCCGGCCTGTTTGCGCCAACAGTCCAGCCCCTGGCGGCCAAAACCTCTGCCTTTGCTGGCAACGGCGGCATAAGTCAGCGCGCAAAGGCGCGCCGGAATCCAGTTAACCCAATCATCCAGGCGCGCCGCTGCCCAGCCAAAAGCCTGAAAACGTGCATTACGGTAACCCCACATGGCGTCCAGTGTATTGATCACACGGTAACCGACAGCACCGACAGGGCCCGCCACCACAAACCAAAACAGTGGCGCCAACAGGGCATCGCTGCCATTTTCCAATACGGATTCCAAGGTTGCCCTGGTAACACCGATTGCGTCCAGTTCGCCGGTTTCCCGACTGACGATATAACTCACTCGCACTCTGGCAAGCGCTAAATCATTTATGGCCAACGCGTCTTTTACCGCCAGGGCATGTTCTTCCAGACTGCGGGCACCGATGACCAGGTAAAGCGACAAGGCGCTAAACCACAGATAAGCCACTGTAGAGGCGCCGATGAACCTGAGCAAAGGCACAACCAGGCAGAAAACGCCGGCCAGTATCAGTAACAGGGCAATCAGCCCCAGCAAACGGCGCCTTCTAAAAGAAAAACAGTCGCGGTTCAGCCTCTGCTCAACGGCCTTGATGACATAGCCCAAACCGATCAGCGGATGCCACCGGCGCGGCTCGCCCAGTAGCCTATCCAACAACACAGCCAGAGCAAGCGCCGCTGCATCCACCCACTCCATCAAACAACCGCCGCGATAACCAGTAGCACAACCACTTCTACCATTTCTACCGTCGCTCCCAGAGTATCGCCGGTGCAACCGCCGAGGCGGGAAAGCATCAGCCGCCGCAAAAACGCTATTGTCAAAGCAACGGAACCGATAACAATCAACCCTGGATGAAACTCAATCAGCAACATTGAGGCAACGTAGACTCCACAAAATACCAATCCACAACGACGGGGAAAGTAGACCGCCAATATTTCTCCCAAACCCAACTTGCGAACATAGGGCGTTGTCAAAAACAGCGCCAACACCGACAGCCGCCCCAAAAACGGCGCCACAAGCAAACCAAACACCCAAACATTGACCAAGCCCTGCGCTAATAATTCTGCCACTAATGCCACTTTCAGTAACAGCAACATAACCACTACAGCAATCGCCACCGGTCCGGATGTTGGATCCTTCATCAATTCGAGGGTGCGTTCACGGGAACCAAAACCGCCCACCCAGGCATCGGCGCAGTCAGCCAGGCCATCGATATGCAAGGCGCCGGTGACTAAAACCCAAGCTGTCACCACCACAACGGCCGCAAGCAGCGGCGAAAACATCCATTGCCCCGCCAGCGCCAGACCGACCAACAGAGTACCCACTAAAACGCCGACCACTGGGTAATAAAGCAATGAAAGCCCCATGGTGGTTTTGTCCAGCTCTGCTTCCCCTGCAACCGGTATAGCGGTTAAGAACTGAATGGCCATCCTTAGAGCGCTCCAGTGGCGCACTATCGAAAAGCCTTCTGTCTCAACTTGCACGCGCATTTAAAATTTCCTTTAAAAAATAGCCACAGTGTCAGGCCCGATGCCAAAAATCATGCAGCAACAGCTTGGTAATATCCCCCGTTGCGGAATGAAACACGTTGATGCGTGACATCGAGCCATGGGGCACATCGAAGCGGTTGGCATGGGATAAAGGCATTCCGAGCACGCGTGTCAAAAGTAACCGAATAACACCCCCATGGGTAACGATCAGTAGTTTTTTTCCCCCATAGTGGCCAAGCACATAATCATAAAAATCCGCCAGCCGCTCAGACACTTTATAAAGAGATTCGCCGTTGGGGGGCGTAGTCTTTGACGGGTCCAGGGTCCAGGCGGCGACCCGGGCCTCATCGTGCAGCCATACCTGTTCTGTTTTCCGCCCTTCCCAGTCGCCAAATGACATTTCACGCAAACGCGAATCCATAACGACCGGAATGTCGAGCTCACCCCCAAAATGATTTGCAAAATGCAGACAGCGTTTTAACGGGGAGGACATAATCAAGTCCCACTGCCCGGCGACCACTTCGCAACGGCGCTGCATTGTTTCCATACCCACCGGGGACAGTTCGGTGTCGGTAATGCCATTAAAAGTTCCGCCACTCTTGCATTCACCGTGTCTGAGCAGGTCCACCTGCGTAGTGCTGTCAATATCAATAATACTCATCTTACCTGCGTATCGCTGACACTCGCTTGTTCGAAAGTCGCCATCTGACGGTGCAGATTGAGAGCGGATTGCAGTATCGGCACCGCGACCGCCGCACCGCTGCCCTCCCCCAGCCGCATGCCGAGGTCCAGCAGCGGCTCGCCGCGCAATGCTTGCAGCGCCAGAACATGGGCCGGCTCCGCCGAGCGATGGGAAAACAACAACCAATCGTTGACACCGGGATTGAGCCTCACAGCCACCAGCGCCGCCGCCGTGGCAATAAACCCGTCCACCAGCGCCGGAATGCCACGCTGTGCGCAGGCGATATAAGCGCCGCTGAGCGCGGCTATTTCAAAGCCACCCAGGCAACGCATAATATCCAGAGGGCTGTTCAATTGTGCGCCGTGCAGAGACAATGCCCGGTCGATTACCCCGCATTTGATTTCCATCCCCCGCCGGTCGACGCCGGTGCCCGGCCCCACGGTTTTCTCCGGCGGTAAGTCCAGCAGCGCGCTGTACAGAGCGGAGGCGGAGGTGGTGTTGCCGATGCCCATCTCACCGCCGATAAAAAGATCCATCCGCCCCGCCTCAACACTTCGCTTTCCGGCCATCAGCGCTTGTGCCAACTGTGCAGAGTTCATCGCCGGCTGTTCACTAAAATCGCCGGTTCCCGGTGCGATAACACACGCAATCACATTGTCACCGGCCTCGATGGCATTTACCGTGCCCAGATTGACCACCGCGAAATCCGCTCCGATTTGCCGGCTCAACACGCAGATGGCTGCCCCGCCGTCGGCAAAATTGGCAACCATTTGTGCCGTAACCGCCTGGGGGAACGCCGAAACACCTTTCGCGCACACCCCGTGGTCCGCGGCAAAAACCCGAACAGTGATGTTGTCGAGCCGTGGAAATTCGCTGGCCTGCCAACCGGCGAACTTTACCGCCAGTGATTCCAGTTTACCCAGCGAACCAGCCGGCTTGGTCAACGTGCTTTGATGCTCCAGCGCCGCCTGCGTTGCCGCTTCGTTCACCACTTTGCAGGGGGCGAAAATCCAGTTACTTGCGTTGTCTGTCGTCATGCCGCGTGCTCTTCTTTTAAACTCAATGGAAGGCCTGCCACAACCAGGGTTACACGATCGCATATCTGTGCCAGTTCCTGATGCAGCCAGCCACTGTAATCGACAAATTGCCGCGAAAGCTTGCCAAGCGGTACTATGCCGGAGCCGGTTTCGTTGCTGACCATAAAAATATCCCCCCGCATTGACGGGATAGTGTCGATCAACTGCGTTTTTTCTCTTTCAAAGTCGCCATGGTGCAGACAGTTACTGAGCCAAAGCGTCAGGCAATCAACCACAATGGCGCTGTTGCTGTCATCTGTTTCGCGCAGAACGTCAGCCAATCGCAAGGGCTCTTCAATCAGATGCCAGTGTTCGCCACGGCGCTTTTTATGCGCGGCAATACGCCGTTCCATTTCCTCATCTTCGGCTGTTCCGGTGGCGATATAAATGCATTTTTTTGGGCTTTGCAAAGCTCTGGATTCCGCCAGCCGGCTTTTACCGCTTCTGGCGCCGCCCAGGATAAGTTCTTTCATATTTCAGCTCCCGATATCATGTTCAAACGCTCTGACACAGATTCTCCATACAGGCGAAAACCGCCTGGTTTACCTTTGCCACAACGTTTTTTTGCTTGCGATTCAATAAACCGATTCTCACCAGCGCCGCTTGCGCATCAACCTTTATAAGGCGAAGGAGAATGCCGCTTCGGGCAAAAAACCGCGTGATGTTGTGGGCATCTTCCGCCGCCATCCAATAGCTGGAAAACAGGTGTTCGTGTACGGTTCGATGGCAGGGAAAACGCTGCCAAAGCGGCGCAAAAACCCGGCGTGTAACCCGACCGGAGCGATTGATATCCAGGCGGGCCTGCGCTTGCCATGCGACATCGGCCAAAGCCTCAATGGCAATGGCCTGAGCCGGACCATTGACCGTCCATAAACCGATGTTGCGCTGTAAACCGTCGAGCAATGCCGGGGCGGCAAAGACAAACCCCAGCCGTATACCCGCGAGGCCAAAAAATTTGCCGAATGAGCGCATAACCACCATGTTCTCGGCGGTGCCCGTCGACAGCACACTCTGGTGCGGCGTTAGATCCATAAAGGCTTCGTCGACGATCAGGTGCGCCCCCGGCGCCAGGCGTTCGGCCCAGTTCAACAATTGTTCCGGCGCAAAGCGAAGGCCGGTGGGATTATTGGGGTTGATCACCACTAAGTGTTGGCAATTATCCCGTTCAAGCGCGGCTTCTATGGCGGCGCAGGCCGCGGCCATTTCCCGGGCCGGATACCCGCTTACAGGCACGCCGGCCCGACGCCATTGCAAAGCGTGTTCCCGATAGCCCAAATCGGGTAACAAGACGGGGCGCGCGGGCAGGCAGTGCGGCAATGTCTGGATAACCGATTGCGTACCCGACACCGGCAGCAGCGAGCCGTTACCGTAAAATGTCCCGGCCTTTTGCATCAGTTCGGGCAGCAGATACGGCAGGCGCTGAAAAGCGCGCGGGTCCAGCGCTGCCACCGGATAGGGGTTTGGATTAATGCCGGTGGACAGGTCGATCCATTTCTCAGGCGCAATACCATAGCGGTTACTGGCGGCGATAAGATCGCCGCCGTGGCCGATAGGTGCGTCGACATTACCCATGTCATTACCCATGTCAGTCAAGCCGCTCGAGACTGAGTAGCTGGCGGATCCTGTGCAGCGGGATCGCCCGCTCGACTTCCGTGGCCAGGCGCTCCAACTGTTGCTCGCGATAGACCGCGTAATCAAAAGCCGACACCGAATCCAGTCCGGCCCAGCGCAACAGGTGCTCGAGTTGCGCCGGCTCATCGAAAAGACCGTGTATATAACTGCCCAGTACCGTGTTTTCCTCGTTCAATGCGCCCTCGGTTTCGTATTCCCCTGCCGCATACTGACCGCCGCGCTTCTTTTCCGCAATGGAAAACAGGGGTCGCGCCAGGGCGGCACCTTTACTGACACCGGCGTGTATTTCGTAACCTGTTATAGGAAGATGGCCATCCAGAGAAAAACCGCTGACATTGCGCAACCGTTTCTGCCCCGTAAGGGTCGTTTCCATCGCCAGTAAACCCAGCCCTTTACTGGACCCGGCGGCGGACTCGACCGCTTCGGGATCGTGAATCCACTCGCCCAGCATTTGAAAACCGCCGCAGATGCCGATCACTTTGCCCCCCAGGCGCAGGTGGCGCTCGATCGCCCGGGACCAGCCGGAATCCCGCAGCCATAGTAAATCCCCGCGCACATGTTTACTGCCGGGCAATATCAGTAGATCGGCGCCGTTGAAGCGGGCCACGTCTTTAATAAACCGGCAGTCCACCTGCGGGTGCAGGCGCAGTACGTCAAAGTCCGTGTGATTGCTGAGACGCGGCAAGGCGGGTACCACGACCTTCAACGCCGGGTAAGCGCCTTTGCCCGGCGCGCCGGCGGACACCTGCTGCTGATCGATAGCGTCTTCGGCTTCGATGTGTAAATCCGGGATATAGGGAATCACCCCCAAAACCGGCACCCCGATGCGCGCCTGCAACCATTCCAGCCCCGGTTCCAGCAGGCTGACATCGCCGCGAAAACGATTGATTACCACGCCTTTAACGCGCCGTTTTTCCGTCTCACTTAATAATTCATAGGTGCCGAGGATATGGGCGAATACCCCGCCGCGATCAATATCGGCGATGATAACCACCGGGCAATCGATGCGTTCGGCAAACCCCATGTTGGCGATATCATTGCGGCGCAAATTGATTTCCGCTGGGCTGCCGGCGCCCTCCACCAGTATTACCGGATGGGATTGCTCCAACCTTTCGAAGGCCGCTACCACCTGTGTCAATAATTCCGGCTTGAAGCGGTGATACTCCTGCGCCTGCATATTGCCGACAGCGCGACCGCAAACAATAACCTGCGCGCCCAGATCGCTGTTGGGTTTCAACAGCACCGGATTCATATCCACCGAACAGGGGATTTTGCAGGCCTGTGCCTGTACCGCCTGGGCGCGACCGATCTCGCCGCCGTCTGCGGTCACGGCACTGTTGAGCGCCATGTTTTGCGGTTTGAACGGCGCCACACCAACCCCGCGCCTGGCCAGTATCCGGCCCAGTGCCGCCACCAGGGTACTCTTGCCGGCATCCGACGTGGTGCCTTGCACCATCAGTGTGTGGGGCTTTTTAAAATCCGTCTTTTTAAAATTAGAGATCACCGTTAGTGTTCCTGTTTTTGTTCAAACCGTTGATCCATATCCAACAGCAAGTCCCGTAGCGTGCGGGCATAATCCCCCGGTTGTTGCCACAAACCACGCTGTATCGCCTCCAGCAAACGCTCGGCCATTTCTTCCAACGCATTGGGGTTGTGTTGCCGCAAAAACGCCTGGTTCACCGGATCGAATACCAGCGCATCGGCGACTTTTTCATACTGGTAATCGGCAATCAGGCCGGTGGTGGCGTCAAAGGCAAAAAGGTAATCGATACTGGCGGCCATCTCGAAAGCGCCTTTATAACCGTGCTCCCGCATGGCGCCGATCCATTTCGGGTTCAAAACCCGGGTGCGGATCACCCGGTTCAACTCTTCACCCAGCGTGCGCACCCTGGGCGCCGAGGGGTTGGAGTGATCGCTGTGGTATATGGCTGGCATCCGCCCGCGATAAACATTCACCGCGTTGGCCATGCCGCCCTGAAACTGGTAATAATCATCGGAATCCAACAGATCGTGTTCGCGGTTATCCTGGTTCTGCACCACGGTGTCCAGTTGCGAGAGCCGGTGCTGAAACGCCGATTTCGCCTCCACACCGTCGACCTCTTGGCCGTAGGCGTAACCGCCCCAATTCAGGTAAGCCCGGGCCAGATCACCGGCGTGTTGCCAGCAGCGCTCGTCGATCAAACCCTGCAAGCCGGCGCCATAGGCACCCGGCTTGCTGCCGAAGACCCGGTAGCTCGCCTGGCGCCGCGCGGTTTGCGCATCCAGCCCTTCAGCGATCAAGGCGCGGCAGTGTGCCTGAATATTGGCGGCAATGGTATTGTCGTCACCGGGTTCCTGCAGCGCCGCAATGGCCTGTACCGCGGTGTCGTACAATTTAATCACATTGGCAAAGGCATCCCGGAAAAAACCCGATACCCGCAGGGTGACATCCACCCGCGGCCGCCCCAGCAGCATCGCCGGCAGCACCTCCACATCCACCACCCGCCGGGAGCCCGGCGCCCATACCGGTTTCACCCCCATCAGCGCAAACGCCTGGGCGATATCGTCGCCGCCGGTGCGCATGGTTGCCGTCCCCCAGACGGAAAGGCCGAGTTGTCTCGGGTAGTCGCCCTGCTCCTGCAAGTGGCGCTCGATCAATGCCCGGGCGGATTTCTCGCCCAGGGCCCAGGCCGCCGGCGTGGGTATGGAGCGGTTGTCCGTGCGCGGGTAATGCACGCTCAGTGCACTGCTATCGCCCGGCGCCAATACGTAGCTGTTTACCCATTGCTGCGCGAGCATTTCCAGGCGTTCGCGGGTATCGGCTTCGGTGCGCCAGCCGCGCCCGCTGAGATTTGCCAGCAGCGCCGGTCTGGGGCCCCGCCAGGGCCGCTGCCCGGCCGTCAGGGGATCAAAGGGATCAGCGCCGTTACACAGAGCCATATCGGCGCCGAGATTGTGCAAAATCCCCTGCTGCTCCGGCTCCGCACCCCGCGGCAGTCGCAACAGCGCGACCAGGGTATCGGCCAATTTACGCTTGTCCGGCAGGCTGCCGAGTATGTGCAGGCCGTGGCGAATCTGTGCTTCTTTGATATCGCACAGGTAGGCATCCAGTTGCAGCAGAACATTGTCGTCACCGGAATCCGCCGTCGTTCCCAACTCCTCCAAAACATGGCTGGCGCGGACCCGTTGCAGAATCTTTTCCCGCAACCAGCATTCCCGCCGCCCGTCCATACCCAGGGCCTGGTAGTATTCGTCCACCAGCGCCTCCAGGTCGGCCAGCTCACCGTAGGTTTCCGCGCGGGTCAGTGGCGGCATCAGGTGGTCGATAATGACGGCCTGGGCGCGGCGTTTGGCCTGGGCGCCCTCCCCCGGGTCGTTGACGATAAACGGGTAAAAATGCGGCATGGGTCCGAGGGCGATATCGGGCCAACAGTGGTTGGACAACGCCGTTCCTTTCCCCGGCAGCCACTCCAGGTTGCCGTGTTTGCCCACATGGATCACGGCGTCGACCCGGTAACTGTGGCGCAGCCAGAAATAAAACGCCAGGTAGCTGTGCGGCGGCACCAGATCGGGGTCGTGATAATTGGCGGCGATATCGATATTAAATCCGCGCGCAGGCTGAATCCCCACAAAGGTTTGCCCCAGGCGGATACCGGCGATCATCAATCGGCCGCGGCGGAATTTCACGTCCGCATCGGGCCCGCCCCAGCGCTCCCACACCGCGGCCCGGCAGGCCGGCGGCAAGCGCTGAAAGTGAGCCATATATTCTGCCACCGCCATGCTTTGCCAACAGGGCAGTTGCGCCAGGGAATCCGGGTTGTTGGTGATCGCGCCCAGCAATGCCTCGATCAATGCTGTGCCCTGCGCCGGTACGTCCGCCACGGGGTAAGCGGCGCTCTGCAGCGCCTGTAGAATCCGAATCGCGGAAGCCGGGGTGTCCAGACCGACGCCATTGCCGATACGCCCGTCTTTGGTGGGATAGTTGGCCAGAATCAGGGCGATGCGTTTGTCAGCGTTTTGCTTGCGGTTCAACTCGCTATAGCGCCTGGCCAGCGCGGCGACAAAACCGGCCCGCTCCCGGTGCAACTGCTGGCGAATAACCGCAATTTCACAGCGCCGGCAAAAATAATTTTCCGTTTTGAAACTCACGGCGCGGGTAATGATGCGCCCGTCCATTTCCGGCAGTACCACCTGCATGGCGATATCCCGGCTGCGCAGGCCCTGTTTGCCGGTCTTCCAGTCCTCTTCGGTACTGCCGGACAGTATCAGTTGCAACACCGGTAGTGGTTTGGAAAACGGCGAACCGTACTGCGCGGGCGCCGGCAATAATGCCGGCCCGGTCTGATTCTCAACACCACCGGAATTGCTCGAGTGGGCTCAGGCCCTGCTCCTCCACACACTCGATCAGGGCGTCGAACATCGCCGTATCGGCACTCTGTAAATGGCTGCGGTAAAACAGCAGCATACAGACGCTGGGAGCTTTTTCCGCCGCCGCCCGTCGGTTGTCGCGGCGCCAGTGCGCACGCCATTGTGCCAAACCGTCCCGCCAGTGTTCTCCGCCACCGGCCTTCTGCATAGCCGCCGGCAGATAAACCAGGCAGGGCGGCAGCGCCCGCGGCTCTTGCCAGCGATAGTTTTTTTGCAGAAATTCGCTGGCCAGATACTGCAATAGCTGCCGACAGTTCTCCACACCGCTTTCGCGCAGGTAACGCCAAACTCTGTGCGCCTGGGCGGCGGCGACAGTGGAAGCATTAAACAGTTGCGGATCCGCGGTGTCGTCCCCCGGCACCAGAATTAACCATCGGCTGTGAGCAGCAGCCGTTTGCTCTGCTCCGGTTTGCACTGACCTGTTTTGCAATGACCCGTTTTTCAATGACCCGTTTTGCAATGACCCGTTTTGCAATGACCAATGTTGCAACTGCTCAAAGCCGTATTCCCAGTAGCTTTTTCCTCCCAGCAGAGAAACCACTACCAACCGCGCTTTATCCAGCACTTTTTCACGGTACAAATCAAATGCGGCCGGCTTCAGCAAGTGCATCCAATTGGCGAGCCGCAGGCTGGGAAAATCCGCTGGCATGGATTCAGCGGCGCTGGCCAGCGCCGTCAGGCTGCTGTCGGCGGCGGAGAGGATAACCATGTCCGCCGCCGACTGGCACAGGTCGACAATGCCTTCGGTATCGACAAAGCCGCCGGGTTGTGATGCCAGCAGATGCATTTAAAGCGTTACCTGCGCCGGCGCCAACGCTTCACGTAGCGCTTGCGCGTCTAAACCGCGGCCGATAAAAACCAACTGGGTTGCGCGCGCTTCGCCGGGCTTCCACAAACGGTCGTAATGGCTGTCCAGCCGCTCGCCCACGGCTTGTAAAACCTGGCGCATGGGCTTGCCGGGCAAGGCGGCAAATCCTTTAGCGCGGTATATGGGATATTGCGCCAACAGCGCTTGTAACATTTTTTGCAGCGCATCGCCGTCGACTTCTCCCAGTGTTACCACACAGGAATCAAAATGATCGTGGGCGTGATCGTGGTGGCGGCCGTGCCGGTGATGCTGATCGTGGTGCGTCGGCAGCGCGTCGATGCGCGCTTCGGCGCCGGCTTCCACCCCCAGCAGCAGGTTTGCCTCCACCTCACCGTTTTCAATGTAGAGCGTTTTTACCGCCGCCGGCACTCTGGCAGACACCATCCCGGCGACGACCCCGCGGGTGGCAGCGTCCAGCAGATCGTTTTTACTCACCACCACCAGATCCGCCGCGCCCAGTTGATCGTCCAGTAATTCCCGCAACGTCGGGTCGTGGTCCAGGTTTTCATCCGCCAGCCGCTGCGCCTGTACTTTTTCCACATCCTGAGCATAGCGCCCGGCGGCCACCGCCGGACCATCGATAACGGTTATGACGGCGTCCACCGTGCAAAACTGTTTGATATCCGGCCAATTAAACGCCTGCACCAGCGGTTTGGGCAGGGCCAGGCCGCTGGTTTCAATCAGGATGTGGTCGATATCGTGCCGGCGTTCCACCAATTGCTTCATCACCGGTAAAAATTCCTCCTCGACCGTGCAGCATATACAGCCGTTGGCCAATTCATAAATGCCGTTGTCCACATCGGCGGCCGACGGATTTTGCCCTTTGTCCTCCTGGGCACAATTGTCGAGCGGACAACTGCGCAACAGTTCAGCGTCGATATCGAGTTCGCCAAACTCGTTGACGATAACGGCAATGCGTTTGCCCGCCGCCCGTTTCAATACACTTGACAGTAAAGTGGTTTTGCCACTGCCGAGAAAGCCGGTAATGACGGTTGCCGGTATTTTGCTTAGCTGCATTGTGTGGTTTCCCTTAACCTGTGGTAAAAAGCGTCTGTTGATAAAAAAAGCGTCTGTGATCAAAAAATTACCGCGATCGCGATTAACGGTAACTTCTCAATAACCCGGGGTAATTTGTGCCTTCGATCCGGCGGCCATCCGCCTGACACTGTACCGACCCCGGGTTATTGAGAAGTTACGATTAACGCTTCACTGTTCGCGCAACGGCGGGTGTTACCTTTGGCCGGTACACATGGGCCTGATCCTGCCGGTACAGATAGGAATCGTTAAAGTCTTCCGCATCCAGCACATAGCCGACCAGAATCAATGTTGTGCGGGTAAACTTTTTTTCCCGCACTTTGGCGACAATATTTTTCAAGGTACCGACCACTTTGTCCTGGTCCGGCCAGGAGGTGCGATAGCAAACCGCCACCGGGCAGTTTTCCCCGTAAAACGGTATCAGCTCTTGCACAATTTTATGAATGCGCGCCACCCCCAGGTGAATTGCCAGCGTGGCGCCGCTGCGCGCCAGCGCCGGCAAGCGCTCGCGCGCCGGGAACGGGGTTTTGCCTTCATAGCGCGTCATAATCACCGTTTGCGACACGCCGCTGAGCGTCAGTTCCTTTCCCAGCCAGGCGGCGCAGGCCGAAGCCGCCGTGACACCGGGAATAATTTCATACTCGATGTGCAACTGTCGCAGGCGGCGCATCTGTTCGCCGATCGCGCCGTAGAGCGATGGGTCGCCGGAATGCAGGCGGGCCACATCTTTGCCCGCTCGGTGTGCATCACCCATGCAGGCAATGATTTCGTCCAGGTCGAGAGACGCGGTATCGATGACCGCCTCAGCGCTGTTGTCCACCGTGTCCAGAATTTCCCTCGGCACCAGCGAGCCGGCATATAAAATAATCGGGCATTGGCGAATCAGTCGCTGCGCTTTAACGGTGATCAATTCCGGGTCGCCCGGCCCGGCGCCGATGAAGTAAACCGTCATCATCTATACCTGTATTTGACTTTAAACCTATTGCTGCCGGTAGCCGCGGGGCGTGTACACCCACTGCCTGCCGGCGTTGTCGATACGCCGCGTTTCCGTGTTGCCGACGGCAACCAGGGTGAACATATCCACGGCGTCGGCCCGCAATTGCTGCAAATCCGTAATCTCCACGGTTTCATTCTCACGGCTCAAATGCCGTCCCAACACCACCGGTGTAGAACCTGGCCGGTAGTTCAGCAGAATCTCCCGCGCCGCGTTTAGCTGCCAGTCGCGCCGGCGCGACACCGGGTTGTAAAACGCGATCACGAAGTCGCCCGCACCGGCGCTGTGGATGCGCTTTTCGATGGTTTCCCAGGGAGTCAGCAGATCGGACAGGGAGAGGGTGCAAAAATCGTGACCCAACACAGCGCCGGCCCGGCTGGCCCCGACCTGCATGGCCGATATGCCCGGAATGACTTCCACCTCCGCCTTCAGCCAGTGGGGGTTGTTTTCCAGTTCCCGGTCGAGCAACTCAAACACCAGCGAGGCCATGGCGTAAATGCCGATATCGCCGCTGGAAATCAGCGCGGTGTTGTTGCCGCCGGCGGCGAGATCCAGCGCCAGCCGGGCGCGGTCGGTCTCTTTTCCCAACGGCAGCGGGTGATGTTGTTTGCCGGCGCACACCGGGCCCAGTAAATCCAGGTATAAACCGTAGGCCACCAAATCCGAACAATGCTGTATGGCCGCCAGCGCCTTGGGCGCCATCAGATCCAGGCCTCCCGGCCCCATGCTCACTAAAAATAATGCGCTCATTGCCGGTCAATTTTTTCCTGTCAGTGCGTTGTTATCGGGCGCTTCGCCACGCAAAAAAGCCGGCGCCGGATAGGCGCGCGCGATCGAGCAGGTGGCGCGGGCGGATTTCTGTTTGCTCAGCACCAGTTCGGGCGGGCTTCCGGTTTTTTCCTGTGCGGCATACAGCGCCGCGGCTTCGGCCACGCCGTAGACACCCACGGTTTTGTAAACGTATTCGGATTTTGTGCTCAACAGGTCTTCAACACTGTTGAGCTGCTGCGCGCTCCAGGTTCTGAAAGGCATCTCAATCTGTTTTGCCAGCGCAATCAGACCGGCCTCGTGGTTTTTTATATCGATACTGTTGATGCTGCTGATCGCCGCCAACCCCAACCCGGCCTGCTGCAGACAGACTTCCAGAAGCCGCTGTAAATGTTCCTGCGGACACTGTCTGTCACAGCCCATGCCCACGGTATACACCGGTTCAAGATAAGGCCTGGCCGTGGTGATAACCGCGCGGGCACCCAGCAACACCGCGATTTCGCCGGCCCAGTGGTTGGCGCCGCCCTGGTGGCCGCAAAGCAGGGGAATCACATAACGGCCCGCTTCGTCGAGCACCAGGACGGGAGGGTCCGTGTGTTTGTTTTTCAACACCGGTGCCAGCGTTCGCACGACAATGCCCGTGGCGCAGATAAAAATCAGTTTTTCCGCCCGCAAAAACGCCTGCTGGACGCGTTGGCGAAACGGCTGGGGTTTGAACCAGACCTCGCTCCCCGCAAGTCGCCGCTGCAGGTCATTCGCCAGTTTATGACCGCTTTGCGTAAGTGCGACAATTCGAATCACTGCCGGTCTCCCCATTCTTTTGTCACCAAAAAGAGTGAAAAATAGGGACCGGGCGCCGCTGGTATACACGCGATATCCTCGATAATGCACTCGTCGGCGCGGCCGATGTTTGCCAGATAGCGGGCCTCTCGGGCGCGGCCGCTGTGTTCGATAATGCGCGAAATACGCTGTCGGCAAGACCCCGCTTTTAGTATTGCCACACTATCGTGCTCATCGAGCGCAGCGAGAATTTTGCCGTCATCGTGGCGCCCGCTGACCACGGCAAAGGATTCCCGCAAGCGGGCCAGGGGCCGCGACAGCGCCGCCGCCGCGGCGCTGATCGACGAAATCCCCGCCACGGCACGACAGCAATAACGGGACTGCAGCCGCGCCAGCAGATAAGTAAAGGAACCGTAAAACAGTGGATCGCCCTCGCACAGAAACACCACATTCTCACCGGCATCGAGCGCGGCGGCGATGCTGTGCGCAGCCCGGTCGTAGGCGCGGTTTGCCTGCCGACGGTCGGCACACATTGTCACTGAGACGGGAATTTCCCGCTGCCCGGAGACGACCGATTGCAGCGCATCGACGGCGATGGCCCTGGCCTGCGACTGGCCTTCGCCGTTGATGATATAGCTGATGACATCGGCAGACTGAATAAGGCGCAGCGCCTTCAGGGTTATCAGTTCGGGATCACCCGGCCCCACACCGACGCCGTAAAAACAACCGGCGCTTTTTGTTTCCGCCCGCATTTTTATCTCGGTTTTTATGTCAGCTTTTATGTCAATCTTTACGTCCGCCATCACGTCTGTTATTGCCTGTCCACTCTGTCGGTTTTGCGAAACCGGAATAGCGTTACCGCCAGGCCCGGGCGGTACAGGAGTTGCCCGGCCAGCGAGTCCGCTCTATTCACCGCGATTTGCAGCGTCTCAGTTTCTCCATCACCCTCGCGGCGGCGTTGCGCGGCAAATTCAATCAGCTGTTGCCTGCTGGTTTCCGTTACCGCGGTGGCCACCACCACGCCCGTTTGCGCAAGCCGGCACCATACGTCGTCGATCAGCGCAGGCAATGCGCCGTCGCTGCCGCCAATAAAAGCCTTGTCCACTTGTGCCAGGCCAACGAAAACATCCGGCGCGCGCCCGGCCACGATGTCCAGATTATCGACCACGCCAAATTTCTGCCGGTTGGCTTCAAGGTGTTTGAGGCGCTGTGGATTGTGCTCGATGGCCAGCACCCTGATATGTTCATTCCAGCAGGCCAGCTCCACGGCGACGCCGCCGCAGCCCGCGCCTATATCCCAGATCACATCGCCGTTCGCCGGTTGTAACAGCGATACCGCGGCGAGACGCACTTCGCGCTTGGTCAGCAGACCTTTGCCGGCTTCACGGCCGGTCATGAAATGCCCGTCGGGTATGCCGGGAAATTCCGGCAGAATGCCCCCCGCCCCCCGTGTCTGAATGACGGTAATATGCAAGGGGTCGAACTCAACCGCCGACGCCGCCAGCTCGGCGGCGCCGAATGACCTTACCCGCTGCCGCTCATAACCCAGGGCCTCGCACACGAATAAAGTGGATAAATCGAAACCGGCCGCGATGCATTCTTGCGCCAGCCTCTGCGGCGCGCTGTTTTTATCGGTGAGCAAGACCAAAGGAGACGGCGGGGTAGTAGCTGAGCCGCTCAGGGGCGAAGCGCTGGCCGAACCAGCGGCCGATGCCGTAATACAGCGGATCACCCGAAGCCAGTACCGCAATCGAGCTATTATTGGCAACCTCCAGCCGTTCGATAAGCGGTTGCAGTTGCGCCAGTGAGGGCAACGGCAGCCGTTGCGGTTCGCCGAGCAAGCCGGCAACCGTGGCGAGCTGGCGCGGGGAGCCGATCACCCGGCTGGCATTTTGCAGCGCCGCGAGGGCTGGCGCATCCAGGATCGCGGTTTGCGCGACCCCCAGACCGATAATATGAATATGCATTGTTGCGCTGCGATCGGTGTCGGTTGCACTGTGCCCAGGCATAGCGTCAGTACCATTCATTGTGATTGCACCGCAGCAACGCATTGCAAATCGCCGCCGCAACGGCGCTGCCGCCCAGGCGTCCGAGCAGCGTAATACACTCTACACCCAGCGCTCGGTGCATGTCCCACAGCCGCTGTTTGGACTCGGCCGCGCCCACAAAACCCACCGGTACCGCGATAATCAGCGCCGGTTTTTCCGCTCCCTGTTGCAGTATGTCCAACAGTCGAAACAGCGCCGTGGGAGCATTGCCGATAAGCGCGATGCCCCCGCCGAGTTTGCCGCGCCAGAACTGCACCGCCGCCATGGACCGGGTTTCACCCTGCCGGCGGGCCAACGGCGCCACCGGTGGATGGTTCAGATAACAGTGCGACTCGGACTTGAGCAGGCGCCGCGTCAGACCCTGCCTGACCATTTCCACATCGCAGAGAATCGGCGCGGCGGCGGCCAGCGCGCGCCGGCCACTGTCGCAGGCATTGACGCTGAAGCGCACAGATGCGGCGGCCTCGGGCAGGCCCATGGTGTCTGCCGAAAACTTTCCCGTTCGATAGCCTGTGGGTTTATTTCATAGTCAGGGAACACCATATCCAACTCTTATTGCCGTTCTAGTTATGACTGTGCTGAACATGATGATGTTCATGGCCGCCATGGTCGTGCTCATGGCTGTTGTGGTGCTCATGGCTGTGATCACCGTCCGTGCCAATACCCTGCACATGGTGATGGTGGCTGCGCTGCGGCGTGCCCACTTTATGTTCCGCACCGATAATCTGCTCGCGATACTGACACAGCTGGCAATTCATATTGGGGTTGCCGGTTTCAATTTCCCGCAGTTTTGCCACAAAGGTATCGATCACTTGCGGGTGATCGTTTAAATAGGGCGCTTTCACCAGGGCTACGTCGGGGTGGGTTGCCGCATATTCATCGGCCCAGGCGTAAATGCGTTTCACCAGGCGGCCGGTAAAGAGAAAATAGGGAAACACAATTACCTGCTTAAAACCCAGCCCGTGAGCGCGCGCCAGACACTCCGGCACCAGCGGTGTGGTAACGCCGCTGAAGCAGGTGGTGGCCCAGCCAAACCCCATGCCCTCTTCTAAAAAGCGGGTAATCTTGCAAATATTTGAGTTGGCGTCGGCATCGGAAGCACCGCGACCGACCACCACCAGCAGCGTGTTTTTGCGCGCGTACGCCGGTACCCGGTGTATTAATTCCTGTTCGGCCTGTTCGATACGGTCGCTGGCGGCCTGCAGCATTTTCGGGTTGACCCCCAGCTCCGCGCCGTACTCTATTTTGATGCCGTAGTGTTGTTGCAGCGCATTGAGTTCGCTCGGAATATCGTTCTTGGCATGCCCGCCAGCCATCAACATGCCGGGTATCACCTGAATATGGGTTGCGCCCTGATCCACGAGCTTTTCAATACCCTCGGCGATAATCGGGCGGGCGAATTCCAGAAAGCCGGTTTCAATCATGCGCTCGGGAAACCGGCGGCGAAAGTGTTCAGCCAACTGCAAAAACTCCGCCACTGCATTGACGTCCCTGGAACCGTGACCGGCGAATAAAATGGCCGGCTTGCGTTTATTAATCATTGTTTGAGCCTCTATAACCATCCGCGGATGTTTGAAATGTTGTTTGCATGGGCTTTGCATTGCTGAGGCCGAGCCACTGTAAAACCGCCGCCTCACAGGCACACAGATCGCTGAATTGTTTTTCCGGCGCCGGCAGTGCCGGCCTTTGCAGCATAAACACCGGAATCTTCAATTCTCTGGCCGCGTGCAGTTTTGCCGCCGTGGCCTCACCGCCGCTGTTTTTACTGACCAGAACATCCACGCCATTGGCGCGCATTAACCGCAGTTCGTCGGCTTTGGCAAAGGGGCCTATGGCTTTTTGCCAACCCATGGCGGCGGGCAACTCGAAACCGGGCCGCACGGCGGTGCGCAGCAACTGCCGCTGCCCCGCCGGCAATCGGGACAGGGCTGCGACGGCGATCGGCGGCAGCTGCCCGACGGTAAAAAACACCGAGCGTTTGCCGGTCAGCGCCGGCAACAGCTCGCGCCAATCGGAAAAGGTGCGCCAGTCGTCCCCCGGCCGCGGCCTCCAGCCGGGACGCTGAAAGCGCCAGTATGGGATGGCGCAGGCATCCGCCGCCGCTACCGCCGCCGCACTGATGCGCCGGGCGTAAGGGTGGGTAACGTCCAAAACCGCCGATATTTTTCTGGCGTTTATATAGCCCTGCAGATCGCCAAAACGGCTGAAGCCGCCACTGATCACTTCGCAATCCAGGTTGGGCGTCCTCACCAGGCCGGCAATGGAATAAACAATGGCAACGCCGCGCCCAATCAGCGTTTGGGCAATCGCTCTGGCATCGGCGGTACCGCCCAAAAGCAACAGACTCATGGCTCGCCCCCCGCCGCAAAACCGATAAACCGGCCACTGCGGTCGACAACCCAGACTTCCAGCGCCGGGCCCGGTGCCGCTTTCTGCGACAGCACCGCGCGCGCTTTTTGCCAGGCCTTTGTGCACACCGCAGCGGCCAGATCGATATGTGATTCGCGGCACAATGCCAGGGCTTCCATACTGGTGTTGGCCTGTTTTATTTGCGCCGCCAGAGCGGAATCCGCCCCCTGCTCCCGCGCCCATTGCGCCAGCTGTGTGAAGTCGATTGCAGCGGCGCGGCTGTGTAAATCCAGGTGGCCGTTGGCGAGCTTGCTGATTTTCCCAAAGCCGCCGCAGATACTGAGTCTGGCCACCGGCGCGCGCCTTAAATATTTCAACACTGCGCCGACAAAGTCGCCCATTTCGATCAACGCCATATCGGACAATCGATAGTGGCGACGGATGGCCGCTTCACTGCTACTGCCGGTAGTGGCGGCAATATGCGCTATGCCGTTGGCCCTGGCGACATCGATGCCCTGATGGATTGAAGCAATATAAGCGGCGCAGGAAAACGGCCTGACAATGCCGGTGGTACCCAGAATCGACAGCCCCCCGACAATGCCTAACCGGGGGTTCATGGTTTTTTTCGCCAGCGCCGCGCCGTTTTCAACACCCACCGCAACGACGAAACCGCCGCCGTAATTCCACTGCTCGGCGATTTGCCGCAAATGTTCCGTCATCATGTCTCTGGGCACGGGATTGATGGCGGCTTCCCCCACCGCCAGTGCCAGCCCCTCGCGGGTGACGGTGCCCACACCCGGCGCCGCTTTGAAGCAGACCCCCACGTTTGCCGTGAGCGCAAGTTCGACGAATACTTCCGCTCCGTGGGTAACATCGGGGTCGTCGCCGGCGTCCTTTCGGGTTTTGGCCAGCGCGCTGAGTTTTGTTAACCCTTGCACAACGGTGGTTAACGCTACGGTTTTACCGCGGGGTAATTTTACGCTGACAATTTGCGCGCGCGGGGGCGCCGATGCTTCCGGTCGCCGTTTCGGGTCCAGCAGCGCTTGCGCGGCGGCCACGCAACAGGCGGTTGCGCAGCAGCCGGTGGTAAGCCCGCTACGCAATGCCCGCGGTTGCTCCGCACTTTCCGGCCACATGGTTAGGCGACACCTGGGTTTAGAGACCTGCCGGGCATTAGCCGCCCCTCCCGGAAAACAGGGCGGCGATGGCGCCGGGGTTGGAGGGAAAAAACAAATGCAGGTAACCGGCGGTCAATCCGCGACGGCGATAAATGGCCTCCCCCGCCGCGGCGTGGCGCTGGCGGCGGGCAAAAGCGAGAGGTTCGACGGCCACCTGCGCGCGCGAGCGGTGATGGGAATGGCCGCGCACTTCGCCTTCGGGCAACGGCGCCGTCTGCATTCCCTGACAGCCGCGCTTGCCGCGCATGGCGCCCCTGCCGGGTAGCAACCCCAGCAGGGCAAACTCCCGCCCCTGCAGATCACCGAGGCTGTCGAGGCAATACAAAAAGCCGCCGCACTCGGCCAGAATGGGTTTGCCCTCACGGTAGAAGCGGACAATCTCATCGCGCAATGAGAGGTTTTGCGCTAATACCGCGGCGTGTAATTCCGGGTAGCCCCCAGGTAGCCACAGCGCATCGACCGGCGGCAAAGCACGGTCGCGCAGCGGTGAAAAAAACTGGTATTGCGCCCCCATCGATGTCAGCAATTGCAGATTCGCCGCGTAGATAAAACTGAAGGCGTCGTCGCGGGCAATACCGATCCGCACGCCGCGCAGGCTTTCCTCGATCCCGCACTGCCGCGCGGGGGATTCAGCAACGGGCGCAAACTTTACCGGCGCCGGCAACCCCAGCAGGTAATCGCTGCGGCACTCTGATGCGGCGATGCGGTCGGCGGCATTGTCTATCAATACATCGAGTTCAGCGCCGATCTCGGCGGCCTGCACCAGACCGAGATGCCTTTCCGGCAGCGCCACCGCCGCCTCCCTCGGTAAAGCGGCCAGCAGGGGCAGCTCCGGTGCCAGCGCGTCTTCAATCAGGCGGGTATGGTGCGCGGAGCCGCAGGCATTGGCGATAATGCCCGCAACCGCAATATCTTTGCGAAAATGCGCCAGCCCCGCCGCCACGGCGGCGGTTGTCTGCGCCATGCCTTTGACATTCATAACCAGCACAACGGGAATACCGAAACGGGCGGCCAGATCGGCGCTGGACGGCTCGCCATCGAACATCCCCATGGCGCCTTCGATCAGAATCAGATCGGCATCCTGTGCAGCTTCATACAAGCGGCGCCGGCAATAGGCCTCACCGGCCATCCACAGATCCAGTTGCTCCACCGGTCGTCCGCAGGCCTGCTCCAGAATCTGCGGGTCCAGATAATCCGGCCCGGTCTTAAACACCTGCACCCGTTTGCCGCGGCGTTTATACAGGCGGGCCAGTGCGGCCGTTACGGTGGTTTTGCCCTGCCCGGATGCCGGCGCCGTTAGCAACAGTGCCGGGCAGGCGAGTGTGTTTTTCTCCGGCATCACCATTTTGCATCCATCACGGATTTGCGTTTTGCCATGCGGCGTTGATGATTTTCTGTGCTCATATTCGCTCTCGATAATGGTCAATGCGCCCCAAAGGCGGCAGCGAAAAATACTGCGCTCCCAGCTCCCTGGCCAGCTCCCGGCCTCGGCCGCGTTTTACCGCGCCCTGCTCGATATCGATCAGGGTGCACTGCCCCGGCAGCCGTATGTTGTCGAGCGACTGCCGGGTCCGGCCGTCGGTCACTAAATAGGTGCGCAGCTGCAGCCCGGTGCATCGCCGGGAGAGCCGCTGCAAAGTCCTTTGCGCCTGCATCAGGGCCTCGCGCATGGGGGTTCCGCCGCCGCCGCCGATACTGTCCAGACGTTCGCGCAGCCGGCGGGGTACGCGCGCCGGCGGTAACAGGGTTTGCACCTGTTGATTGCCAAAGACCATTAACGCCAACTGCTCGCGGGCCGGATAGGCTTTTTCGGCGATACCCAGCACCGCCGCTTTTGCCTGCGAGAGCAGGTTTGCGCTCAGGGTCGAAGCGGATGTGTCGAGGACAATAAAATGCAACACAGGCTGCCCGCTGCGCCTGCGTTTGTATAACAATTTTTGCGGCGGCCACCGGCACAGGTTGGCGATCAGCGTTGCAAACCAGTCAGGGCGCCCGGACTTTTCCAGCAACGATTTTTTACCGCCGCGGACGCTGCCTCTGGCGCTGCTGGACACCTGCGTCGAAGCGACTGAAGGCGTCGGTTGGGCGGCCTCCTGTTGCAGGTTTAATGGCAAGGGGGTCAGCGCTTTTTGCTGTTCCGGCTCCATTCGCCCCCAGTCACCGCCGCGCGGATTCGATGTCGCATCGCGGTTACCCTCGGCGTTTTCAAAAGAGTCTGTACCACCGCCGGGCGGCGGCGGTGGCGGTGGTGACGGCGGCGGTGGTGAATGTTGCGGCGGCGTCTGCCTGCGATGCGCCAATACCAGCTCTGCAACCGCGTCTAAATCCTCTTCACTGACACTGGTTCGGGCATTCCAGGCCGCCTGTGCCCGCGCCGCCCGGTGCCAGGCGACATCGGCGCGCACCCCTTCCACTTTGGCTGCAAGGCAGCGCCTGGCGATCGCTTCGCGCGCCGGGGCTGGACAATCGACCTCGGGTAACAGGCGGCGGGCTTTGTCTATGCGTGCGGCGAGATCGTCCTGTTGCGCCGCGTAGGCGAGACAAAAGGCGTGCGGATCGCGGTCGAAGGCTTCGCGGCGGCGCACGATTTCCATGCGCTCTTCTATCGTGTAAACACCGTCGAGCTCCACCATCAAACCAAACCGGTCCAGCAGTTGGGGCCGCAGTTCACCCTCCTCGGGGTTCATGGTGCCGACCAACAGGAATTCGGCGGCATGGCGGTGGCTGACACCGTCTCGCTCGATGGTATTGACCCCGCTCGCGGTCACGTCCAGTAACAGGTCAACGAGATGATCCGGCAGTAAATTCACTTCGTCCACATAGAGCACACCGCCGTGTGCTCTGGCAAACAACCCCGGTCTGAAAGCGAGTTTTTGCTGGTCCAGAATTCGCTGCAAATCCAGGGTGCCCACCAGCATTTCCTCGCTCGCGCCCAGCGGCAGATTAACAAAGACCTGTTGCCCGTCGGGCAGCAGACCGGCGAGGGCCCGCGCCAGGGTGGATTTGGCCGAACCCCGCGGCCCGCTGATCAACACCCCGCCCAGAAGTGGATCTACAGCGGCAAGCGTCAGTGCCTGCTTAAACCGGTTTTGCCCCGCTACCGCCGCAAAGGGAAATTTAATGGCTGGCGGCAGCATCGACTTGGATTCCGGCGACCATTCTTTTGTCCAATACCTTTTTGTTCAAAACCCAGGCGCACACAACGCCTAGCAATAGCCAAAAAAGCAAATTGGACACACTGACGGCAACAATAAATTGAGCCTGCAAATCCGCAAGCGTCGCCACAACGGCGGCATCCGGGTGGGAGAACACTGGGCCTTGCGGATGCGGCGCACCCAGCAAATGAGGCACCGCCGCCACTGCCACACCTATGGCTTTGAACAACGGGGAACAAAAAATAACCATGGCAATTCCAACCCCGGCCGCCAACACCGAACTCAACCACCACTGCTGCCGATATTCGAGCGCAGCGGCTTCCAATCCTGGTATTTCAGGCGGCAAGCCCACACTGGGGGCAACAAAAAACACGATAAAACCCACGCCCCCCCAGACCATGCCCCGCCTCGGAGTGAGCCTGGTCATGCCGCGCAGTTGCAGCAGACACATCAACGCCAGCATTACAGCGGCAAAACCAATACTGGCAAAGATATTGGAAATAAGTGTGTAAACTGTGCGCTCGATACCATTGTCAGGCGACCAGGGTAGCGCAGCACCCGAGGAAATGCCCGGGTGGGTGTGTGCCGGGGCATGGTGGTCATTCGAATGGCCGTTGTGTTCATGGGGTTGCAATTGCTGGGGTTGGGGTTGAAACTCAAACGCTTCAGCCGCCAAAATAATGGGGGTTGCGCCGAAATACTGCACAAGGGAAAGGTTCAAGCCGGCGAACACACCCACGGCAAGAGCATAAATAATAATGCGCTGAAATAACATTGAAGTCACTCATATAGGCCGGACGCGGGAATAGGGTTCCCGCGTAACAGCAGCTCTCTGGACTTAACTCAGACGGTCATCAGTGGCAGGGGAACGCCAGTGAATGTCTCGAGTCGTGGGCGGCGTTATGCAGCCGTTCCATCGGCGCGAAGCCAACAGCAAAAAGGATTGCCACACCAAATGAAAGCGCGCCCAGTGTTTGAATAAACAACGACAGCGTCGTTGTCGAGACTTCCCTGGTTGAGCCTATCGTTGACGGATTTTGCACGGCCGCATCTTTCGGCGACCCTGAAATGCCGGATACAGAAGAATTGTCAATCACGAATAAACCCTCGGGCACCCTCCGTGCCACTCTTGATTGTGTAGAGTTTAATTGCAGACAGGCCGGTCTCCGGGCTCAAAGAGGGCCACAGCCAATGTTTACGCCTTCCCGGGTTAAAGGTCGTGCGCGGACCCTAACCAGTGGCTTCGTAAACTACTCTTTTTTACCGTTGCGGGGGCAGCGATGGAATGATGACAAAAATTAACCATACTTCCCGATTATCCCGAGCTGTCAAGCACGGGCACCCGTCTACGCTGTTGCAAACGGTATCAATATCTATTCGACAACACAAGGGCTTCCTCTTATTGCGCGATTGCAAAACCAGGTTTTTAGTGTGAGTAAATTTTGCGCCTTCCGCCGCGAGTCTGCAGGTAAAGCCGGCGCGGGCTTTTGTGACAATATGAGACAACTGATTAAAAACCAAACAAAATCAAGTTGACAAGTTGCATACCCAGACCTAGGATTGCATTCAAATCATTTATAATATAATTCATATTAACAACACCACAAATAAGTGGGTAAGTAAAAAGAGTGCTTTGAATCTCGTATACCGACTTAACTGAACCTGCTACTAAATTGCCAGCCCAAATGGCTTGCTCTGCACATGTCACCAGAGCGGATAGGTCATAATAGGTCGCCAGTTTCAGCAGGGCGGACGTCAGCTACGGAATGAATATCGAAAATGATGAAGACAACCTGGCTCAGCTGGAACGGCAATGGGACTACGAAGCCGGCAACGAGTTCGGTACCTTGAAAACCGGATTAACCTACGTCGAATCCACCAAAACCGCCGTAAAGCGCAATGGTACAAACCTCAGTTCAAGCCAGACGCTTCCCAACGGACTCACCTTCACAGAAATGACCGTGGCGGAAAAGCTCGCCCTCATGAATCCCTCCATGCCGATTGAACCTTATGCTCAGGATGCCGGTGCCGGCTTCCCAACCAATTGGGCCTCGTTCTCGCGCAGCACCATAGAAAACTTTTTTATGCCCAATCGGGCCAACCGGGGATCATCGAAGGATGACCCTATCGTAGAGAGCAGCAACAAGGGCAACGATTTACAGCGCTGGAGAGCCGGGGTGGGCTACCTGGACACCGTAATCGGGTACGCAAGACCCACGGCGTGCCCGGCTTATTTCCATCCTTGCGGATAAAAATAAAGAGACAATGATTTTAAAGGTGGATCGAAGTGATTAATCGACGTAATTTTTTTAAAACGACTCAATTGTTGGGACTTGGTGCACTGATCTCCCCTCAACTGCGCGCCACTTCCCGAGGGACATCCAAAGCCGTCACCGACCACCGGAAGTACTGGCTGAGTGTACTCGACCAAATCTCCGGCCCGCTGCTGGAGGCTGGCAGTTCGAGGCAGTTGAAACGCACAATGCCGGTGGAAACCACCAACGGTTCCAACGAAAAACCGTCCACTTACCTGGAAGGCGTTGGACGTCTGCTGGCCGGAATCGCCCCCTGGCTGGAATCGGAGTCCGGCAATGCCGTGGAAAATAAACTGCGCAACAGGTACCGCAGGCAGGCCGTCGCCACCGTGGCCTCCATTGTGGACCCGCGCTCACCGGACTACTTGTTTGATCATATGGAACCGCAGATGCTGGTGGACGCCGCGTTTTTGGCGCACGCCTTTTTGCGTGCCCCGGCACAGCTCTGGCAATCACTGGATAAGAAGGCACAGCAACAGGTCGTCACCTGTTTGCAGACCACCCGCCAGGTCAAACCGTATTACTCGAACTGGTTGCTGTTCAGCGCCATGGTCGAGGCGTTTTTTCTGGCTAACGATTTACCTTTTGACATCGTGCGAATTGATCTGCCGGTTAAAAAACACCTGGAATGGTATTTGGGTGACGGTATGTACGGCGATGGTGAAGCGTTCCACTGGGACTATTACAACAGCTACGTTATTCAGCCGATGTTAATCGACATAGCGACGGTCATGCAGGATAAAAACAAAATCAAAAAGGAAAAACTGGAAACCCTGAACCGCCGTTTTAGTCGCTACGCGGCCATCCAGGAGCGCCTGATATCACCCGAAGGTACCTACCCGGCCATCGGACGCTCCATCGCTTACCGGATGGGGGCATTTCAACATTTGTCACAGGCGGCTTTGCAACACCGATTGCCCGAGGATATAAAGCCGGCACAGGTGCGCTGTGCGCTGACGGCGGTCATGCAGCGGTTGATGTCCGCGCCAGGGACTTTTGACGCCAAAGGTTGGCTACACATCGGGCTGTGCGGGCATCAGAACACGCTGGGAGAACATTACATCTCCACCGGGAGCCTGTACCTGTGCAGCACCGCCCTGCTGCCACTGGGCCTGCCAGTCGATGCCCCTTTCTGGAGCGCTGCCGATGAGCCCTGGACCGCGGTGAAACTCTGGCGGGGAGAAAGCCTCCCGGCCGACCACGCGATATAGCCGGAAACTCGATAGCGCGCCTGGATCTGGTGGAACGATGCGTAACCTTACCAAAGCGACACTAAGGTTTATCAAATTAAACAGACTGAGGACACCTATGCGTTTTTCAACTGAAGGATTCAAAACTGGCACCGGTGAGTTTGCGACCTCCTTCATTTCATTGTCGTTCAACGCGGAAAACGCGAAGGTAACTTCTACAAAACGGGCGTGTGTTTCCCATTGGCGTGAACGAACGAATGTAGATTGTATAACCACATTTTTTGAATCGACACATCTTTGTACACCTTCAGTGGTTGACTCTCGTCAACCACTGAAGGTATTTTTTTGCGCTCCTTTTTGAGAATAATGATACGATGAAAAAAGTGCTATCCGTCTTGCTTCTGTCACTCGGATTTTGTTGCTCCTGTGCACA